>NZ_JBCMFH010000007.1:0-326938 GCF_043848115.1 Salmonella sp. 2020_1395 | reverse complement strand
CGCTGATGGTGGTGCCACCGGTATAACTATTGATTCCGGAGAGTGTGAGCGTCTTATCGCCGGATTTCACCACCTGGCCGCTGCCGCTGATGGCGTTGTCAAAATCGCCGCCGGTGTTCAGCTCCAGCGTGGCGTTATCGGTGACGTCGCCGGTACCCAGCGCCTCAACGTTGCTGGCGACCAGCGTGCCGCCGCTGATGGTGGTGCCGCCGGTGTAAGAATTGGCGCCAGAAAGCGTGAGCGTCTCGTCGCCGGATTTCACCACGCTGCCCGTACCGCCAATGTTGTTGGCGAAGTCACCGCCGGTATTCATTTCCAGCGTGGCGTTGTCGGTGACGTCGCCGCTGCCCAGCGCCTCAACGTTGCTGGCGACCAGCGTGCCGCCGCTGATGGTGGTGCCGCCGGTGTAAGTATTGCTGCCGGAGAGTGTGAGCGTCTTATCGCCGGATTTCACCACGCTGCCCGTACCGCCAATGTTGTTGGCGAAGTCACCGCCGGCGTTCAGCTCCAGCGTGGCGTTGTCGGTAATGTCGCCAGTGCCCAGCGCCTCAACGTTGCTGGCGACCAGCGTACCGCCGCTGATGGTGGTGCCGCCGGTGTAAGAATTGGCACCGGAGAGCGTGAGCGTCTCGTCGCCGGATTTCACCACCTGGCCGCTGCCGCTGATGGCGTTGTCAAAATCGCCGCCGGTGTTCATCTCCAGCGTGGCGTTGTCGGTGACGTTGCCGGTACCCAGCGCCTCAACGTTGGTGGCAATCAGCGTACCCTCGCTGATGGTGGTGCTGCCGGTATAGGTGTTTTCCGCATTCAGGATCAGCGTGCCTGCGCCGGTTTTGGTAAGCGACTGGCCGTTCCAGCCGCTGTTGGCGTCAACATTTTCCAGCACCGTGTTGACCGTAAAGCTGTCGTCGGCATCCGCCAGGTTGAAGGTGCCGTGGGCGTCGATGGCGGCGTTGTCGCGATCGGCATACCACGTCAACGTCTCGACCAGATCATAGTGTGTGTCATTGACGTTTTTCTGCCCCACGACGGTAATAAACGCGTCCGGGTTCATGGCGTTGCCGTTGATAGTGATGTCGTCAAAATCGCCGCTAATGGCGTTGTCCGATTCGATAAGCGCCAGGGAGATCAGATCGTCGGTGCTGCGTATCGGCTCCTGGCTGGCGGGCGAGGCGACATTCAGCGTGCCGTCCAGATTCACGTTTTTTGCGCGGATGGCGGGGCCGCTGGTCGCCGTCAAATCGGCCGTCAGCGTGCTGCCGTCCTGCTGGGTCAGGGTGTTGGCCTGTAGCGTGCTGCCCGCGCCGATTTCAACGGTGGCGCCGCTGTGGGTGGTGAGATCCGCCACGATAAAGGGATCGCTGGCGCTTGCCGCGTCCAGTTTGAGATAAGCGCGGTTGTCGATATTGCCGCTGCCCAGCGCGCCGCCAGCGGTGGCAGTCAGCGTTCCCTCTGCTATGGTGGTGCCGCCGCTGTAGCTGTTGTTGTTACTGAGCGTCAGCTCGCCGCCGCCCTGTTTTACCACGTTGCCGCTGCCGCTGATGACGCTGCCGTAGGCGGCAGCATCGCTGCGGTTAAACGTCAGCGTGCCATTATCAACGATGTCGCCGTTAAACGCGCCCAGCGTGCCTCCGTTGCCAATCTGTAACGTCGTGCCGCTATCGACGGTCGCGCCTTTGGCGGTCATCGCGCCGTTCAGTATCAGCGTGCCGGATTTTACCCAAAGCGCGCTGTTGGTTGTTCCCGAGAGGTTCATCGTCGCGCCCGACAGCGTCCAGTCGCCGCTGCTGGTCACGCTGTTCAGGCCGCTGATGCTGCTGCCCAGCGTACCCTCTCCGTCCAGAATCAGATTATTGTTGGCGCTGGCGCTGTTGTTGTCGTCGGTAATGCTGCCGGATATCTCCGTACCGGTATTGAGGGTGAGGGTGTTGTTCTTGCTGCCGCTGTTGATGAGAATGGCGTTGATTCCGCCGGTTATTTTCCCCTGACTGGTCAGGGTGTTGCCGGAGCCGTTAATGGTTACGCCATTGGTGTCGCCCAGGATTGCTCCCGCATTGGCGAGCTTATTATTGTTGCCGTGGAACTGAACGGCGGTATTTGCCGAGATGGAGCCGCCGGCCAGGTTATTGAGCGTGTGGCCCGTGGTGACGTAGACGCCGAATACCGAGGAGTCCATCGTGCCGCTGTTGTTAATCGTGACGGCGCCGCCGTGGGCATAGACGCTCGCGTCCCCGGCGCCTTTACCCGTTGTGGTAATGGTGCCGGTGTTGGTGATAGTGCCGCTGGCGCCGCTATTGTACTGGATGCCGTAAGACATATTGGAGCCGGTCGCCGTGATGCTGCCGCCATTGGTGACGTTGTTGGCGCCGCTGTTAATCAGGATGCCGTTGTCTTTGGCGACGATAGCGCTTCCGCTTTCGGTCGTTATCTGGTTATTGCCGCCAGCGATACTGATGCCGGTGCTGGTGGTGGTGATCTTACTTCCACTTTTGGCCGTGATCTGGTTGCCGCTGCCTTTACTGACACGGATACCATTTTTGCCTGAAATTTCACCGCCTGAGGTGGTGACGATATTGTTATTGCCGCTGATAAGGAGGCCGTCGCTTACGCCGGTCATCTTCCCCTGGTTGCTGATGGTATTGCCGTTGCCATTAATCGCCACCGCCGTGTTGGCCGAAATTGCGCTCCCGGCCTGGTTATTGAGCGTATGGCCTTTGGAACGTGCCGAGTCGAGATAGACGCCATAGACGGTGGAACTCATGGTTCCGCTGTTGTTGACGACGGTGCCGTCGCCGTTGCCGTGGACATAGACGCTGGCGTCTCCCGCGCCGCCGCCCGTGGTGGTAATGGAGCCGGTATTGGTGATAACGCCGCCGGAGGTACTTTCGCCATAATGGATGCCGTAAGTATTGGCGGTGCCATATGCGGAAATCGTGCCGTCATTGGTGACGAGGTTGTCGACGCCCACTTTAAGTTCCATGGCGGTGGACTTGATGCCGACGAGGCTGCTGTTTCCCGCCGTGATCACCCCGCCGACACGGTTGACCACTTCAAAATGAGAACCGTGATAGAGCGCAACGGTAATAAAATCAGACTGCATAAGGCCGCTATTATCAACAGAAACAGAACCACTCACCGCCATATCATTCAGGGTGTGGACATAAATCGCCGCATCCTCGATCTTGTTTGAACCATCGCTGGCCGTGGTGATAATGGTGCCGGTATTGACAATCGTACCGTAAGTACCGTCGCGAAACTCGACGCCATAAGAGCGCCAGGAGCCATCGGAGCTAATCATCCCGCCGTTGGTGATGTGGGCCTCGCCGCTCTGGACGATCACCCCGGAAACGCCCTCCAGCACCCCGCTTTCGCTGCTGACGTAACTGCCGCCATTGAGCATATAAACGCCGGCATATTCCTGGGGGATATCCTCAGGATCATGCTCATACGTTGCGCTGTTTTCGATCCGGGCATCGTTGATCACGCTGCCGCCGTTTTGAAGCATTATCGCTCCATCCTCGTTGGAACCGGTGATCGTCCCCTGGTTATGTACGCTGGTGGCGCCCGTTGACGAATCCAGGTTCATCGCCTGGCTGTCGGTCAGACTGCTCCCCACGACAGCGCCGCTTTCAATCAGCAGATCCCAGTCGTTGCTGTTATCGCCGACGATGGCGGCGCTGGTCGCTGTGTCGGTGGCGACGGTATTGCCCGTTTCCACGACGAACGGCGTAGCGCCTGACAGGGTGTAGGTGGTGGTCTGGGAGGGAATAGAAACTCGCGTTTCCTCTGCGACGGCGGGGGCAGCATCCATCGCCAGCAGAGTTACCGCGCACGAGGCGCTGACGCTGACGATAGCGCGGCTACCACTGCGCGCCAGTTCGGAGGTGACAATATACATGCCGCGGGCGGCGTTCCATATAATATTGTAGGTTTTGTTCACTTACTATGTCCTTATTTTCTTTTTGTCCTTTTTGTTTACCTCCGTGGAGCAGCACAAAACCCGGCTATATCGGAGTAACGTTTACGACATAATAAATCGGAATTTGTCATTTTATTAAAATTTATAAATGAACATTAGCATGACATGGTGTGTAAATAAATTTATTTAACGATTATATGCACTTAGAGGTTGCGGTAATAATTAGCAATTCTACCGTTTGGATTCATGTAAATTAAATAAATCAAAATAACATTACTGCCAATTATATTAACAAAGCTGACTGGCGTTGAATTTTATCGCTTCGATCTATTATTCAGGGGGAATATAGAGGAGGTGTGAATATAATAGCGCCTGGCGGCGCTGTCGGATGGCTGACAAAAGAGAATACAACGTTGATGCCGGATGGCGACTACGCCTTATCCGGCATCTGGTTCTGTGTTCGTTGAAAAAGTGTTGGGTTTCGGCTATGCCTCACCCAACGAGTCCAGGGTCTCTATGCGTCACAGGTTTTCATAAGTTGGATGCAATCCAACATTTAGAGGCTCCGGTGTTGGTCATCAGCCTCAACCGCCGATAAATCGGCGGTTATTGACATCATCAACGCGGCATTACATCAGCGGCATCGCCAGTTGCACAAGGCTAATCAGCGGCTGCGGCCAGACGCCCAGTACCAACACTAGCAACGCGGAGATCAGCACCACGATACCGCCTGCGCTGTACTGCCAGTTTGTCGGCGCGTCGCGTCCCGGTTGCTGCGGCGCGTGCAGGTAGAGACTCACCGCAACACGCAGGTAGTAGTACAAACCAATCGCGGAACCCACCACCACGGCGGCGACCAGCCACCACAGGCTGGCCTGAACGCCGACCGCCAGCACGTAGAATTTGCCGATAAAGCCCAGCGTCATCGGGATACCTGCCAGCGACAGCATCATCACCGTCATCACCGCGGCAAGAACCGGACGGTGCCAGAACAGACCACGGTAAGAGTACAGGGAATCGGCATCCGGGCCGCGGAACGGGCTGGACATCAGGCTGACCACGCCAAACGCACCGAGGCTGCTGAACAGATAACCGGCCAGGTAAACGCCAACCGCTTCCATCGACATCTCGCCGCTCTGCAGGGCAATCAGCGCCACCAGCAGATAGCCGAGGTGAGAGATAGAAGAGTAACCGAGCAGACGTTTGATGTTGGTCTGGCTCAGCGCCATCAGGTTACCAAAGATGATAGAGGCAAAGGCGATAATGCCCAGCACCACGCGTACCGCTTCGCTGTCGCCTACCGGCGCATAGAGGAACAGACGCATCACCACGCCGAAGATAGCAATTTTGCTCGCCGTCGCCAGGAAGGTGGAAACCGGCGCAGGCGCGCCCTGATAAACGTCTGGCGTCCACAGGTGGAACGGCACCAGAGAGAGTTTAAAGCCCAGACCGACAATCATCAGGCCAAAGCCCGCCAGCAGCAACGGCTCGTGCAGCATACCATCGCCGAGGCTCTTACCGAGCGCTTCGAAAGACAGGTTGCCGGACTGCGCATAGACCAGCGCCATCCCGAACAGCAGGAAAGACGAGGCGGCAGCGGAGAGGATGGTGTATTTGATACTGGCTTCCAGCGAGCGTTTCTGGCGGAAAGCATAACCAATCAGGCCGAACAGCGGCAGCGAGATCAGTTCAATACCAAGGAACAGCGCCGCCAGATGGTTGGCGTTCGCCAGCAGAATTCCGCCCAGGCTGGCGATTAACACCAGCAGGTAGAACTCTTCCTGGTTATCGTTATAGCCTTCCAGCCACGGGTAGGCAAAGGTACAGGTGGCGAGGCTCGCCAGCAGCACCAGCCCGGTGTAGAGCATCGCAAAGCCGTCAACGCGCATCAGCGGCGTGACGTCCATTGCCCCGGCCTGGCCGACAAACCAAAGCGAAACCAGAGCAGCGTTAAGCCCAATGACCGACAGCGTGGCATTGAGGAAGTGATTGCGTCGCCACGCAATGGAGAGCATCACAACCACCACCGTCAAGCCGACGATCAGCAGCGGTAGCAGCGCAATCAGGTGTTGTGGAGTTATTGTCATGGCGATTTACGGCCTTGTAGTAGTAACGGAATTAACAAACCACTGCTGGATGTTGCTCATCGCAGAATGCGAGGTATCCAGAATCGGCTGCGGATAGAAGCCAAGCAGTACCAGAAGCACCACCAGCAACAGAATGATAAACAGCTCGCGCAGCGACATCCCTGGCAGTTCTACACTGGCAATCTGGCTCTTCGCCTTACCAAAGTAAGCGCGATGCAGCATCGCCAGCGAGTATACAGAGGCGAATACCAGCCCAAAGGTCGAGATCACGGTAATCACCGGCACCACCTGGTAGCTGCCGAACAGAATCATAAATTCGCCGACAAAGTTACCGGTGCCCGGCATCCCGAGCGTCGCCACCGCAAAGAACATGGACAGCGCAGGCAACCATTTCATTTTGCCCCACAGGCCGCCCATCATACGCATGTCACGCGTATGCAGACGTTCGTACAACTGGCCACACAGAATGAACAGACCGGCTGCGGACAAACCGTGCGCAATCATCTGAATCACCGCCCCCTGGTAGGCCAGTTGGCTGCCGGTGTAGATAGCAATCAGCACGAAGCCCATATGCGAAACCGAGGTGTAGGCAATCAGACGCTTGATGTCGTATTGGGTAAAGGCCATCCACGCGCCGTAGAAAATGCCGATAACGCCCAGCCACATGGCGATAGGCGCAAACTCCGCCGACGCGTTCGGGAACAATGGCAGGGAGAAACGCAGCAGACCGTAAGCGGCGGTTTTCAGCAAGATACCGGCCAGGTCGACGGAACCGGCGGTCGGCGCCTGGGAGTGCGCATCCGGCAGCCAGCCATGCAGCGGCACCACCGGCATTTTCACCGCGAAGGCGATGAAGAAGCCCAGCATCAGCAGATATTCCACACCGTGGGACATCGGCGTGTTCAGCAGCTCTTCATAGTTGAAAGTCCACACGCCGGTCGCGTTGTAGTGCACAAAGACCAGCGCCAGGATGGCAATCAGCATCACCAGACCACTCGCCTGGGTGTAGATGAAGAACTTGGTCGCCGCCGTGATACGCGTTTTCCCGTTAGAGGCTTTGTGGCCCCACAGCGCTATCAGGAAGTACATCGGCACCAGCATCATTTCCCAGAAGAAGAAGAACAGGAACATGTCGATAGCGAGGAACACGCCGATAACGCCGCCTAAGATCCACATCAGGTTCAGGTGGAAGAAGCCCTGATATTTTTCGATTTCTCGCCAGGAGCAAAGCACCGCCAGAACGCCGAGCAGGCCGGTCAGCACCACCATTAGCAGCGACAGTCCGTCGAGCGCCAGATGGATAGAGATGCCAAAACGCGGGATCCACGGCAGGACAAATTCAGATTGCCACTGTGGAATACCGGCGGATTGCGTCAGTGAGTAGCCGCCCTGCAACCACAATTGCAGACCGAGCGCCAGCGTCAGCCCCATGGTAATCAGCGCTATCCAGCGCGGCACCTTCACGCCAAAGCGTTCGGTCTGCCAGCACAGAAAGCCGCCGATAAAGGGAATCAATATTAGCCAGGGTAGTAACATGGCGATTTTTATTCCTTTTTAAGGCCTCTGACAGAGGCCTGATTTTCAACGAATTTGGATAAAATTCACTTTACGATCAACGCAGTGCCATCAGCAGCGCCAGCACCACAACCGCGCCGATGCTCATGGATGCCACATACCAGCGCAAATAACCGTTCTCGCTTAGTACCAGGCCTTTGCCTGCAAAACGGGAAAGGATAGCCGGAATGTTCATCAACGCATTAAGCGGGTCGCGCTTCAGCAGCCAGGCAATGCCCAGGAATGGCTTGACGAATACTTTGTCGTACAGCCAGTCAAAGCCCCAGGCGTTATACCACCAGGTACCCAGCAGACGGCCCGGCGCGCTGTTGGCGATCGACGTCACCAGCGTGCGTTTACCCAGCCACAGCCATGCGGCAATCAGGATGCCGGCAATCGCTACGATGCCAGAGGTAATTTCCAGCGTCATGACGCGCCCATGCGCCAGTTCAGTTGTCTGCGGCAGCACCCCCTGCAATGGCGGCACAATCAGCGCGCCAACAAAGGTAGACAGAATCATCAGGACAATCAGCGGCAGATGGTGGGTAATCCCCTTCCCTGCATGAGCATGAATTTGTTCTTTACCGTGGAATACGATGAAAATCATCCGGAAGGTGTACAGCGAGGTCATGAACGCGCCGACCAGACCCGCCACCATCAGATTGATATGACCGTTAGCCATCGCGCCGGCCAGGATCTCATCCTTACTGAAGAAACCCGCAGTGACCAGCGGCAGCGCCGACAGCGCCGCGCCCCCCACCAGGAAGCAGGCATACACCAGTGGAATCGACTTACGCAGACCGCCCATCTTAAAGATGTTCTGTTCGTGATGACAGGCCAGAATCACCGAGCCGGAGGCCAGGAACAGCAGCGCTTTAAAGAAGGCGTGCGTCATCAGGTGGAAAATCGCTGCATCCCACGCCTGTACGCCCAGCGCCAGGAACATGTAGCCAATCTGGCTCATGGTGGAATAGGCCAGCACGCGTTTGATGTCGGTCTGCACCAGCGCGGCGAAACCCGCCATGACCAGCGTAATCGCCCCGATAATGCCCACCAGATGCAGAATTTCCGGGGTCATCAGGAACAGACCATGGGTACGAGCGATCAGGTAGACACCGGCGGTCACCATGGTAGCGGCGTGGATCAGCGCGGAGACCGGCGTCGGACCGGCCATCGCGTCGGCAAGCCAGGTCTGCAACGGTAGCTGCGCAGATTTACCGACCGCGCCGCCCAGCAGCATCAGCGTCGCCCACATCAGCATGTTGTTGCCGTCAGCAAAGTGCGCTGGCGCCAGCTCGACCATTTCGCGGAAGTTCAGCGTGCCCAGTTCGTTGTAGAGGATGAACAGCGCGAAGGCGAGGAACACGTCACCGACACGGGTCACCACGAAGGCTTTCATTGCCGCTGCGCCATTCTTCGGATCGCTGTAATAGAAGCCGATCAACAGATAAGAGCACAGGCCCACGCCTTCCCAGCCGAGGTACATCAACAGCAGGTTATCGGACAGCACCAGAACAACCATGCTGGCGATAAACAGGTTGGTATAAGCGAAGAAGCGGGAGTAACCCTCTTCCCCACGCATGTACCAGGACGCGAACATGTGGATCAAGAAGCCGACGCCGGTGACCACAGAGAGCATGGTCAGCGACAGGCCGTCCAGCACCAGGTTAAAACCGATGTTGAAGTTACCGACCGACATCCACGTCCACAGCGGCTGGCTGAACGCCTGTTTGCCGTTGGCGAAGAAATCCATCCCGACAAACGCTGTCACCAACGCCGCCAGGCCAACGGAGCCCACGCCAATGGTCGCGGAGAGATTTTCC
This sequence comes from Salmonella sp. 2020_1395, assembly GCF_043848115.1. Classification (NCBI taxonomy): domain Bacteria; kingdom Pseudomonadati; phylum Pseudomonadota; class Gammaproteobacteria; order Enterobacterales; family Enterobacteriaceae; genus Salmonella; species Salmonella sp. 2020_1395. The sequence goes on along the minus strand of NZ_JBCMFH010000007.1, from coordinate 317,555 downwards.
GACCAGCGTCCGCGAGAGAACGCCAGCAGTACAAAGCCAATCAATGGCAGAATAATGGTTAAGGCAAGCATGTTCATCCACGCATCTCACTTACTGAATCGATGTTCAGGTTCTGGCGACGGCGATGGAGTTGCAGCAACAGCGCAAGTCCAATACTCGCTTCCGCAGCCGCAAGGCTGATGGCGAGAATGTACATCACCTGACCATCGGTCTGGCCCCAGTAGCTCCCGGCGACCACAAAGGCCAGCGCGGAGGCGTTAATCATGATTTCCAGCCCGATCAGCATAAACAGCAGATTGCGGCGGATAACCAGACCGGTTAAACCCAGGACGAATAAAATCGCAGCGAGGATCAGTCCGTGTGTTAAGGGGATCATGCGCGCTCCTCCGTTTTTCTTTTCGCGCGGTCATCGGCGCGGTTGCTTAGCACTTCGCCCGCACGCTCTTCACGACCGACGTGGAACGCCACCACCAGGCCTGCCAGCAGCAGCATAGACGCCAGTTCGACCGCCAGAACATAAGGCCCGAACAGCGTAATGCCCACCGCTTTCGCGCTAATCGGCGTGCCGTCGATGCCCTGGTCGTTAACGCCCAGAATGGCGTACACAATGACCGCCAGCATAATGGCCGACAAAACCGCCGGACCAATCCACACCTGCGGCTTCAGCCACTGGCGTTCCTGCTCGATTTCGCTGCCGCCGAGGTTGAGCATCATCACCACGAACACAAACAGCACCATGATGGCGCCTGCGTAGACGATAATTTCCAGCGCACCGGCAAAATAAGCGCCCAGCGAAAAGAACACCCCGGAAATCGCCAGTAGCGATATCACCAGATACAACAGCGCGTGTACCGGATTGGTATGGGTGATCACTCGCAGGGTCGCGAGGATGGCTATCAGGCCACAGATATAAAAAGCGAATTCCATTGCCCTCTCCTTACGGTAACAGGCTCTTGACGTCGATAGGCTTGGCTTCGTTCTCTGCTTCGCCTTTATCTTTGCCGTCGATTGCCATACCCGCCATCCGGTAGAAGTTATATTCCGGGTATTTGCCCGGACCGGAAATCAGCAGATCCTCTTTTTCGTACACCAGATCCTGACGTTTGTATTCGCCCAGTTCGAAGTCCGGGGTCAACTGAATCGCCGTGGTCGGGCACGCTTCTTCGCACAGGCCGCAGAAGATGCAGCGTGAGAAGTTAATGCGGAAAAATTCCGGATACCAGCGGCCATCTTTGGTCTCCGCTTTTTGCAGAGAGATACAGCCTACCGGACAGGCTACCGCACACAGGTTACAGGCAACGCAGCGCTCTTCACCGTCCGGGTCGCGCGTGAGCACGATACGACCACGGTAACGGGGCGGTAAATAGACCGGCTCTTCCGGATACATCCGCGTTTCGCGTTTGGCGAACGCATGCAGGCCGATCATCCAGATACTGCGTACCTGAGTGCCGAAACCTACTAATAATTCTTTTAAGGTCATGGTCTTTGTGTCCCTTATTGCGCCTGCCACAGAATGACAGCCGCCGTTACCAGCAAGTTGATGAGCGTCAGCGGCAGGCAAACTTTCCAGCCGAAGGACATTACCTGGTCATAACGCGGACGCGGTAACGACGCACGAATCAAAATGAACATCATCATGAAGAACGCGGTTTTCAGCGCGAACCAGACGAATGGCGGTAAGAACGGGCCATGCCAGCCACCGAAGAACAGCGTTACCATCAGCGCGGAAACGGTGACGATACCGATGTACTCCCCCACGAAGAACAGACCGAATTTCATACCGGAATATTCGATGTGGTAACCGTCCGCCAGTTCCTGCTCGGCTTCCGGCTGGTCAAACGGGTGACGGTGACAGACCGCTACGCCCGCGATGGCGAAAGTAACAAACCCAAAGAATTGCGGAATCACGTTCCACAGATGCGCCTGGTTATTGACGATATCGGTCATATTAAATGAACCGGCCTGCGCCACCACGCCCATCAGGGAAAGACCAAGAAACACTTCGTAGCTCACCGTCTGGGCAGACGCGCGCATCGCGCCCAGCAGCGAGTATTTGTTGTTGCTCGACCAACCGGCGAACAGCACCGCGTAAACTGCCAGACCGGCCATCATCAGGAAGAACAAAATCCCGATGTTTAAATCGGCCACCACCCAGTTAGGGCTAACCGGCACAATGGCGAAGGAGAGCAGCAGCGAAGTAAACGCGATCATCGGCGCCAGGGTAAAGATGACGCGATCCGAGAATTTCGGGATCCAGTCTTCTTTAAAGAACATCTTGATCATATCCGCGACCAGCTGGAGCGAGCCGCCCCAGCCAACGCGGTTTGGTCCATAACGGTTCTGGAACAGACCCAGCAGACGACGTTCGCCAAAGCTCATGAAGGCCCCGCAGGTGACAACCACCAGCAGAATCACCACCGCTTTGAGAATGCTCAGCAGGATCTCAATCAGATCCGGTGTAATCCAACTCATTGTTGCGCCTCCCGCAGATCCTCAAGACGCGCGCCAGCCAGAACCGGCGCGATGCCAGGCATACCCATCGGCAGCCCTACCTGCCCTGCCGCTAACCCTTCAGAGATTTCAACCGGCAGCGTCACCGTATTGCCATCGTAGCTAAAGGAGACGCGCGTCCCGGCATTGACGCCCAACTTCGCGGCATCCGCCGGGTTAAGTTTGATATACGGCTGCGGCATACGGCTCTGGAAGACCGGAGAACGCTGAGACAATTCGTCGCTGCCAAACAGGTGGTAATACGGCGCAATACGCCACTGACCGTCCTGCGCCTGGAAGCTTGCCGGCACGGTAGTGAAATAAGCCAGACCGCCCTCAGTCGCTTCAATCAAACGCACGCCCGGATCGCCGTGACGCAGTTTGCCGCCCACTTCATCCTGGAATTTGTTCCACGCCTGCGGGGAGTTCCAGCCCGGCGCCCAGGCGAACGGAATTTCAGATCGCGGGGCAGTCGGTTGGTTATTCCCTTCCATTGAGAAGGCGAACATGGTGTCTTTATCCTGCGGCTGACGTGGTTCATGCACGCTGATATTGGCGCGCATCGCCGTACGACCGCTGTAACGATGCGGTTCGCGCGCCAGCTTCTGCCCACGAATGCGGAAGGTCGCATCCGGCGCGGCGTCTTTAATGCCGGCAAATTGCGGCATGGCGGCAATGACCGCGTCGATCACATGGTCAAGCTGTGTCCAGTCCACTTCGCGGTTTTCGACGGTGCTGTGCAGCGAATGCAGCCAGCGCCAGCTTTCCAGCATAATCGTCTTGTTATCGTAGTAGGCCGGATCATAAACCTGGAAGAAGCGCTGCGCGCGGCCTTCGTTGTTGATGACCGTACCATCGCTTTCGGCGAAGCTTGCCGCGGAAAGCACCAGATGCGCGTTTTCCATAATCGCCGTGCGCTGATGGTCAACCACCATCACCAGCGGCGCTTTGGCGAGCGCGGCGTTCACGCGCGTAGCGCTTGCATGACGGTGGAGATCGTTTTCCAGCACCACCACCGCGTCCGCGCTGCCGGTTTCCAGCTCGCCCAACGCATCATCAAGCGAACCGCCGCCCATCATACCCAGCCCCATGCTGTTCACGGAACGGGCAATCATAGTAATACCGACGTCGGCGCCACGGCCTTTCAGCGCTTTCGCCACGTTGGCGGCCGCCTGAATCACCTCACTGCTACCGGCGTTAGTGCCGGAGATAATCAGCGGTTTTTTCGCGCCGGCCAACGCCTGCACAATGACATCAATTTTGTTTTGTAAGTCGCTGTCGATACCGTCAACCGCAGGCGCCGTATTGTCCAGCGCATGAGCAATCGCAAAGCCCAGGCGCGCCTGATCTTCCACCGGCGCGCGATAGGTCCAGGCGGCGATATCATCCAGACGGGTGTCGTCCACGTTGGTCACGAACAGCGGATGTTTGGCACGCTGGCCGATGTTAAGGATGGCCGCAATCTGCCAGTCGGCCACTTTCTGCGCCGCCGCCATTTCACGCGCTTTACCTTTCACCGCCTGGCGTACCGCCAGCGCAACGCGCGCGCCGGTCTGAGTGACATCCTCACCCAAGACCAGTACCGCGTCATAAGATTCGATCTCCCGCAGCGCCGGGGTGTAAATTCCGCCTTCACGCAGCACTTTCAGCGCCAGTTGCAGACGTTCCTGCTCGCCGCGCGCGATACCTGTGTAGAAGTTTTCCGCACCAACCAGCTCACGCAGCGCAAAGTTGCTCTCAATGCTGGCGCGTGGCGAACCGATACCGATCACTTTCTTCGACTGGCGCAGAATATCCGCCGCGCCCTGCATCGCCTGCTCGGCGTTGAGAGTAATAAAGTCATCGCCGCGGCGCTGAACCGGCTGACGCGGACGGTCTTTCAGGTTCACATAGCCATAGCCGAAACGACCGCGGTCGCAGAGGAAGTAGTGGTTAACGGTACCGTTGTAACGGTTTTCGATACGGCGTAATTCGCCATAGCGCTCGCCCGGGCTGATGTTACAGCCGATGGAACACTGCTGGCAGATGCTCGGCGCAAACTGCATGTCCCATTTACGGTTGTAACGCTCGGAGTGCGTTTTATCGGTGAAGACGCCGGTCGGGCAAATCTCGACCAGGTTACCGGAGAATTCGCTTTCCAGCGTACCGTCTTCCGGACGCCCGAAGTAGACGTTGTCATGCGCGCCATAGACGCCCAGATCGGTGCCGTCGGCATAATCTTTGTAGTAACGTACACAACGGTAGCAGGCGATGCAGCGGTTCATTTCGTGCGAGATGAACGGCCCCAGATCCTGGTTGCGGTGGGTACGTTTGGTGAAACGGTAGCGACGGAAACTGTGACCCGTCATCACGGTCATATCCTGAAGATGGCAGTTACCGCCCTCTTCACAGACCGGACAGTCGTGCGGGTGGTTAGTCATCAGCCACTCCACCACGCTTTCACGGAACTGTTTCGCTTCTTCGTCGTCAATAGAGATAAAGGTACCGTCGGTGGCTGGCGTCATACAGGACATCACCAGGCGACCACGCGTATCTTCCGCGTTTTGGTATTGCTTCACCGCACACTGGCGGCAAGCACCGACGCTTCCCAGCGCCGGGTGCCAGCAAAAATACGGAATATCAAGGCCGAGGGACAGACATGCCTGTAGCAGGTTGTCCGCGCCGTTGACCTCGTATTCTTTGCCGTCTACATGAATCGTAGCCATTAGCATGCTTCCAAATTAAAAATCGTTAACTCACCAGCGCTCTTTGAGCAGGTTCGGCTGAATACCATTGATTAAATGGGTATTGCTGAACGGCTGCTTGATGCCAGCTTCGAATTCTTCGCGGAAATACTTAATTGCGCTTTGCAGTGGCTCAACCGCGCCCGGCGCATGCGCGCAGAAGGTTTTACCCGGTCCGAGGAAACGACACAGTTGCTCAAGTGTCTCGATATCCCCCGGCTGGCCTTCGCCACGCTCCAGCGCGCGCAGAATTTTCACGCTCCACGGCAACCCGTCGCGGCATGGCGTACACCAGCCGCAGGATTCGCGGGCAAAGAACTCTTCCAGGTTACGCACCAGCGACACCATGCCGATTTCGTGGTCTACCGCCATCGCCAGCGCGGTGCCCAGACGGCTGCCTGCTTTACCGATGCTTTCGAACTCCATCGGCAGGTCAAGATGCGCCTCGGTCAGGAAGTCGGTTCCCGCCCCGCCCGGCTGCCAGGCTTTGAATTTCAGGCCATCGCGCATACCGCCCGCGTAGTCTTCGAGGATCTCGCGCGCGGTGGTGCCGAACGGTAATTCCCACAGGCCCGGATTCTTCACGCGGCCTGAGAAGCCCATCAGCTTGGTACCCGCATCTTTGCTTTTCGAAATGTTCTGGTACCACTCCACGCCGTTGGCGAGGATTGCCGGGACGTTGCACAACGTTTCGACGTTGTTCACACAGGTCGGCTTGCCCCATACGCCGGAGGTCGCCGGGAAGGGCGGCTTGGAGCGTGGGTTCGCGCGGCGGCCTTCGAGGGAGTTAATCAGCGCCGTTTCTTCACCACAGATGTAACGCCCTGCCCCGGTGTGGACAAACAGTTCAAAGTCGAACCCGGTGCCCATGATATTTTTGCCAAGCAGCCCGGCCTCGGTTGCTTCAGCAATCGCACGGCGCAGATGTACAGCCGCTTCGATATATTCGCCGCGCAGGAAGATGTAACCACGATACGCTTTCAGCGCGAACGCGGAGATCAGCATGCCTTCCACCAGCAGGTGCGGCAGCTGTTCCATCAGCAGACGATCTTTATAGGTGCCCGGTTCCATTTCATCGGCGTTACACAGCAGGTAACGGATGTTCATGGATTCATCTTTCGGCATCAGGCTCCACTTCAGACCGGTGGAAAAGCCCGCGCCGCCGCGACCTTTCAGACCGGCGTCTTTTACCTGGCTGACGATTTCATCCGGAGACAGGCCGGTCAGCGCCTTACGTGCGCCTTCGTAGCCGTTTTTGCTACGATACTCATCCAGCCAGACCGGCTGTTTGTCATCGCGCAGACGCCAGGTCAGCGGATGGGTTTCGGGAGTACGGATAACGTTTTTCATTTATACCGCTCCAGTAGTTCAGGAATGGCTTCCGGGGTCAGATGGCTGTGAGTATCCTCATCAATCATCATGTTCGGCCCTTTATCGCAATTCCCCAGGCAGCAGGTCGGCAGCAGCGTAAAGCGACCGTCAAAGGTCGTCTGCCCCGGTTTGATGTTGAGATTTTTTTCCAGCGCGGCCTGAATCCCCTGATAGCCGGTGATATGGCACACCACGCTGTCGCAGTAGCGAATCACGTGGCGACCGACCGGCTGACGGAAAATCTGGCTGTAGAATGTGGCGACGCCTTCGACGTCGCTCGCCGGAATACCCAGCACATCGGCAATAGCGTAGATCGCGCCGTCCGGCACCCAGCCACGCTGCTTCTGAACGATTTTCAGCGCTTCAATGGACGCCGCACGCGGGTCTTCGTAGTGGTGCTTCTCGTGCTCTATCGCTTCACGCTCTGCCGCACTCAGCTCAAAAGCCTCGGTTTGTGGTTGTTGATTCTCGTGCATAATTAGCGGTCCACATCTGACATAACAAAATCGATACTACCCAGATAGACAATCAGGTCGGAGACCAGGCTACCGCGGATCGCCGAGGGAATCTGCTGCAGGTGCGCAAAGCTCGGCGTGCGCACGCGGGTACGGTAGCTCATAGTGCTGCCGTCGCTGGTCAGGTAGTAACTGTTAATCCCCTTCGTCGCTTCCACCATCTGGAAGGACTCCTGCGCCGGCATCACCGGGCCCCAGGAGACCTGCAGGAAGTGGGTGATCAGGGTTTCGATATGTTGCAGCGTGCGCTCTTTCGGCGGCGGCGTGGTCAGCGGGTGATCCGCTTTGAACGGGCCTTCCGGCATGTTATCGAGGCACTGCTGAAGAATGCGCAGACTCTGGCGCAGCTCTTCCACTTTCAGCATCACGCGGGTATAGCAGTCGGAAACGCCACCGCCCACCGGCACTTCAAAGTCAAAGTTTTCGTAGCCAGAGTATGGACGCCATTTACGTACGTCGAAGTCGATCCCGGTCGCGCGCAGCCCTGCGCCGGTGGTGCCCCACTCCAGCGCCTCTTTCGCGCCGTAAGCGGCAACGCCCTGCGAACGCCCTTTCAGAATGGTGTTACGCAGCGCGGCTTTCTCGTAAGAATCCAGACGCTTCGGCATCCACTCAAGGAACTCTCGCAGCAGACGATCCCAACCGCGCGGCAAGTCGTGCGCGACGCCGCCGATACGGAACCAGGCCGGGTGCATACGGAAACCGGTAATGGCTTCCACCAGGTCATAAATTTTCTGCCGGTCGGTAAAGGCAAAGAAGACCGGCGTCATCGCGCCGACGTCCTGAATAAAGGTCGAGATGTACAGCAGATGACTGTTAATGCGGAACAGTTCGGAGAGCATCACGCGGATGACGTTCACACGATCCGGGACGGTGATCCCTGCCAACTTTTCTACCGCCAGCACGTACGGCATTTCATTGACGCATCCACCGAGGTATTCGATACGGTCGGTATAGGGAATGTAGCTATGCCAGGACTGGCGCTCGCCCATTTTTTCGGCGCCGCGGTGGTGATAGCCGATATCCGGCACGCAGTCGACGATTTCTTCACCGTCAAGTTGCAGGATAATACGAAACGCACCGTGCGCAGACGGGTGGTTCGGGCCGAGGTTGAGGAACATAAAGTCCTCGTTGTCAGTCCCGCGCTTCATCCCCCAGTCTTCCGGCTTAAAGGTCAGCGCTTCCATTTCCAGATCCTGCTTGGCTTTGGTCAGCTCAAACGGGTCGAATTCGGTCGCGCGCGCCGGATAATCTTTACGCAGCGGATGGCCTTCCCAGGTTTGCGGCATCATGATGCGCGTCAGGTGCGGGTGGCCTTCGATATCAATACCAAACATCTCCCAGGTCTCACGCTCGTACCAGTTGGCGTTAGGGAAAAGTTTAGTGAAGGTCGGCACGCGCAGGTCGTTTTCAGACAACGCCACCTTGAGCATGATATCGCGATTACGCTCAATGGAAATCAGGTGGTAGAAAACGGAAAAATCCGCGGCGGGTAACCCGTCACGGTGCGTACGCAGGCGTTCATCCATGCCGTGTAAGTCAAACAGCATGACGTAAGGTTTCGGCAGTTTCTTTAAGAAATCGCCAACCTCCAGTAGTTGTTCACGCTTGACCCAAACAACGGGGATACCGGTGCGGGTCGCCTGAACGGTAAAGGCATCCGGCCCAAAACGGTTGCGCAGTTCGCCGATAACCGGATCATCAAGATGATCGCGGGTACTCCATGCAGCGTCTTGCGCGGTTAAGTCGGTCATATTGTTCACCATTGCAAATGGTCCGTGGTGGTCGGCAGTGCTTCGCGCTATTAAAATAGTGGTTAGCGAAGTGAAGTGCTGCTGCCGACAGGCGCAAATTAAATCTCGTCCGGGGTACGCAGGTTCGTGACGGCAATACGCTCGCCGCGTTTACGTTCGCGTTCTGGCTGCATATTGGCGCGATACACGCCCTGATCGCCCACCACCCATGAGAGCGGACGGCGCTCTTTGCCAATCGATTCTTGCAGCAGCATCAACGCCTGCATATACGCTTCCGGACGCGGCGGACAGCCAGGGATATACACATCCACCGGGATGAACTTATCAACGCCCTGCACTACCGAATAAATATCGTACATGCCGCCGGAGTTGGCGCAGGCGCCCATAGAAATGACCCATTTTGGCTCCAGCATTTGGTCATACAGACGCTGAATAACCGGGGCCATTTTGGTAAAGCAGGTACCGGCCACCACCATCAGGTCAGCCTGACGTGGCGACGCACGCAGCACTTCCGCGCCAAAACGGGCAACGTCATGCACTGCGGTAAAAGAGGTCACCATCTCTACATAGCAGCAAGAAAGGCCGAAATTGTAGGGCCAAATTGAGTTTTTACGGCCCCAGTTAACCATGTCATGCAGTTTGCCCATGAACACGTTTTTGTTAACTTCCTGCTCCAGGGGGTCGGTTACGATCTCCTGTTTTTGCAGGGGGTAACGGTCATTCTCACCGTTAGGATCTATGCGGGTGAGCGTATAATCCATCTTAATGCCTCGCGGTTAGCGTTGACGATTAGCGATACTGTTCGTTTCCGGGTTCATACGCTCGCGGCGTGAACGCGCGGGCGTCCAGTCCAACGCGCCAATACGCGCCAGATAAACCAGACCAGCCAGTAACACAAAAATAAAAATTGCAGCTTCCACAAAGCCAACCCAGCCGCTTTCGCGGATAGAAGTTGACCATGCGAACAGATACAGCGCTTCAACGTCGAAGATAACGAAGAACATGGCTACCAGGTAAAACTTGGCAGACAGGCGTAAGCGGGCGGTGCCGACCGAGTCGATACCTGATTCAAACGGAACGTTCTTGTGCCTCGCGCGTGCGCGACCGCCCAAAAACCAACCGCCTACCAGCATCAGGCAGCACAGGCCAATGGCAACGATAAGAAAGATAGCGAATGCCCAGTGATGAGCGATGACTTCAGTGGATGTTGACATACTCATTGCTTACTCATCAAAAGTAGCGCCAGTTTCTCTGCTCTTTACGGCAGATGGGCGCCACATCGATTCATGGGGAGGAATAAAAAAAACCCTACAATTACTGTAGAAAATGATAAAAACAGCTAATTGATGTGGTTTTTTACTCCTTTCTATAACCTTTTGTCAACTTTAACAAAAGTTCCTTCACATTAATTTACATCAATTCATCACCATTAACATTAAGTGCCATCCTGGAGAAAATGACTCTTCGGCCAGGGGGGATTTTATGTTGTTGAATCGTGTCCGTTGTGAAGCAAAAGAAATAACACACACCTATTTTGACAGGAATTTGTGAAGATGCCTCCCCCTAAATGGGAGTATTTTCTTGATCTGTGACACGCTTTTGTTAATTCACCCCCTAAAACAGCAACAATTTCTCTAGTTTTTTAACATGCAAATTCATAAAATGGATGTTCTGGTTATTTTTTACCCACATTGAACTGCGAATCGCTACTGGCTGATTTACCGCAACTTTTACAATTTGTGCGGTTAAGCGCGTACAGATGGGCACAAAAAAAGAGCCACTGAGCGTTTTTTCATCGCCAGCGGCTCTTTTTTACATTTACGACTTAGCGCCTTTTGCCTGCGAGCTACTCAAAACCCCCTTCCACCATCAGCGGATCATCTCCGCCCTCTGCAGAAAACTGGTTGTAATGCCATGGGTTTTGATAACTTTCCATCGCATGGAAAATCACCATCGCCAGCTCGTTCTGGCTATTGGGATCGCGGCACAACAGATATTCCGTATCCGGCAAAGGCGGTAATCCGTCTGCGGCGCCCAGCACGCGAAGGTCGGGACTCATCATTTCGACAGGTCGAGCCGTTACGCCAAGACCGGCTTTAACGGCCGCGCGTACCGCCGGTAATGTAGACGCCACATAGGCCAGCCGCCAGGGAATACCCGCTGCATTTAGCGTCTCCAGCACCATATCGCGGAATGGGCTGGGATCGTCCAGCAGGACTAATGGTACGGGCTCTCCCCTTTGCAAAACATACTCAGCCGCACAATACCAATGGGTGGGCGAGGTCCGCAAATTCAGACAGTCCAGCGAATGAGGTTGGTTAGTCGTCACCACCAAATCTACTTCCTGCGATTTAACCATGTCCACCATATAGGCGTTGCGTTTTACCCGTACATCAAGCGCGAGTTTCGGATAAACCGAGCTGATTCGGCTAAGCAAAAAAGGCAGGATAGTATCAGCTGATTCATCAGAAGCGCCGATTGTTAACACTCCCTGAAGATTACTGAACATTAATGATGAACACGCCTCATCATTAAAACGCAGGATTTTTCTGGCGTACCCCAGAAGCTGGATACCGTGTTCGGTCAAAAGTTTGTTACGGCCATGGCGGGCGAACAATTCCTTTCCCACGAGTTGCTCAAGACGCTGCATTTGCTGACTGACCGCAGACTGAGTACGACATACCGCCGCCGCCGCCGCGGCGAAGGTGTTCAGATCGGCAACGGCCACGAACGTTCTCAGCAGATCGAGATCGAGGTTAATTATCGGACGATTTGCATTTATCATAATTTTTCACTTACTGGCGGGTCATATCGGGCTGACCTGGTTAATGCTGTGCATTCAGAAACAAGCAATTCCATTTGTAATGTGCATCCTTCGCAGTACCGCCTGGTTACCCAGGTAAATGTTAGAATGTAATTGAAAATACGACCAAAACACTTCTCTTACTTACTGATATAATACCAAATGCAACTGATCGGGATATATCAAAGAGAATGTGTCATACCTTTAGGCGTCTACAGATTTCTGCTAATGATGGACGTGTAAATCTTGTAACAGCGTCAAATAGTTTACCGAGACGCACAGATACAAAAACAATATATTGAACAATAGGTTATGTATAAAATCGCGTCATGATAATTAGCAGACAACGCAGACTACGCCCCCGTTTCGGATCATTATCTTAACCTAAAACCGCTATATTTATAAGTATTATTACGAATAATCTTAACCTTGGATATGTTATACTAATCGGACCAGAAAGATATTATTACGACTTTAGTAAATGCTTTTTAAATATTAAATAATAATTAATTAAGATTTCTACCATTCATTAATTATACTTAACAATAGTTTCACACCCCCCGCCGCCGGAAAGGTCTAACCTTCTCATTTTACCTTTAATACTCAGTATTTCCGAAATAGCCAGCGCGACACTAATGATGAATGCTTATCTCTCATAAAACAGATAATTTCTGACAACATAAAAAACCACATTACGCGCAATCATATAGAATAAAACACTATACATACAAACAAAAATAGAAAATACATCTAAGCAAATGATTTTATGAAGTTTTAAACAGCACGAAAGCGCGTTAAAAATAAACAAAATCTTCTTCTGTTCACTCTTCAAAACTCACCGTCGTGGGAGTACATTGTTTCGTGCTGACTTCCACGGCAGGGAGTGGCAATAACAGCTAAAAGGTCAAGATTCATGTCCCCCATTGAAAAATCCAGCAAACTCGAAAATGTCTGTTATGACATTCGTGGCCCCGTTCTGAAAGAAGCGAAACGCCTTGAGGAAGAAGGTAATAAAGTTCTTAAACTGAATATCGGCAACCCCGCCCCCTTCGGATTCGAAGCGCCGGACGAAATTCTGGTCGATGTCATTCGTAATTTGCCGACGGCGCAAGGATATTGCGACTCGAAAGGGCTTTATTCTGCCCGTAAAGCGATTATGCAGCATTATCAGGCCCGTGGAATGCGCGATGTAACCGTGGAAGATATCTATATCGGTAACGGCGTTTCCGAGCTGATCGTTCAGGCGATGCAGGCGTTGCTTAACAGTGGCGATGAAATGCTGGTTCCCGCGCCCGATTATCCGTTATGGACAGCGGCGGTATCGCTCTCCAGCGGCAAGGCGGTACATTATCTTTGCGATGAATCTTCCGACTGGTTCCCGGACCTTGACGATATCCGCGCCAAAATCACCCCACGTACGCGTGGTATTGTCATTATTAATCCAAACAACCCTACTGGCGCCGTCTATTCTAAAGAATTGTTGATGGAAATTGTCAACATTGCGCGCGAGCATAATCTCATCATCTTCGCCGATGAAATTTATGACAAGATTCTCTATGACGATGCCGAGCATCACTCTATCGCCGCACTGGCACCTGATCTGCTGACCATCACCTTTAATGGGTTGTCTAAAACCTATCGCGTCGCCGGCTTCCGCCAGGGCTGGATGGTGCTGAACGGGCCGAAAAAACATGCGAAGGGCTATATTGAAGGGCTGGAGATGTTAGCCTCAATGCGCCTGTGCGCCAACGTCCCGGCGCAACATGCTATTCAGACCGCGCTCGGCGGCTATCAAAGCATTAGCGAATTTATTCTGCCGGGCGGTCGACTGTATGAACAGCGTAACCGCGCCTGGGAGTTGATTAACGATATCCCCGGCGTTTCCTGCGTAAAACCGCGCGGCGCGTTGTACATGTTCCCCAGGATCGACGCTAAACGTTTTAATATTCACGACGACCAGAAGATGGTGCTGGACTTCCTGCTACAGGAAAAGGTGCTGCTGGTGCAAGGTACCGCCTTTAACTGGCCGTGGCCGGATCACTTCCGCATTGTGACGCTACCGCGTGAAGATGACCTGGAGATGGCCATCAACCGTTTTGGGCGTTTCCTCTCAGGTTACCATCAATAATCTTAAATTCAGGCTACTTCGGTAGCCTGAATTGCATCTTCATCTCCCTCCCCGCACAATGAAGTCTGCCGCAGTGAAAACAAAAGGTAATCTATGAAGCAGAGCCATTTTTTCGCCCATCTCTCCCGCATGAAGTTGATTAACCGCTGGCCGCTGATGCGTAACGTGCGTACGGAAAACGTCTCCGAACATAGTCTGCAGGTGGCGATGGTCGCCCATGCGTTGGCGGCGATAAAAAACCGTAAATTTGGCGGTCAGCTCAATGCTGAACGCATCGCGCTTCTGGCGATGTATCATGATGCCTCGGAAGTACTGACCGGCGATCTGCCGACGCCGGTAAAATATTTTAATTCCCAGATAGCCCAGGAATATAAAGCGATCGAAAAAATCGCCCAGCAAAAGCTGGTTGATATGGCGCCGGATGAATTACGCGATATTTTCGCACCGCTTATTGATGAGAATGCCTGGAGCGAAGAAGAACAGGCAATCGTAAAACAGGCCGATGCGCTTTGCGCCTACCTGAAATGCCTGGAAGAGCTCTCGGCGGGAAACAATGAGTTTGGACTGGCAAAAACGCGGCTGGAAAAAACGCTGGAATTACGTCGCAGCCAGGAGATGGACTATTTTATGGCGGTGTTCGTACCAAGTTTCCATCTTTCTCTTGACGAGATAAGCCAGGATTCACCGCTTTAGTTGCCGGATGGCGGCTAACGCCTTATCCGGCCTACCGTTCTTCCCGTAGGCCTGATAAGCGCAGCGCCATCAGGCCTTTTCCTGCCTGGGGTTAAAACGGAAACAACATCGGAATCATCACAATACAAACCGCCATCACAATAAGCGTGAACGGCACGCCAAGCTTCACAAAATCGCTAAAGCTATAGTTTCCCGGCCCCAGAACCAGAGTATTGACCGGCGATGAAACCGGCGTCATAAAGGCGGCGGATGCCGCCATCGCCACCGCCATCGCAAACGGATAGGGCGACACCCCCATCGATTTCGCCGCCGCCAGCGCAATCGGCGCCATCAGCACCGCCGTTGCCGTGTTAGAAATGAACAGTCCTATGACGGCACACAGCACGAACAGGCATCCCAGCATCATATATGGCCCATAGCCGCCGCCGATATTCATTAACCCTTGCACGACCAGAGAGACGCCGCCGGTTTTTTGCAACGCCTGCGCAAACGGCATCATACCCACAATCAAGATAATACTCGGCCAGTGGATCGCTTTATATGCGCTTTCAGCATCAATACAGCGAAATTTTCCCATCAGCAGGCAGGCGATAATCGCCGCGATCGGGTTGGGAATTTCATCGGTCAACATCAGCGCCACCATCAGTACCAGGCAGAAAATGGCGTGCGGCGCCTGGCTGTGCGCAGGAGAGGCTTCGCTGACCTCGACCGGCATATTCAGCACCACAAAGTCGCGGCCTTTTTGCCCCAGCAGGCTGATTAACTTCCAGTTCCCCACGACCAGAATGATATCGCCCATCAATAACGGCTCATCGGCCAGCGACCCTTCCAGCGCGACGCCGTCGCGTTTCAGGCCGACCACATTCAGCCCGTAACGTGTACGGAAAGCGATTTCACGCACCGACTTGCCAATCAGTTCAGACTCCGGAATAAGCGAAATTTCCGCCATCCCGACATCCAACGCCTGATCGGAAAAATATTCTCCACGCAATACCATCGGTTCCAGCAGTTGCTCGGCGCAGAACTCTCTGAGGTCAACCTCCGCCGCCGACATATCAATCAGCAGAACGTCGCGAGCGCGAAACTCCGATACGCCGTTCACATTGACGATAACCCGCCGAAAGCGCCGCCAGCGTTCAACGCCGATGACATTGGCGCCGTAACGTTCGCGCAGTTTAAGGTCATCCAGCCGCTGCCCCACCATCGGCGAACCGGGGCGAATCGCCAGACGACGAGCGCGCCCTGTCAGACGGTACTCGCGGATAAGATCGCGGAAAGTGCGACGCTTACCGGCCTGTTGTCCGGGCGCATCGCCTTTTAGCATGAAGCGCATCACCAGCATATAAACAATGCCGAGCGCCAACACCACTATCCCCAGCGGCGTCACGCTAAAAAAGTTGAACCCGTGCAGGCCTTCACGCAGCAGTTCACTGTTAACCACCAGGTTCGGCGGCGTCGCCACCAGCGTCATCATTCCGCTGATAAGCCCGGCAAAACTCAGCGGCATCATCAGGCGCGAAGGCGAGGTCTGCATATGCATAGAAACGCTAAGAACAACGGGGATAAAGATCGCCACCACGCCGGTTGAACTCATGAAAGCGCCAAGTCCGGCGACGGTGATCATCAGTAAAACCAGCATTTTGATTTCACTGCTGCCCGCCATTTTAACCAGCCAGGTACCGACCACCGTCGCAACGCCGGTGCGTACGAGGCCATCGCCAATAATAAATAAGGCGGCGATAAGAATGACATTCGGATCGCTAAAGCCGGAGAAGGCTTCCGGAAGGGTCAAGGTACCGCTAAGGACAAAAGCAACAATGACGAATAAAGCCACCGCATCCATACGTACTTTGCCCGTCGCAAACAACACGACGGCAATCGCCAGTAAAGAGAGAACCCAAATCAATTCACCGTTCACAACATATCCTTGTCAGATGAGAAGATAACGCGATTCTGCCATAAATATGCCCCGCCAAAGCGGGGCGATATCATGATCAGGTCTTTCTTAACACCACCACATCGCCGTTTGGTTGTTTAGCGACCGATAATTGCGTCAGGCTATCCAACGCAAAATCAACATCCGCCAGACGCGGCGTGTCGGCCGGCGCATTGACCGCAATGACGTGGCAGCCCGCAGCCAGCCCGGACAGCACGCCAGCCGGGGCATCTTCTACTACGACGCACTCCTGAGGGGCCAGGCCAAGCAGTTGTGCGCCCAGCAAATACGCATCCGGCTCCGGTTTGCCGCGTTTGACTCGTTCGGCGGTGACAAACACCTCTGGCGCTGGAAGGCCCGCGACCTGATGGCGCGCACGCGCGACCGGCATTGAACCGGAGGTGACGATAGCCCACGGAATGCCCGCTTTATTCAGGTGATTGAGTAAATCGACTGCCCCCGGCAACGCGGTGATCCCTGCGGTTTCAGTGGCTTCTATTTGCTCCAGGCGCGTAAACTCAGCGGCAATTTCCGCCTCCGATTTACCCGCCATAAAATGCCGCAACGAGGTGATCGCCTGTTTGCCATGAATAAAGCCCAGCACCTCATCATGAGCAAGGTTAAAACGATCGGCCCAGCTACACCACGCGCGTTCGACGGCAGGTAATGAGTCAACCAACGTTCCATCCAGATCAAACAGAAAACCTTTACACTGCACGCGAGCCTCCTCAGGCATTAATGATTTGATTGATTTCATTCGCGCTCAGGTGGTACTGACGCGGGCAGGCATGCCAGACATTCAACATCCGCTGGTATTTTTCCCACATCGGCGTCTGGGCATTAAAGCCGTGCGTCCCGGCGTCAAAGTGAGTGTAGCGTCCTTCTATATTCACCATAAAACGGACATAGCCGAGGTAACGCGCTTCCGTCGCGGCGTCAAACCCCAGGAAGGTGACGCGACGTTCGTCGATGGCTTGCGTATCTTTGAGGTTGGTCCAGGAGACGTGCAGCGCATGGTACATCTCCATAATATCGATGATGGTACGACAGGTCTCTTCCGTCAGCTCGCCAAACTCGCGATCCAGCTCGCGCATCTGCAGGCCGTAGCCGCGTTCAATAATTGTTTGTAAGCGACGGTAACGCTCGGCGTTGGTGGGATCGAGCATCGTCATCATTTTGTACTGGTTAGACAAAATCAGACGTTGCGCGTTGGTCATTTCCATTTTGAACTCCTGTATCACGCTATAGCGATGAAAAAAAGAAGGCATTGGTATGCCTTCTTTTATATGCGTAATCCGGGGTCAATTACAAATCATCCAGGAAAGTTTTATCCAGTTGTTTGAAGGCGCGCTTAAGCGTGTCAGCTAATGCCTGGTAATCCGGCTTTCCTTCTACCGGCGCCAGCGCTTGTCCAGCCTCCTGCAATTTACCGCGAACTTCGTAAAACCAGTTAAGGATTGAAGGCGGCAATGGCGTCACAGAACGTTTCCCTAACCACCATAATCCCTGCATAGGCAAGCTCAGGGCGAACAGGGCGGTCGCCACGGCCGGACCTAACTGACCGCCCAGCGCTATCTGCCAGCATAATGTAAAGACGGCGACAGGCGGCATAAATCGTATGGCATAGCGCGTCATACGAATGACGCGGTTTTCGACGAAAACGGGCGCCAGCCGCTTTTCCATCGGCCACGTCTTCGCGTAGTGCTGCCCCCGGCGAAATAAGCTAAAAAAATTTACGGAGCGATTATCCGGTGTCGACATGGCCTACCTCAACTTCACATATAAAATTTAAAAAATTTGTGCAAAACAACAACTGCGAGGGACAACGTTCAAAACATTTTGTCTTCGATACCCACTATCAGGTATCCTGTGTCGGCCTGTCAAAGGCCGGTAGTTTAAAATCATTGAGTCGTCAATATTACACATAGTATGCCATTGGCTGAAAAATACGCAAAATGGCATAGACTCAAAGGTATTTCTTCCATCATGCCCAAAAAAACTCCTGCGCATGATGTTAATCATAAATGTCAGGGCTATCATGCGCTACGCTCTATGGCTCACTGACGTTTTTTTAGCCACGTATCATAAATAGGTACTTCCATGTCGAGTAAGTTAGTACTGGTTCTGAACTGCGGTAGTTCTTCACTGAAATTTGCAATTATTGATGCAGTTAATGGTGATGAATACCTTTCTGGTTTAGCCGAATGTTTCCATCTGCCAGAAGCACGCATCAAATGGAAAATGGACGGCAGTAAACAAGAAGCGGCTTTAGGTGCAGGCGCCGCTCACAGTGAAGCGCTGAACTTTATCGTTAACACTATTCTGGCACAAAAACCAGAACTGTCTGCGCAGTTAACTGCAATTGGTCACCGTATCGTACACGGCGGCGAGAAGTATACCAGCTCCGTAGTCATTGATGAGTCCGTCATTCAGGGCATCAAAGATTCCGCCTCTTTCGCACCGCTGCATAACCCGGCTCACCTGATTGGTATCGCCGAAGCGCTGAAATCTTTCCCGCAGCTGAAAGATAAAAACGTTGCAGTATTCGACACCGCCTTCCATCAGACCATGCCGGAAGAATCTTACCTGTATGCCCTGCCGTACAGCCTGTATAAAGAACACGGCGTTCGTCGCTATGGCGCACACGGCACCAGCCACTTCTATGTAACTCAGGAAGCGGCAAAAATGCTGAACAAGCCGGTAGAAGAACTGAACATTATCACCTGCCACCTGGGCAACGGCGGTTCTGTTTCCGCTATCCGTAACGGTAAATGCGTGGATACCTCTATGGGTCTGACCCCGCTGGAAGGCCTGGTCATGGGTACCCGTTCCGGCGATATCGACCCTGCGATTATCTTCCACCTGCACGACACTCTGGGCATGAGCGTGGATCAGATCAACAAAATGCTGACCAAAGAGTCCGGTCTGCTGGGTCTGACTGAAGTGACCAGCGACTGCCGTTATGTTGAAGACAACTACGCCACCAAAGAAGACGCAAAACGTGCGATGGACGTTTACTGCCACCGCCTGGCGAAGTACATCGGTTCTTACACCGCTCTGATGGACGGTCGTCTGGATGCAGTCGTGTTCACCGGCGGTATCGGTGAAAACGCCGCGATGGTTCGCGAACTGTCTCTGGGTAAACTGGGCGTGCTGGGCTTTGAAGTCGACCACGAACGTAACCTGGCGGCCCGCTTCGGCAAATCTGGTTTCATCAACAAAGAAGGTACCCGTCCGGCGGTGGTGATCCCAACCAACGAAGAACTGGTTATCGCGCAGGACGCGAGCCGTCTGACTGCCTGATTTCACACCGCCAGCCTCGCTGGCGGTGCTGTTTTGTAACCCGTCCCCAAAAGACGGTAACGAAAGAGGATAAACCGTGTCCCGTATTATTATGCTGATCCCTACCGGAACCAGCGTCGGCCTGACCAGCGTCAGCCTCGGCGTCATCCGTGCTATGGAACGCAAAGGCGTTCGTCTGAGCGTCTTTAAGCCTATCGCCCAGCCTCGCGCTGGCGGCGATGCGCCTGACCAGACCACTACTATCGTTCGCGCGAACTCTACCCTGCCGGCGGCTGAACCGCTGAAGATGAGCCACGTTGAATCTCTGCTCTCCAGCAACCAGAAAGACGTGCTGATGGAAGAGATCATCGCGAACTACCATGCGAATACCAAAGACGCGGAAGTGGTGCTGGTTGAAGGTCTGGTTCCGACCCGTAAACATCAGTTCGCTCAGTCTCTGAACTATGAAATCGCGAAAACGCTGAATGCGGAAATCGTTTTTGTCATGTCTCAGGGTACCGACACGCCAGAACAGTTAAACGAGCGTATCGAACTGACGCGCAGCAGCTTCGGCGGCGCGAAAAACACCAACATCACCGGCGTTATCATCAACAAACTGAATGCGCCGGTTGATGAACAAGGCCGTACTCGCCCGGATCTGTCGGAGATCTTTGACGACTCTTCCAAAGCGCAGGTGATCAAAATCGATCCTGCTAAACTGCAGGAATCCAGCCCGCTGCCGGTTCTGGGCGCGGTGCCGTGGAGCTTCGATCTGATTGCGACCCGCGCTATCGATATGGCGCGTCACCTGAACGCCACCATCATTAACGAAGGCGATATCAAAACCCGCCGCGTTAAATCCGTTACGTTCTGCGCGCGTAGTATTCCGCATATGCTGGAACATTTCCGCGCAGGATCGTTGTTAGTGACCTCCGCTGACCGTCCGGACGTACTGGTCGCAGCTTGCCTGGCCGCGATGAACGGCGTAGAAATCGGCGCCCTGCTGCTGACCGGCGGCTATGAAATGGACGCACGCATTTCTAAACTGTGCGAACGCGCATTCGCCACCGGTCTGCCGGTCTTTATGGTGAACACCAACACCTGGCAGACTTCGCTGAGCCTGCAAAGCTTCAATCTGGAAGTCCCGGTTGATGACCATGAGCGCATCGAGAAAGTTCAGGAATACGTCGCGAACTACGTTAACGCTGAGTGGATCGAGTCGCTGACCGCCACTTCCGAGCGTAGCCGTCGTCTCTCTCCGCCGGCGTTCCGCTACCAACTGACTGAGCTGGCGCGTAAAGCCGGTAAACGCGTAGTGCTGCCGGAAGGCGACGAACCGCGTACCGTCAAAGCGGCGGCAATCTGCGCTGAACGCGGCATCGCCACTTGCGTACTGCTGGGCAACCCGGATGAAATCAACCGCGTCGCGGCATCTCAGGGCGTTGAGCTGGGCGCAGGTATTGAAATCGTCGATCCGGAAGTGGTGCGTGAAAGCTATGTCGCTCGCCTGGTTGAGCTGCGTAAGAGCAAAGGCATGACCGAACCGGTTGCCCGCGAACAGCTGGAAGACAACGTGGTGCTCGGCACGCTGATGCTGGAGCAAGACGAAGTCGACGGCCTGGTTTCCGGCGCGGTTCATACCACCGCCAACACCATCCGTCCGCCGCTGCAGCTTATTAAAACGGCGCCGGGTAGCTCCCTGGTCTCTTCTGTGTTCTTTATGCTACTGCCGGAACAGGTTTACGTTTACGGCGACTGCGCAATCAACCCAGACCCGACTGCAGAGCAGCTGGCAGAAATCGCGATTCAGTCTGCGGATTCCGCCATTGCCTTCGGTATCGAACCGCGTGTGGCAATGCTCTCCTACTCCACCGGCACCTCTGGCGCGGGCAGCGACGTAGAGAAAGTACGTGAAGCGACGCGTCTGGCGCAGGAAAAACGTCCTGACCTGATGATCGACGGTCCGTTGCAGTACGACGCCGCGGTCATGGCTGACGTAGCGAAATCCAAAGCGCCGAACTCGCCGGTTGCGGGTCGCGCTACCGTGTTCATTTTCCCGGATCTGAACACCGGTAACACCACCTACAAAGCGGTACAGCGTTCTGCCGACCTGATCTCCATCGGGCCGATGCTGCAGGGTATGCGCAAGCCGGTGAACGACCTGTCCCGTGGCGCGCTGGTTGACGATATCGTCTACACCATCGCCCTGACGGCAATTCAGGCTTCTCAGCAGCAGCAGTAACAGTAAAAGCTAATGCCGGATGGCGGCGTGAACGCCTTGTCCGGCCTACAGGTGAGATACCGTTGTAGGCCGGACAAGACGCGTTAGCATCGCCATCCGGCATTCTGCTATTTACCCTACAAAGCGGAATTTTTTGCTTAACTGCGCTGCATCAATGAATAACTATTCCCTTCTTCTCATACTTAGCCTCTTTGCTTTGCAACAGGGATAGTCTGTCATGTCTGTCGTTACAGAATCAAAAACAGCCAGAAAATGGGCAATGCCCGATACGCTGGTCATCATCTTTTTTGTCGCCATTTTAACCAGTATCGCTACCTGGGTCGTCCCCGTTGGGATGTTTGATAGCCAGGAAGTGCAGTATCAGGTCGATGGTCAGACAAAAACCCGCAAAGTCGTCGACCCGCACTCTTTTCGCATTGTGACCAATGAGGCCGGGGAAGCGCAGTATCATCGCGTACAATTTTTCACTACTGGCGATGAAAGACCAGGGCTGATGAACTTTCCGTTTGAAGGGTTAACATCCGGATCGAAATTCGGCACTGCCGTCGGCATCATTATGTTTATGTTGGTGATTGGCGGCGCATTCGGCATCGTGATGCGTACCGGCACCGTGGATAACGGCATTCTGGCGCTTATTCGCCACACGCGGGGCAACGAAGTCCTGTTTATTCCGGTGCTATTTGTCCTCTTTTCGTTAGGGGGCGCCGTATTTGGCATGGGCGAAGAGGCGGTCGCCTTTGCAATTATCATAGCCCCGCTGATGGTCAGGCTGGGCTATGACAGCATTACCACCGTCCTGGTGACCTATATCGCCACCCAAATTGGCTTTGCCAGTTCGTGGATGAACCCTTTTTGCGTAGTCGTCGCCCAAGGGATTGCCGGCGTGCCGGTACTTTCCGGCTCCGGACTGCGTATTGTGGTCTGGATTGTCGCCACGCTGATTGGGCTGGTTTTTACGCTGGTCTACGCCTCACGCGTGAAAAAGAATCCGCTGCTGTCCCGCGTCCACGAATCCGATCGCTATTTCCGCGAACAGCAGGATGAAGTCGTCCAGCGCCCTTTCACCTTCGGTGACTGGCTGGTACTGCTGGTCCTGACCGGCGTAATGATTTGGGTCGTCTGGGGCGTGATTGTCCACGCCTGGTTTATTCCGGAGATCGCCAGCCAGTTTTTCACCATGGGCGTGGTGATCGGCCTCATTGGCGTTATCTTCCGCCTCAACGGTATGACGGTCAACGTGATGGCGTCCTCATTCACCGAAGGGGCGAGGATGATGATCGCGCCCGCCTTGCTGGTGGGTTTTGCCAAAGGCATTCTGCTGCTGGTCGGCAACGGCGAAGCCGGGGAACCCAGCGTGCTCAATACGTTGCTTAACAGTATCGCGCATGGCATCAGCGGGCTTAATAATGCTATCGCCGCCTGGTTTATGCTGCTCTTCCAGGCGGTATTTAATTTCTTTGTCACGTCCGGTTCGGGCCAGGCGGCGTTAACCATGCCATTACTGGCGCCGCTCGGCGATCTGGTCGGCGTTAACCGTCAGGTGACTGTTCTGGCCTTCCAGTTTGGCGATGGCTTCAGCCATATTATCTATCCGACATCGGCCTCGCTGATGGCCACGCTGGGCGTGTGCCGGGTCGATTTTCGCAACTGGCTGAAAGTGGGGGCGTCGCTGCTGGGACTATTGTTTATTATGTCCAGCGTGGTCGTCATTGGCGCGCAGATGATGGGATATCATTGATCCAAAATGCCGGATGAGCACCAGCGCCATCCGGCAATATCTCCATGATTAAAGCAGTGATTTCGCGGCTTCTACAATCGCTGCGGCGGTGAGTCCGTACTCTTGTTGTAAGAAATCCTGCGTTCCTACCTGCCCATAACGCTCTTTGACGCCAACACGGCGCATCGGCACCGGGCAGTTTTCCACCAGCACTTCCGCCACCGCTGACCCCAGTCCATTATGGATGCTGTGGTTTTCACACGTGACGATACGCCGCGTTTTTTCCGCGTAGTTTTTCACCAACATGCGATCGATAGGCTTTAAGGTGAACATATCAATGACTGCGGCGCTCACGCCTTCCTGCTCCAGTTGGCGCGCCGCCTCCAGCGCCTCCGCCACCATAATGCCGTTGGCGATAAGCGTAATATCATCGCCCTCGCGCAGTACGTTGCCCTTGCCAATGGTAAAGGTAGAGCCTGGCGCATAGATACTCGTCGCCTGCTTACGGATGGTACGCAGCCAGTAAAAACCGTCCAGGTCCATTAGCTGGCGTAAAATATCCGCGAACATCACCGCATCCGTCACCTCCAGTACTACGGAGTGTGCCAGCCCGCGAACAATCCCCATATCTTCAAAAGACATATGGGTGCCGCCGTTATGGCACGCTGTCACTCCGGCATCGGAGGCGATCACTTTGACGTTGTTACGCTGATAATCCAGCGCCATGAAGAGCTGATCAAAACAGCGACGGCTGGCAAAAGCGGTAAAGGTATGCACAAACGGTTTGCGACCGGTCAGCGCCAGTCCCGCCGCCGTGCCAATCACATTCGCCTCCATAATACCGCAGTTAATGACATGCTGCGGGTAGTCACGCGCCACGCTGTCCATCGCCATTGAGCTCATTAAATCAGCCTCAAGCGCAATAATTGGGCTTCCGGCCTCAATCTGCCCGGCGACAAAACCGGCGTAAACTTTGCGCATTTCGATATCGTCTTTAAGCCCTGCGGGCGCAAGCTTAATCATGCATGACCTCCAGTTGATGAATGGCCTCATTGAGCGTCTGCTTCATGCCATCCGTCAGGCGTAAGTGGTGAGAATTCGTTAACTGCTCCAGGCATGGCACCCCCTGCCCTTTAATGCTGTCAAGGATCACAACCCGTGGCCGGGCATCGGCGGGCGGCACAGGCTGAACCACCGCCAGTAGTCCGGCGATATCATCGCCTTTGACGGTGACGACATCGAAACCAAACGCGCGGAATTTCCCTTCCAGATCGAATGGATTGATAATCTCCTCCAGCTCGCCGTCAAGCTGCTGTTTGTTCCAGTCAATGAAAACGGTCAGATTATTCAGGCGGTGGTGGGCAATAAACTGAAACGCCTCCCAGCACTGCCCTTCATTGAGCTCGCCATCGCCGACAATGCAAAATACCCGGTTGGGTCGCCGCGCCAGTTTATGCGACAGCGCCATTCCGCCCGCAATAGAGATGCCCTGTCCCAGTGAGCCGGTCGTGGCGTCCACGCCGCGCGTTTTTAGCCGATCCGGATGGCTGGGAAGACGGGTGCCGTTCTGGTTAAGCGTATTCAGCTCTTCGAGCGGGAAATAGCCTTTAATCGCCAGGGTACTGTACAACGCGGGGCCCGCATGGCCTTTCGACAGTACGAAGTAATCGCGCTCCGGCCAGTCCGGGTCGGCAGGGTCGATTTTCATCACCGCGCCGTACAGAACCGCCAGAGTTTCCACTACCGACATGCTGCCGCCATAGTGACCAAAGCCAAGATGGTTTAAGGATTTGAGCGTGGCGACGCGAATGTCGCGCGCCAGTTGGGTGATTTCGGTTACGTTCATTCTTTCGCTCCGCTATTTTCCTGCACTTCGGCATTCGCTTTTTTGTTTTTGGCCAACACGTTGTACGCCACCAGTAGCGCGAATAGCGCCACCACCAGCCCCGTGATAGCCATCGGCGACAGATAACGCGCCAGGTTGCCCAGCAAAATACCGATTACGCCAAAGTCAGCATCCGAGAACGTGGTATTGGCGAAGCCGATCGCGCCGAGAACCGGCAGTAACAGCACTGGCAGGAAAGTGATTAATAGACCATTAGCAAATGCGCCGATCATCGCCCCGCGGCGACCGCCGGTGGCATTGCCAAAGACGCCTGCGGTCGCGCCGGTAAAGAAGTGCGGCACAACGCCTGGCAGGATTAACACAAGCTTCATCTGTCCCAGCAGGAACAGACCCACCAGCCCGCCGAGAAAACTGAACAGGAAGCCAATCAGTACCGCGTTAGGGGCATAGGGATACACCACCGGGCAGTCCAGCGCCGGACGCGCGTTTGGCACCAGTTTTTCTGAAAAGCCGGTAAAGGCCGGAACAATTTCAGCCAGAATCAGACGGACGCCTTGCAGAATGATGAACACGCCGGCGGCGAAGGTGATTGCCATGATGATGGCGTACACCAGATAGTTTTGCCCGCCGCTAAACGTCGCTTCGACATACTCACGCCCTGCGCTGACTGCCATGATCAGATAGATAATCATCATGGTCAGCGAAATCGAGATAGAACTGTCGCGTAAAAAACTGAGATTTTTCGGCAGGTTCATCTCTTCCGTGGAGCGGGAGCCTTTACCACACAGGCTGCCAATCCAGCCGGAAAGCACATATCCCAGGGTACCGAAGTGACCAAACGCAATGTCATCGGTACCGGTAATCCGCCTCATATAACGTTGGGCCAACGCCGGGAAGAAGGCCATCACCAGCCCCAGGATTAGCGATCCGGTGAAGACCAGCCCTACGCCCTCAAACCCCGCCACGGTCAGGATTACGCCAATCATACAGGCCATGTAAAAGGTGTGATGCCCGGTCAAAAAGATATATTTAAGACGCGTAAAGCGCGCCACGACAATATTGGCCACCATACCAAATGCCATAATTAACGCCGTGGACGCGCCATATTTTTCCAGCGCGATTGAAACTATCGCTTCATTATTAGGAATAATACCCTGAATATTAAAAGCGTGTTCAAACATACCCCCTAGCGGGTTTAATGAACCCACCAGTACGGTTGCGCCACCGCCAAGCACAATAAAACCTAAAATGGTTTTAATCGTGCCTTTTACCACATCGGAAAACGCTTTTTTCTGCGCCACCAGACCAATCAGCGCAATTAACCCCACAAGCACCGAGGGCACTTTTAAAATATCAACAACAAAATTCAGCGTTTCAAGGATAAACATATCCACCTCGCCAGCAATAATTATTGTTTAGCGAACCATGCGCGCAGCTGCGTTTCCAGTTCGTTGATGTCGATGATGTTATTGATCACCACCAGTTGGCTTTCCGGTACGCTGGCGCTGGCCGCGATATCTTTGGCCATTACAAAAAGATCGGCAGCCCCGGGCGTGGCCGATGAGAGATCGGAGTGTTCCACCTCGGCGTCAATATTGAGTTTCTTTAATACTTTTTTAATGTTCATTTCTACCATAAAACTACTACCCAGGCCGGAACCGCAAATTGCCATGATTTTCATTATTGTCACCTTTTAAAAGTAGAGTTGGTCTGCATCACGCACGGGCGTAATGTTATTTACCGCAAGAAAATGGAATAAAATCAGAAACGGTCAATAATCGTTTTAATGTCCTCCAGGTTTTTTGCCTGATGTAATTTTTCCATATCTACATCACTGGAAAATAATTCCGCCAGCGCCGATATCATTTCGATATGACTGTGCTTATCAGGCGCCGCCAGCATAATAATGATGTCAACCGGATCGAATTCGTCTGCGCCAAATGAAACGCCGCGCTGTAGTTTCAGTAACGATAAACCTAACCCTTTCGCCCCCTCTTCCGGCCTCGCATGCGGCATCGCTAACCCTGGCGCTAATACATAATACGGCCCAAGCTTTTGGTGCTGCTGAACAATCGCCGTAATGTATTCCGGTGCGATAACACCTGCGTCCAGCAGGGGTTTGCCGCAAATTTCCAGCGCCTGCGGCCACGTTTCCACGCTCTCCTGTAGCGTGATGGTTGCGTCAGATAACCAGGTTCCCAGCATGTTATTCGCCCCCACGGTGTATGAAATTATGAACAAACTTTATTCAAGCCATTCGATATTAGCTGCGATCGTTATCACAAAGATAGCGCTACCAGCGACTATTACTCAGAATTGTGATAGCGCTATCAAATTAAAATCATGGTGTGAAATCACAGCAAAAAAGCGGATTTAAGGCGTATACTGCCAGTCATGCGAAGCAAAGAACGACAATAAAAAAGCATCTCAACATGTTGTAATGACGCAGGAATTTGTATGTCGATACCCCGTAAACGGCGCAGTACCGGTAAAGTGACTATCGCCGATGTAGCCCAACTTGCCGGTGTAGGCACGATGACCGTATCACGAGCCTTACGCACGCCGGAACAGGTCTCTGATAAACTCCGGGAGAAAATCGAAGCGGCAGTGCATGAGCTGGGCTATATGCCCAATCTCGCCGCCAGCGCGCTGGCGTCTGCCTCCTCGCACACCATCGCGATGGTCGTACCGAACCTTGCGGAAGCGGGGTGTTCTGAAATGTTCGCCGGGCTGCAACAAATTTTACAGCCCGCTGGCTACCAGATTATGCTGGCGGAATCGCAACATCGCGTGGAACAAGAGGAGAAGCTGCTCGAAACGCTGCTGGCCTCCAACATTGCCGCGGCGATTCTGCTTAGCGTCGAACATAGCACTACCGTGCGCCAGTGGCTGAAAAATGCCTCTATCCCGGTGATGGAGATGGGCGCGATTCGCAGCGATCCTATTGATATGAATATCGGTATTGATAACGTTGCGGCAATGTATGAGCTGACGGAAATGCTGATTCAGCGCGGTTATCAGAATATCGGGCTGCTATGCGCCAATCAGGAACAGTGGATTTTTCAGCAACATCTGCACGGCTGGTACAAAGCGATGCTTCGCCACCATATGTCGCCAAACCGGGTGATTAATGCCGCCTTGCCGCCCAATTTTTCTACCGGCGCGTCGCAGCTGCCGGAGTTTTTACTGGCGTGGCCGGAGCTGGACGCGCTGGTATGCGTATCGGATGAGCTGGCCTGCGGCGCGTTATACGAGTGCCAACGACGGCGGATCAAAGTTCCGGACGATTTAGCGGTGGTCGGGTTTGGCGATAGCGATGTCAGCCGGGTCTGCCAGCCGCCGTTAACCACAATGGCCGTACCGCACCGTAAGATTGGCAGTGAAGCCGGACGGGCGCTGTTGGAAAGGTTAAATCAGGGAAACTGGAGCGATCGAAAATCCATCGCCTCCAGTTTATGTATGCGGGAAAGCTGCTAAAACGCTTATTCCGTCTCTTCCGGTTTCTCCTGGAGCGCGGCTTCGTTTTTGGCGTTGCGGGTCATCCACAGCGCCAGCGCTTTGAGCGAGTCCGGCGTAAACTCATCACAGCGCGCGGTGATCTCCTCCGGAGTCAGCCAACACACTTCGCTGACTTCATCTTCCTGAAGCGCGAAAGGCCCGTGGGAAACGCAGCTAAACAGAGCGCCCCAAACCCGGCAATGTTGGTCTTCAAAGTAAAACAGACCGTGTTCGGCAAACGGCACGCCTGCAATACCCAACTCTTCTTCCGCTTCGCGGCGGGCAGATTCCAGTAGCTGCTCATCAGCCTGGACCACGCCGCCTGCGGTAGCATCTAACATACCGGGCAAAAAATCTTTTGTTTCGGTACGACGCTGCACCAGAATTTTACCCATACCATCATGAACGACGATATACGTCGCACGATGCCGTAAGCGTTGCGCACGCATCTGTTCCCGGCTGGACTGTGCAATGACTTCATTGTCTTCATTCACAATATCCACCCATTCCGTACTTGCCAAACGACGCTGTTCCACCATCAGGAAACCTTCTTATTTCTGGCGCTCTTACGGCGCATTTACGTTTGTGAGGTAAATTACGAGTTAATTGCAACCTGCGCAATGATACTTTGATCATTGAGTGCGATTACGCTCAACACATTATCATCCAGAATACCGTAGCTTGCCGCATACCCGCCTTTCGGGATGCTCACTGACCCAGGATTAAAGTGATACAGTCCTTCCTGCTGTTGCGCCACCGGCAGATGCGTATGACCATAAACCAACACATCGCCAGTATGCAGAGCGGGCAGATTCGTCGGCCCGAAGAGGTGCCCATGCGTTAAAAATAGCCGCCTCTCTTGCGTCAATATTTGCTGCCACGGCGCTGTTATCGGGAAATGCAGCAGCATCTGATCCACTTCGCTATCGCAGTTGCCGCGCACGGCAATGATTTGCGTCGCCACCGCGTTCAGGCGTTCGGCGACCTGGGCGGGCGCATAGCCTTCAGGCAGCGCATTGCGCGGCCCGTGGTTAAGGACATCGCCTAATATCACCAGCCAACGCGCGCCGCTTTGCGCGAACCGCTCAAGCACCCGTTCCGTGGCGGGTAAAGAACCATGAATGTCCGATGCGAACATCAGTTTCATCGCTCACTCCTCGTTGTGAAAAACGGCGTTATGATACTGGAATATGAATAGATTTTCAGCCTGAACGCTTCGAGGAAAGCGCAATAAAACGCTGTACGGAAGCACGCTGCCACTGGAATGTCGCATATGCCGCCAGCGATGTCGGCACGTCATCGCCATGCAGCGCCAGACGATTGATCATCAATGCCAGATCGGTATCGGCAATGCACCATTCACCAAATAAATTTTGCGTCCCCTGCCCCAATAGCGCTTCAGCCGTCGCAAACAGTTTTGCCGCGCTGGCTTTTCCAGCCTCGCTTAACGGCGCTTTTTTCGCCCCGGCAAACACCACGTCGGTAGGCCGTTCTTCGCGAAGCGGCAGTAAATCGCTGCGTAGCCACGCCTGAATCTGTCGCGCGCGGGCGCGTTTTTGTAAATCGTGCGGGTAGATACGCTCCCACTGCGGCGGCGCGAAACGCTCCTCCAGGTATTCCGCAATAGCGGACGACTCGCTCAACTCAAAATTGTCGGCCTCAAGCACCGGTACGCGCTGCGTCAGCGCATATCCCCGCCAGCCAGGTTGCAGATGTTCTCCCTGGTCCAGATCGCGGGTTTTCAGAGTAAAGGAAAGCCCTTTTTCTTGTAATGCCACCCAAGCGGACAAGACGTAGGGAGAGAAAAAGTTCGCATCCGACCACAGCACAATAACAGGCTTACTCATAATGTCCTCTTGAGGGCGTATTAAGTTTCTTCCCAAAATATAGCGTCTTTCGCCTGCTGTCACCTGATGAAAACTCACACACATCAGGAGGCTTTCTATACTTAATTCAGCCCAGACTCTTTACGCATATGCAGGAGCCAAAATGATTGACCTTTACTACGCCCCCACGCCCAACGGGCATAAAATAACGCTGTTTCTGGAAGAGGCGGAGCTGGCGTATCGTTTGCTAAAAGTAGATATCAGCAAGGGCAATCAGTTTCGCCCTGATTTTTTGGCTATCTCTCCCAATAATAAAATTCCTGCCATCGTCGATCACGCCCCGGCAGACGGCGGTCAACCGCTTAGTCTTTTTGAATCCGGCGAAATTCTTCTCTACCTGGCGGAAAAAAGCGGCAAACTGCTTAGCGGGGAGCTGCGTGAACGCCATACCACGCTGCAATGGCTGTTCTGGCAGGTCGGCGGGTTAGGGCCGATGCTGGGCCAGAATCATCACTTTAACCATTTTGCGCCGCAGGCCATCCCCTATGCGATTGAACGCTATCAGGTTGAAACGCAACGCTTATACAACGTCCTGAATAAACGCCTGGAAACCTCCCCGTGGCTGGGCGGCGACCACTACAGTATTGCGGATATCGCCAGTTGGCCGTGGGTTAACGCACATCAGCGTCAGCGAATCGATCTTGATACCTACCCGGCGGTGTATAACTGGTTTGAACGCATTCGCACGCGTCCTGCGACAGCGCGCGCACTGTTACAAGCGCAACTGCACTGTAACAGTACGAAAGCGTAACGCGGTAGCATACATCATGTATGATGTAGAGGTGTATACACGGAAAAAACCTGCGTCCGGCACCCTTATTCGTATTAAAAACCTGACATTAGGGAAGAGGAAATCCTCCCTACTCTGGAGGTCATATGCAGATTCTGATTACCGGCGGTACGGGCCTGATAGGGCGTCATCTCATTCCCCGGCTGTTAACACTGGGGCATCAGGTGACGGTTGTTACGCGCAATCCCGATAACGCGCGTCAGATTCTCGATTCCAGAGTGACATTATGGAAAGGGCTGGCGGAACGTGAGCACCTCAATGAGATTGATGCCATCATCAATCTGGCGGGCGAACCGATTGCCGACAAGCGCTGGACGTCGCAACAAAAAGAACGGTTGTGCCAAAGCCGCTGGGCTATCACGCAAAAGTTGGTGGATTTAATTCATGCCAGCGCTACGCCGCCCTCGGTGTTGATATCCGGCTCCGCCACGGGCTATTACGGCGATCTGGGCGACGTTGTCGTCACTGAAGATGAGCCGCCGCACAACGAATTTACGCATAAACTTTGCGCCCGCTGGGAACAGATTGCCTGTCGTGCGCAGAGCGACCAGACCCGCGTCTGCCTGCTGCGTACCGGCGTTGTCCTGGCGCCGCAAGGCGGGATTCTGGGGAAAATGGTTCCGCCGTTTCGCCTCGGGCTCGGCGGTCCGGTGGGTAATGGTCGACAATATCTGGCCTGGATTCACATCGACGATATGGTCAACGGCATCCTGTGGCTGCTGGATAACGATCTTCGCGGTCCCTTCAATATGGTCTCGCCGTATCCCGTCCATAATGAGCATTTTGCTCATGCGCTGGGTCGCGCGCTGCGCCGTCCGGCGATTATTCGCATTCCGGCGACGGCAATTCGCTTATTGATGGGAGAGTCGTCAGTGCTGGTATTGGGCGGACAGCGGGCGCTGCCAAAACGGCTTGAAGCCGCCGGATTCGCATTTCGCTGGTATGATTTAGAAGAGGCGCTGGCGGATGTGATTCGCTAGTTCCTAAAGCGCCGTATCCTGCCCGGTAAGCGATGCGCCGCCGGGCTTCTTTTATTTCAGCGAGCCTTTCAGGAATTGCTGTAAACGCGGGCTTTGCGGATTGCCGAACACCTGCTCCGGATCGCCCTCTTCTTCAATTTTCCCCTGATGCAGAAAAATAACGTGCGAAGAGACATGGCGGGCGAAGCCCATTTCATGCGTGACCACCACCATCGTTTTGCCTTCTTCCGCCAGTTGTTGCATGATGCGCAACACTTCGCCGACCAGTTCAGGATCGAGCGCCGATGTGGGTTCATCGAACAGTAAAACGTCAGGTTCCATCGCCAGCGCGCGCGCAATAGAAACGCGCTGCTGTTGGCCGCCGGAGAGATGGACGGGATATTTGCCCTGAGCGCGCTCATCAATCCCCACCTTCGCCAGATATTTCAACGCCCGCTCGCGCGCGTCGTGCTTGCTTAATCCCAGTACCTGAATCGGCGCTTCCATCACATTTTCCAGCACCGTCATGTGGCTCCAGAGGTTAAAGTGCTGAAACACCATCGTCAGACGGGTACGCAACAAGCGTAGCTGATTTTTATCCGCCACTTTGAGCTGCCCGTCTTTGTCGCGCACCAGATTAATGTTCTGACCGTTCACGATAATCGCGCCTTCGCTCGGTTTTTCGAGGAAGTTAATACAGCGCAAAAAAGTGCTTTTACCGGAGCCGGACGAGCCGATGATGCTAATCACATCTCCGGCGCGGGCCTGCAGCGATACCCCTTTCAGCACTTCATGACCGCCGTAGCGTTTGTGCAAATCGATAACGTGTAATTTATTTTCTGACATCATGTTACTCGAATTATTTAGAGGACACGTGCTGCAACCAGCGTCTTTCCGCCCGACGGAACAGGCTTATCAGGACATACGAAATGAGTAAATACAACACGGCGGCAATGCCAAACGCGGTAAACGGCTGGTAAGTCGCTGAGTTAATATCGCGGGCGATTTTCAACAAATCCGGCACCGTCGCGGTAAACGCCAGCGCCGTAGAGTGCAGCATTAAAATCACTTCGTTGCTGTAGGCAGGCAAGGCGATGCGTAATGCCGACGGCAAAATAATGCAGCGATACATTTTAAATGACGAGAAGCCATAGGCCCGTGCCGCTTCAATTTCACCGTGCGGCACCGAACGAATCGCCCCCGCGAAAATCTCCGTGGTATACGCGCAGGTATTCAGCGTCAGCGCCAGTACGGTACAGTTCAGTCCGCTGCGGAAAAACGCGTTAAGAAGATCGGTGCCTTTGACTATCTCCAGCGTATACATCCCCGAATAGAACACCAGTAGCTGTACGTACAGCGGCGTGCCGCGAAAAATATACGTAAACAGCCAGATGGGAAAACGGATGAATTTATTACTGGAAACGCGACCCACCGCCAGAATCACTGCCAGAAGACCGCCCATCACCACCGATGAAATTAACAACCACAGCGTAATCGCCACGCCGGTAAAACGATAGCCATCCGTCCACAGCAGGGATTTCCAGTACTCCTGAATGATCTCAATCACAAATCGGCCCTCTTCACGCCCACGGAATAGCGACGCTCAAGTAAGAGCAGCACACCATTGGAAACGGTGGTGAATACCAGGTAGATAAGTCCACAGACCACAGCAAAATAGAAAGGCTCCCAGGTGCTTTTACCGGCAAGCTGCGTGGCTTTGACGACATCTTCCAGGCCCAGCAGCGACACCAGCGCCGTCGCTTTGAGTATCACCTGCCAGTTATTGCCGATCCCCGGCAGGGCGTAACGCATCATCGCCGGGAACATAATCCGCCGGAAGGTTTGCCCGTGGGTAAAACCAAAAGCCGTCGCCGCCTCGATATGGCCTTTCGGCACCGCCATAAACGCGCCGCGAAAGGTTTCGGTAAAATAGGCGCCGTAGATGAAACCAAGGGTGATAATACCGGCCACCATCGGATCAATATCTATCTGGTCGATACCCAGCGAATCGGTCACCACGTTAAGCGCGATTTGCAATCCGTAAAATATCAGCAGCATTAAGACCAGATCCGGCACCCCGCGAATCAGGGTGGTGTATCCTTCAAAAATAAGCCCCGTTATCCGGTTTTGCGAAAGCTTCGCCCCCGCGCCGACAAGACCAATAAGCACGGCCAGCACCACGGAACTGAGCGCCAGTTCCAGCGTGACGATCGCGCCCTGTAAAATTACGCCTGAAAACCCGTACAACATGCAGCCTGTCCTGTTGTGTGTGGTGAAGTAAGAAGCCTCTTTTGCATTTTTGCCTCACATCACGCCGGATGGCGGCTGTGCCTTGCCCGACCTACGATGCTCCGTAGGCCTGACATGCACAGCGCCATCAGGCAATGCAGACAGTCAACATTCTTTGGGCTTTATCTGCACCGACGGTGATTAACCGCCATAAACATCAAAATCAAAGTACTTTTTCGCCAGCTTTTCGTAAGTACCGTCAGCACGCATTTCAGCAAAGGCTTTGTTCAGCGCTTCGCGCAGCTCGTTATCCTCTTTGCGCAGCCCCATACCGGTTCCTACGCCGAATAACTTCTCATCTTTCACCGCCGGGCCGCCGAATTTATAGTCTTTTCCGACGGGCTGTTTAAGGAAACCTTCGCTGGCCGCGACCTCGTCCTGGAACGCTGCATCAATACGACCAGCCGTCAGATCGGAATAAATGTTGTCCTGCCCCTGGTAAGAGACGATCTCAATCCCTTTCGGCGCCCAGTGCTCATTGCCGAAGGTCTCCTGCGTCGTCCCCTGTAGCACGCCGACGCGCTTGCCTTTCAGCGACGCGATGGTCGGCTGAATATCAGAGTTCTTCGCCACCACCAGACGGGAATCAGCGGCGTAAAGCTTGTCGGTAAACGCGATTTCCTGCTGGCGCTTTTCAGTGATGGACAGCGAGGACATGATGGCATCAATTTTCTTCGCTTTTAAAGACGGAATCAGCGCATCCAGCGGGTTTTCCACGAACGTACACTGTGTGTTGATACGTTTGCACAGCTCTTTGGCCAGATCGATATCAAAGCCGACCAATTCACCTTGTGCATTTTTGGATTCAAACGGTGCGTATGTAGGATCGGTACCGATACGAATTTTTTGTGGAATAGCGGCAAATGCTGCGGTAGCGCTGGAAAATGCCAGCACCAGAGAAAGGGATAACGCCAGTTTTTTCATAACTATCCTCAACAGACTGTCTTTCCAGGAGATCTTTACAGATCCGATGCGACTATCGTGCCATTAATCAGGCCGACAAGGCAAAGCATTCTACCTTGTCAGCCGGTTTATTTTGCATAAAAATCGATTAAGTATGCATTTATGCGCCTGTTCCGCAACGGCTTATGCACCAAAAAGGTGCAAAACATCTATTTTGCACCGTGATAGTTCCCCAGCGCGGCGCGTTATCCCCTTCCCTCAATCGCCGTAAACATTAAAATCGAAGTACTTTTTGGCCATTTTGTCGTAAGTTCCGTCCTGGCGCAGTTCGGTCAGCGCTTTATCAAACGCGGCTTTTAGCTCGGTATCGTCTTTACGCAGCCCAACCCCCGTCCCGTCGCCAAAATATTTTTTATCCTTCACGGAAGGACCGGCAAACGCATACTCTTTGCCCGCTGGCTGCTTCAGGAAACCTTCGCTGGCGGCGACTTCATCCTGCAATGCGGCATCCAGACGACCGGCGGTTAAATCGGAATAGATAAGATCCTGGTTAGCATAAGCCACCACATCCACACCTTTAGTGCGCCAGTTATCATTGGCGTAAGCCTCTTGCGTGGACCCTTGCAGCACGCCGACATGCTTGCCTTTCAGCGATTCCAGCGTCGGCTGAATGGGAGACCCTTTTGCCGCAATCAGGCGTGAATCCGCCGCGTAAAGTTTGTCGGAAAACGCAATTTCTTGCTGGCGTTTATCGGTGATAGAGAGCGATGAAATAATGGCATCAATTTTTTTCGCTTTTAGTGAGGGAATAAGCGCATCAAAGTCGCTGGCGACCCAGGTACATTTCACCTGCATACGCTTACACATTTCATTACCGAGATCGATATCAAAGCCAATAAACTCGCCTTTGGCATCTTTTGATGAGAAAGGCGCGTAGGTGGTATCTGTTCCAATACGAACCGTTTGCGGGAGCGCGGCGTAACTGGCCGCCGTCGCGCCCAGACCTATCAGCAAAGACAAAGCGAGAACGGTCTTCTTCATACATACCCCTCAAGTGGCGTCATTTTCTTATGTTTTACGTGGTGTTGTGTGTTTGCAGACTTTTTCATGCAGGTCTTATGCCATTTTCACGTCAGCAAAACGATTCGACGTTAAATTTGTTAATAAAACGTTGCAATATTGTCCTGATGTTGAAGATAGCAGGTATGACGGTTGAACCGCAGCGTTTCGACGGCTTTTAACGAATTAAATGTTGAGGATATGATCGCGGTTACAAAATTGCCCTGAAACAGGGCAACAGGGACAATAATGCACGCTAAACAGACAACGCTATGCGCCCTGCCAGCGAACAAAAAGATCGTGCGGAAGGGGGATATCAAACTGATCCAAAACTCGGTTAACCGTTTGATTTATAACATCATCTAACGTCTGAGGAAGATGATAAAAAGCCGGAACCGGCGGCATAATCACCGCGCCTATCTCAGCGGCCTGGGTCATTAAACGCAAATGCCCGATATGCAGCGGCGTTTCGCGCACACACAGCACCAGAGGTCGCCGCTCTTTTAATATCACATCCGCCGCGCGGGTAAGCAGTCCGTCAGTATAACTGTGGACAATCCCCGACAGCGTTTTAATCGAACAAGGCAAGATAACCATTCCCGCCGTCGGGTAAGAGCCCGAGGAAATGCTGGCGGCAATGTCGCGCGCATCGTGCGTCACATCGGCCAGCGCCTGCACCTCGCGCAGCGAAAAATCGGTCTCCAGCGCCAGCGTTTGCCGGGCCGCCTGGCTCATCACCAGATGCGTTTCCACGCTATCGACATCGCGCAAAATTTGTAATAAGCGCACGCCATAAATCGCTCCGCTGGCGCCGCTAATTCCTACAATGAGTCGTTTCATGTTCTCTTACCGTTTACGAGCGCCGTTCATCCCACTGTGTTACGTAATCGGCTCAAAGTGGGTCTGAAGAGATACCATGACAAAAGAATCCCTATCATAAAAGCCAGCTCAACCAACATTATCACTACCCCTTGCTCACTAAACCAGGTGCCGACCATAATGGCAAAATTGGTGATAATGACAAATCGGGCCGTCCAGGGGAAAAGCGGCGATCGATAGCGTAGCAAATCGCTGGCGTACGTTCCATTACGCACCGATTGTCGGAAGCGATACTGGCACCATCCAATGGTTATCCATGCCAGGCAACCCACCTGCCCGGTACTGGCGATCAGATATAAATAAAATTGCTGTGCGGGAATATAGCGGGTCAGCAACGACACCAACGCCAGCAAGGCCGTGATTAAAATAGCATACACCGGCACGCCGCCGCCGTTCGTTTTACCAAAGCAGGCTGGCGCAAAGCGATCGCCCGCCATAGACCACAGCATACGCGAACTGGCGTAAATGGCCGAGTTAGCGGCAGAAACCGCGGCGGAAAAGATCACCAGCGTCATCAGCGTATCCGCCCCCGGAATGCCCGCGTGGGAGAATACCCATACAAAGGGACTTTGTCCATTTGGCGTCAGTTCATGCGGATAGACCAGCGCCAGCACCGCAATCGCCAGGCCGTAAAACAAAATGATTCTGAGACCGATCCCCAGGATCACTTTCGGTAAAATAATGTGCGGCGATTCGGTCTCCCCTGCCGCATTTCCTACCAGTTCCACCCCCTGGAAGGAGTAAATCACGATCGTCATACAGACCACAATTTGCTCCCAACCGTGGGGAAACCACATTCCGTCTGCTTTTAATGTCGGGTGCCAGCCACTATGGCCCATTAGCGAGTAGATCATGACCCCGCCCGCGCAGATAAACAGCACGATCGCGAAAACCTTAATGGCCGAAAGCCAGTATTCGCATTCGCCAAAACTTTTTGCGGAGGTAAGATTGATGGCCGTCAGGATAAGCAGAATCGCCAGGCAGAACATATATACCGGAACCGCGGGGAAAAACTGGTGAGCAATAAACCCTGCGGCAGTGAGGTCGGCCGCCAGGGAAAAGACCCAGCTAAACCAGTAAAGCCAGCCAATGGTATAGCTCCAGCAAGGTGACGGCATAAACATCAGCGCGTAATGTTGAAATGAACCGGAGTGAGGAAAGGCGCATGATAATTCGCCAAGACACATCATCGTCGCCAGCATAATGGTTCCGGCAAACAGATAGGCCAGTAAGGTTCCCGCCGGCCCGACGCTGCTTAACGGTTCGGCAATGCCGATAAATAAGCCGGTGCCAATCGTGCCGCCCAGCGACATCATCAGCAGGTGCCGCTTCTTCAGGTTACGCCGCAGACCGCCTTCAGGCTCTGCTGGCGGAGATTGTTGCAGGGTATCCATCGTTACTCCCTGTCTTTCGTGAGGTCAAAGATGCCGCCGCGACATAGCCGCGGCGGTTATGCGTTAACGCGTAAACCTCCAGGCGACGCCTTTGGTCTGGCAGGCCATTAACAGGCCCGTATAATCCAGCTCAAAGCGAACCACATCGCCTACTTTTAGCGACTGACGACAATCTTCAATATCCACCAGCGTATGATCGCTGGTTTGCCCTAAGATAGTGATAGCGTCGTCGCATGGCACACAGTTATCCGACGGCACATCCTGGCGACCAAACGCCAGCAATGCGCGTCGGCGTATGCCACGATCGACAAAGGTTTTACTTTGCAAAAAGGCATCGACGCCCAGCTCCCCGACCGGGACGGTCGGTTTACTGTTCAGTTCGATGATTTCCGCTTCCAGGATATACATATCGGAACAGGCTTTATCGACCGGTTTTGCGGAGTGGTGAAATTCATTCAGGTATTTCATGTCCACATATTCAATGCCGAATTCATGCAGTCCGCCGATGCGCAGATGATTCAGCCCCTGCGGCCAGATACCTTTATCCAGCAGGTGATAGCTGGTGCAGTTTCCCGCAGAAAGCCGCCGGACAGGAATACCGCTGTCGGCTTCCAGCCGGGCGGCCAGCGCCAGAAAATCCTCGCCATTTTTTACCGTTGGCAACACG
Organism: Salmonella sp. 2020_1395; assembly: GCF_043848115.1. Taxonomy (NCBI): domain Bacteria; kingdom Pseudomonadati; phylum Pseudomonadota; class Gammaproteobacteria; order Enterobacterales; family Enterobacteriaceae; genus Salmonella; species Salmonella sp. 2020_1395. Next base: position 277,731 of record NZ_JBCMFH010000007.1, on the reverse strand, counting down.
GTGCCGTAACAATTAAAGTTGGTGCCCAGTCCATATAATTCCAGACCAGGCAGACCAGTAATCAGAGTCACGGTCTCAAGAATGCGTTGATATTCACCAAACCAGATACCCTCGCGTAAATCGCCCATATCCACCATCAGTAATACCTGATGCGTTTTCCCCTGGCGTTGGGCTTCTTGCGATAATGCCCGTAATACCACCGGCTCGCTATTTAAACTAATATCCGCGTAGCGCACCACATCTTCGATTTCACTCAGACACGGGCTGCGTAACAGGCAAGTCGTACATCCTGTCTCGCGTATTTTTTTCAAATTATAGGTTCGTGATTCAGCAATAACGGTAATTCCGCCGTTGAACACCGCCTGTGCAGTTTCCACGCAGCCGTCAAAAACTTTATTGACAGCCATCACGTCAATACCGCTGCTTGCCAGCAGAGCTTTTTCCATGCGGGCGTTTTCTTCCAGCTTGCGTAGATTTATTTCCAGAACTGGCATATACATTTTATTTTCCTCCCGCCATGCTTAAACGGGCATTACGTTTCTGCGCCCGATGGTAAATGTACTCCGCGACGACAACCGCCAGCACGGCTCCGCCAATAATTTTCCCGGCGTACTGGAAATATCCGCCCATATCAATTTGAGAAGGCGGAATAAATAACAGCGCAACGGCAAAGGCGATAGAAAGAAAGCCCAGCGCGGGTAAAATAGCCGGTAAAACCTTGCCCGGAATTTTAAAACTTCTTGGCGTATCCGGCTGAGTCTTACGTAAACGCCAGAACGCCGGGAACATCACCAGATAAGGAATAAAATAGGTGATGGTCGTTAGCGCCGTTAACATCCAGTAAGCCGCCGCAACGCTTGGCGAAATAAAAGTCGAAAAACACAGGACCGTGACAATAATCGCCTGTACAGTCAAGGCAAAGGCGGGCGTTTTCCACACCGGATGTAATTTGCCGATTCGGTCCCCCAGCAGATTATCTTCACGCGAGGCTTCCTGGAGCATATAAATCGGCCCCACCAGCCAGGAGTTAATTTGCCCGAGAGCGCCAAAAAACATACAGATGGCCATAACAGGAATTAACCACGGCATATGCAGCGTGTCCGCAGCAGCATGCATAGCCTGCATGACGCCTGCCACAATGTCGGTTTTCCCGGCGGGTAAAAGCGTGTTTAGCGCCCAGGTACCGACCATATAGATCCCAACGATAACGGCGGCGGAGACGGCCATCGCTCGCGGAAAATCACGCTGTGGATTACGGGTACGCCCGGCAATCATCGGGGCGACCTCCAGTCCGGCAAACGCAAACATCATGCTGGATAAGAAAACGATCGTATCCCAGTGTCCGAGATCCGGAATCCAGTTTTTCGCTGTAGTGTAGTCCGTCTGCATCTGGTGTCCGGTACATAGCCATACCACCGCCAGTAAAATGAGGATGGCGGAGGGAATAAATACGCCGCACCAGGCGCTGATGCTATTAATAATTTTTGTCCATTCCATCCCGCGGATATTCATCAGCGTTAATAGCCAGAAAATTACCGCGGAACCAATACCGATAAACGCTTTATTTTCCGCCAGGCCGCCGCCGATCATATAGCCCAACGCGGTAAAGCCGAATTGCAGCATTAATGGGAAAAACAGTACGCAGGAAAAGAGAAAACAAACCACGACAATCCATGCAATACGTTTACCAAATGCCTCTTTAATCCAGACAAATATCCCGCCATCTTTCGGCCAGCCGGTTGACAGCTCGCCGCATACCATCGCTAAAGGAAAAAACAAACAGAATGCGGCTATCACCCATAACAACATGGCCGATGCCCCGTAAGGCGCCACGTTAGGGATTTGCCGCAAACTCAGAATAGCGATGACATTCATAAAGACAATGTCTTTGATGCCAAGTAAGCCAGAATTCGTGTTACTCATGGCCATCTCCTGTTATGCATTCAGGCATCACTGCCCTCTTCTTATCATCTGACGACGGGCTTCAGCATAAAACTGAAGCCCAAAACAGTATTAATAAATGTCGTACTTGACCATATCTTCGTAACTGTCTTCCCGACGAATCAGACGCGTCTCACCATTTTTATCGATCATCACCACGCCCGTGCGCGGACGGTTGTTATAAACGGTTTGACTTTCAATGGTGTATGCCCCGGCATCAAGAAACGCGACAATATCGCCAACATGAGTCTCCTTCGGCAGTAAAAACTCTTCGCCTTTCACTCCCATGTGGAAATAATCTCCACCATCACACAGCGGCCCGGCTAATTTTATCCAGGCGTCGTGCGCTGCCGTCATGCGAGAGGCGTTATAGACATAAAAGAACCAGTCAAAATGCTGGCTGTCAGAAAGTACGCTGTAACCGGCGTCGACAAATTTCCATTCAACGTGGCATTCCACATTGCCGTTAAGATCGTAATTTGTTTTACGTTTTTCGCAGGAGACTTCCGTCAGTAACACCGCCGCCGACCCGGTCACTTTACGTCCAGGTTCAATACATATTTCCACATCGGTACGCCATTTATGCACTTCGCGAATGACCGCATCGGCAAAATCCTGGGCGGTAATACCGGCATACATATTATCTTTTAACGGGTCGCCATTCTCGTCGTCATATTTATAGGGAACCGGAATTCCGCCGCCCACGTTAATCAAATCAAATTTAATACCGAGCACCTCTTCCAGACGACGGGATTCATCCACCAGCACTTTAGTCGCTTTTGCGAAAGGCTCTGACTCCGGCACCTGATCACCCACATGCATATGCAAGCCGCGCAAATGCACATAAGGCATTGCCAGAATGCGGCGGCAGGTTTCTTCCGCCTGTTCCAGGTCGAGACCCGACTTCGCATGGAAAGCGGTAACCAGTTCCGCATGCGTCGCCGAGGGAACATTCGGCTCTACGCGGACGCAAACATTGGCGACTTTCTTCAGCTTGCGAGAGATGGCATCAATATGTTCCAGCTCATACAGGCTATCAACATTAATAAGATACAGATCGTTAGCGATGGCATACTCCAGATCGGCAGGCTTTTTCACCACGCCGTTGAAGACGATCTGATCGCCGCGAAAGCCTATCTCCAGACACTTGCGAACCTCATATTGTGAGTTTGCCTCCGCGCAAATTCCGGCGTCACGAATGGCTTTCAACACCCCCATGACCGAGCAGGTTTTTGACGCAAAGAAGGTTTTGGTATTTTTATGCGCCGCAAATGCCTGCTGGATTTCATGAATGTTACGAATAATCTCCGGCTCAGAAAACACATAGAACGGCGTGGGGTACTGGCGCGCCAGAGCGTCCAGATCGACCCCTTCAAAACACAAATGACCGTCTTTGTGCTGGAAACGGCGATCGCCGTTGATTACCTGCTCACGTAGCTGGTTGTAATTCTGCATAATCGAGTCAGTCATAACGCCCTCTGCTTAATGTTTATGGTAAAAATCCGCATTCTTTACAGGGATAAAGCAAAAGGCATGCCACTATTTTTTATCAAAATAATCAATTGCTTATAAAAATAAGCTTTTTCTCATTTTCGTCATTGAGTTTGTTATTCATCACAACGACGAAAATTCGTCACTTTTATAATGACAACATGAACAATAGATATGAGGAATGCGTGTATGGCATCCACCAATCAGGAACTGGCCTCGGCGCTCAGGATGTTTTCCCGCTTTTTCGATTTGATTCATCAGCCGTTGGCCGTCATTAATGAGCGTGGTGAATACGTTTACTACAATCAGGAAAGCGCGGATCTGGACGGCTACAGTATTGAACGGGCAATGGGAAAACATATGCTGGATGTCTATCCGGGCATGAAAGAGACGCAAAGTACGATGCTTTCATCGTTAAAAAAAGGCGTGGAATACATTGGCCATTATCAAATTTATTACAATGCGCGAGGCCAGGCCGTTGACTATCAGCACACCACCGCGCCGCTCTATGCAAGCGATGGCGGCATGGTCGGCGTTATCGAAATCGGCAGGAATATGTCCGGCGTCAGGCGGCTCCAGGAGCAGGTGGTAGAACTGAACCAACTGCTGTATGCCGATCACCATGAGAAGCACCATGCCATTATTACCGAAAACCCGGAAATGCTCAGTAATATCGCCAAAGCCAAGCGGCTGGCCGCCAGTAATATTCCGGTGACGATTGTCGGGGAGACGGGAACGGGTAAGGAGCTATTTTCCCGCCTGATCCATCAATGCAGCAAGCGGGCGAATAAGCCATTTATCGCCCTGAACTGCGGCGCCCTACCGCCTACGCTTATCGAAAGTACGCTTTTCGGCACCGTGCGCGGCGCCTATACCGGCGCGGAAAATAGCCAGGGCTATCTGGAACTGGCAAACGGGGGAACGCTCTTTCTTGATGAGCTGAACGCCATGCCGATAGAAATGCAAAGTAAGCTGCTGCGATTCTTGCAGGATAAAACCTTCTGGCGGCTCGGCGGACAACAGCAACTCCATTCTGATGTCAGGATCGTTGCCGCCATGAACGAAGCGCCCGTCAAATTAATTCAACAAGAACGTCTGCGGGCAGATCTTTTTTATCGGTTGAGCGTTGGAATGTTGACGCTACCGCCGCTGCGCGCCCGCCCGGAAGATATTCCCTTACTGGCGAATTATTTTATTGATAAATACCGTAATGATGTGCCGCAGGACATTCACGGACTAAGCGAGACGGCGCGTGCTGATCTGCTCAATCACGCCTGGCCGGGTAATGTCAGGATGCTGGAAAACGCGATTGTCCGCAGCATGATCATGCAGGAAAAAGACGGACTGCTGAAACACATCATTTTTGAACAGGACGAGTTAAATTTAGGCGTACCGGAAACCGCGCCGGAAAATCACCTTCCCTCGTCACCCGATCCGCAGTATGAAGGGTCGCTGGAGGCACGGGTTGCCAACTACGAAAGGCATTTAATAGAAACCGCGCTGGATACGCATCAGGGGAATATTGCCGCCGCGGCCCGCAGCCTTAACGTATCGCGCACCACGTTACAGTACAAAGTACAAAAATACGCTATTCGCTTCGGCGTGGTGCGTAATTGACATCGGCCAGCGGCATTGCGCCGCTGGCAAAGCCATTAGCCTTCGTTATGCATTTCCAGGTTTTCCATTTCGTTCTGGAACAGCACCGCTTTGGCGTCGTCATTACGTAATGAATCCAGGAAGTCGAGGTATTGCTGGTCTACGTCTTTGGTGACATATACCCCGTTAAATACCGAACATTCAAACTGCTGGATATCCGGATTTTCCGCGCGTACGGCTTCGATCAGATCGTTCAGATCCTGGAAGATAAGCCCGTCTGCGCCGATGATCTGCCGAATCTCATCCACCTCGCGACCATGCGCGATCAGCTCATTGGCGGTCGGCATATCAATGCCATAGACGTTGGGGAAACGAATTTCCGGCGCGGCGGACGCCAGATAAACCTTCTTCGCGCCGGCTTCCCGGGCCATCTCGATGATCTGCTCTGATGTGGTGCCACGCACGATGGAATCATCCACCAGCAGGACGTTCTTATCGCGGAATTCCGCGCGATTAGCATTGAGCTTACGGCGCACGGATTTACGGCGTAGCTGTTGGCCCGGCATGATAAAGGTACGTCCCACGTAACGATTTTTGACAAATCCCTGGCGGTACGGCTTGCCGAGAATACGGGCAATTTCCAGTGCGATATCGCAGGAGGTTTCCGGGATAGGGATCACGACGTCGATGTCCAGATCTTCCCATTCACGAGCGATTTTTTCGCCAAGTTTGGTGCCCATATTCACACGAGCGCTGTAGACGGAGATCTTGTCGATAAAGGAGTCCGGGCGAGCAAAATAAACGTACTCAAACAGACAGGGGTTACTGACCGGGTTATCCGCGCACTGGCGCGTGAACAGTTGCCCCTTTTCGGTAATATAGATAGCTTCGCCCGGCGCGACATCGCGCAGGAATTCAAAGCCCAGCGTATCCAGCGCCACGCTTTCAGAAGCGACCATATACTCCGTACGACCATCGCCAACGTCACGCTTGCCCAGCACTAACGGGCGAATGCCGTGCGGATCGCGAAAAGCCACCATACCGTGACCGATAATCATCGCCACGCAGGCATAGGCGCCGCGGATTTGACGGTTAGTCGCGGCAATCGCGGCAAAAATATTGTCGGCTTCCAGCGGATAGTGACGGAAGTTGTCGAGCTCGCTGGCGAAAATATTGAGCAGGATTTCGGAATCGGAGGTGGTGTTGATATGACGGCGCTTTTCTTCAAACAGCTTTTTACGTAGCTCGTGCGCGTTAGTCAGGTTGCCATTATGGGCCAACGTGATGCCATACGGCGAGTTAACGTAAAAAGGTTGCGCTTCGGAAGCGCTGGAGCTGCCTGCGGTAGGGTAGCGCACATGGCCGATCCCCATGTTGCCCTGCAAACGCTGCATGTGGCGAGCTTCAAAAATATCGTTCACCAGCCCGTTTGCCTTACGCAAGCGGAAGCAGTTATTAGCATCAATGGTGATGATACCGGCAGCATCCTGACCACGATGCTGGAGCACTGTTAACGCGTCATAAATCGACTGGTTGACCGGCATAACACCGGCGATACCGACAATACCGCACATACGTCATTTTCCTCGTTAAGCCACATCTCAGAACCTGTTACGTCCTGGGCAAGAAACTCGACGAGCTTTGCAGATAGTCAAAGAACCATCTGATGATGAAGCTGAACTGCGGGATGAGCTGCGATTTGCTCCAGTCTTCGCTTTTCGACAAGCCGGTAAAGGTATCAAGGAAGAACAGAATGGCGGCGACAATCAGCGCGCCTCGCAGTGCGCCGAAACAGATCCCCAACACCCGGTCAGTTCCCGACAGGCCGGTCTTTTCTACTAGCTGACCTATCACAAAATTCACGATAGCGCCGACGATAAGCGTCGCGATAAACAGTACCGCGATAGCAATCCCATTACGAACCAGTTCGTCTTCAAAGCCCGTAAACCAGACAGACAGGTAAGTGTAGTAGTGACTGGCGACAAAGAAAGCACAACCCCACGTCACCAGCGATAACGCTTCACGAACAAAGCCGCGGATCAGGCTAACCAGACAGGAAAAAGCAATCACCGCGATAATGGCGTAATCAATCCAGACCATAGATGTCCCACGATTTTACGCCCTGTCGTCCTGTTCGGGGCGCATTCTAACAGAAAAAGAAAACGTTTGCGTAGGGATTTCCTTCCCACGCGTAAATAAAAATGGCGCTGAAAAAATATTCAACGCCATCACACTTTTTATCTCTTCGGGCACGACCAGAAGAGCTGCCATCGGCCTGATAAGCGCAGGATACCAGGTTTATTCCTTCTGCCGGATGACGGCGTAAACGCCTTATCCAGCCTACAGAACTTCGGCTATTACCAGGTGAACACCGTAGGCCTTAACGCTGCGCGCTCAGGCAAAACGCGCCTTAGTTCGGGCTATATCCCATCACCACGCCGCTTAACCCGGAAATCTGCTTGAGCTCGCCAAGCGATCCTTTCATCTTATCTTTCGACGCATCCGGCCCAACGAGAATACGGGTTATTTTACCCTGTACCGGCGTTGAGGGGGAAGTATAAACCCGGAACCCGGCGGAACGAAGCTTGCCGACTATCTCGTTGACTTTATCCGCATTTTTCAGCGCGCCCAACTGTACGACATAGGCTTTGCCGGTCGGCGCAGGTTTATCGTCGGCAACTGGTTGCGGCGCGGGCGTCGGCGTGGAAGCGGCGACAACCGGCTGTTGCGGTTTAGGCTGCGGCTTCGGCTTTTCAACCGGCTTCGGTTTAGGCGTCTCCACCGGTATCGGATCAAGCTCGACATTGTTAGACGCCATGCGCGACGGGTCCAGCGATGGCGCTGCCGCATCTCCCGCCCGCACCTCTTCAGCCGCCCCTTCCGGCGGCTGTGTCGGCAGCGCCTGCGTTGCGGCTGGCATCATATCCGGCTCATCGCGGTCGCCAGGCTTCGGTACCAGTGGAATCGCAGCAAATTCATCCTGATAATGCTTTTTCTGTCCGTCCAACAGACCGGGAAGCACAATAACCCCCAGCGCGACTAACACAATCGTGCCGACTAAACGATTCTGAAACTTACTCGCCACCGATTCTCCCCGCGTCTATCACTTCCATAACATGTGCGACGGTGTGGAATGATCCGCACACCAGCACGGTATCTTCTGGCTGCGCCGCGTCGATAGCGGCCTGCCATGCCTGCGCGACGCTATCATAGACATTCCCTTTCCCCAGATGTTCCAGAAGTTGTTCCGCCGTCGCGCCGCGCGGCCCCTCTAACGGAGCACAATACCAGTCGTCAACCACGCTTTTCAACCAGGCTAACGTGCCGGCGATATCTTTATCATGCAGCATACCAATCACCGCAAGCACGCGCCCGCGTTTCGGCAACATTTTCAGACGACCCGTCAGGTATTCCGCCGCGTGGGGATTATGGGCGACATCAAAGATAACGCGCGGCGACTCACTCACGATTTGAAAACGTCCCGGCAAGGTAGCCTGCGCAATACCGTCGCGAATCGCCTGTTCGTCAATGTTCAACCCGCTGGCGCGCAGCGCGGCCAGAGCGGTGGCGGCATTCGGCTGGGGAACCTGCGGCAACGGCAGTCCGGCAAGCGTGCCGTCGCCATCGGTAAACGCCCAGTGGGTCGCTGTCACCTCATAACGCCAGTCAACGCCGCGACGCAGCAACAGCGCGCCGGTCTCCTGCGCGACATCCGCGATGGTTGCCGGCATTTCCGGTTCGCCGACGATAGCGGGTTTTTCCGCACGAAAAATCCCGGCTTTCTCGCGGCCGATACTTTCGCGATCCGGCCCCAGCCAGTCAGTATGGTCAAGCGCGATGCTGGTAATTACCGCTACATCGGCATCCACAATGTTCGTGGCGTCCAGGCGCCCGCCCAACCCGACCTCCAGAATCACCACGTCAAGGTTAGCCTGTTTAAACAGCCACAATGCCGACAACGTACCATATTCAAAATAGGTCAATGAAATATCGCCGCGCGCCGCTTCTATTTCCGCAAAGGACGCGGTATGCGCGGATTCCGCTAATTCTTTCCCCTGCACGCGCACGCGCTCGGTGTAACGTACCAGATGAGGCGAACTATAGACGCCCACACGGTATCCCGCCGCGATTAACACCGACTCCAGCGTGCGACAGGTCGTACCTTTGCCGTTGGTTCCCGCAACGGTAAAAACGAACGGCGCAGGCTTGAGGATGTCCAGACGCGCTGCCACCTGGCTTACGCGCTCAAGGCCTAAATCGATACTCTTGCTGTGCAGGTTTTCCAGATAAGAAAGCCACGAGGCCAGGGGCGACGCAGCTTGAGGTATAGATTTGTTTTTCATTGATTCCGCTGCTTCTTTACGGTGAAAAGCAAAAGGGCAGAGCCTGCGGCCCTGCCCTTTTCAGTTATCAGGCCTCAGACTCCTGATCCGGCGCCGGAGGCACCACCACGCCTTCACGCGGGGCGTCCGGGTTCGGCGCGGGCAGATTCATCAGCTTCGCCAGAATGCTCGCCAGCTTCAGGCGCATTTCCGGGCGGCGGACTATCATATCAATAGCGCCTTTTTCGATCAGGAACTCACTGCGCTGGAATCCTGGCGGGAGCTTCTCACGAACGGTTTGTTCGATAACGCGCGGGCCGGCGAAGCCAATCAGGGCTTTTGGCTCGGCGATGTTGAGATCGCCCAGCATCGCAAAACTGGCGGAAACGCCGCCCATTGTCGGATCGGTCAATACCGAAATGTAGGGCAGACCACGTTCCTGCATTTTCGCCAGCGCAGCAGAGGTTTTCGCCATCTGCATCAGCGACATCAGCGCTTCTTGCATACGCGCACCGCCGGAAGCAGAGAAACACACTAACGGACAGTTATCTTCCAGCGCCTGTTCAACGGCGCGAACGAAGCGTGCGCCAACGACAGACCCCATTGAGCCGCCCATGAACGCGAATTCAAACGCGGCGGCGACAACCGGCATACCGTGAAGCGTCCCTTTCATGACCACCAGCGCGTCTTTCTCGCCGGTTTCTTTCTGCGCGGACGCCAGTCTGTCTTTATATTTTTTGGAGTCGCGGAACTTGAGCACGTCTTTCGGCTCCAGCTCGCTACCCAACTCCACAAGGGAACCTTCATCTAACAGGCTATGCAGGCGATTGCGCGCCGACATGCGCATATGATGGTCACACTTAGGACAGACCTCAAGATTACGTTCCAGCTCAGCGCGGTATAAAACCTGACCGCAGCTATCACACTTGGTCCACACCCCTTCAGGAATGCTTGCCTTGCGGGTGGGAGTAATGTTGCTTTTAATTCGTTCAATCCAGCTCATTGGTGACCTTTCTGCCTGAACCTTAGTCAGCTTTATTATAAGGGGCGCATAATGCCATTTTTGCCCCCAACAGACCATGAATGTTGCACATTAAAACATAACAGCCCGAAACTTTGGATAAAAAAGTGGTCGAACCGCTGAGTTACTTTCTATTTTGCGGCACGCGACGCAGCGCGCTTATGCCGGACAATCTCAATGACGCCAGGTAATATCGAAACCACGATAATCCCCACAATCAGCAGCTTAAGGTTATCCTGAATCAACGGTATCGTACCGAAGAAATAACCGGCGTAGGTAAAGAGCAGCACCCACAGCAGCGCGCCGATGACGTTATAAGCGGCAAAATGCCGATAGGACATGTGCCCCATCCCTGCCACAAACGGCGCAAAGGTTCTGACGATCGGCACGAAGCGAGCGAGAATGATAGTTTTACCGCCGTGTTTTTCATAAAACTGGTGGGTTTTATCCAGGTAACTGCGGCGGAAAATTTTCGAATTCGGATTACTGAACAGTTTTTCGCCGAACAGTCGACCAATCGTGTAATTTACCGCATCGCCAACAATTGCGGCGATCAGCATTAACGCCACCATGACATGCACATTGAGATCGTTGGTTTCCAGCGAAGCCAGCGCCCCGGCGACAAACAGCAGCGAGTCGCCCGGCAGGAACGGCGTGACGACCAGGCCGGTTTCACAAAACAGAATCAAAAACAAAATAGCGTACACCCAGACGCCGTACTCCGCGACCAGCTCCGCCAGATGCACATCGATGTGCAGAATAAAATCAATAATAAAGTAGATCAGGTCCATATTTGTCTTTGCCTTTCTACCCGACACGTTTCGGGTGTACGATTCGGATTAGTCCGCCAGAAATAGCGGGCCCATTGGCGGTTTTGGAAGGTCAAACCGGTCAGGGTAATCCACCGCAACCAAATATAGCCCCTCCGCCTTCGCCGTTGCCGCCGCCAGCGTTCTGTCCCTGGCCGCTAACAGCTCTGCGATCCAGCTCTCCGGCTGGTTGTGAGCGCCTACTTCCAGCAGGCTGCCGACAATATTCCTGACCATATGATGAACAAAGGCATTCGCTTTGATATCGACCACCACATAAGGGCCGTGGCGGGTAACGTTGATGTGCATCACATTACGCCACGGCGTGCGCGACTGGCACTGCACTGCGCGAAACGAGGTAAAATCATTTTCGCCAAGCAGACACTGCGCCGCGCGATGCATCCGCTCTGCATCCAGCGGCTCATAGTAATGCGTCACGCCTTTTGCTAACACCGCAGGACGCAGTCGATGATTGTAGATGATATAGCGATAACGGCGAGCCGTAGCGCTAAATCGCGCGTGAAAATCATCCGGTACAGTTTTCACCCAGCGCACGGCAATGTCACCAGGCAAATTCGCATTTACCCCCAGCGTCCATGCCGCATCTTTGCGCAATGCGGTCGTTTCGAAATGGACAACCTGCCCGGTGCCGTGAACGCCGGCATCGGTACGCCCGGCGCAGAACACGTTAATAGGTTCATTTGCCACCTGCGAGAGCGCTTTTTCCAGCTTTTCCTGCACGCTGCGCACTTCATTCTGACGCTGCCAGCCATAATACTTGCTGCCGTCGTACTCAATACCCAGCGCAATTTTATAGACCGGCGATGATTGCTGTCCGGACATCAGTACAGATACTCCTGCACCAGCTTCTCCGCAATTTTAACGGCCATCAGCGCGCCGCCGAAACGCACGTTGTCCGCCACTGACCAGAACTGAATTTGTTCCGGCATACCGTAATCATTATGCACACAGCCAATAGAAAGCTGTGGATTGCCGGAAGCGTCGCCCACCTGCGTCGGGTAATCCGTCTCTTCTGACAGTACGATATCTTCACCGCGGGAAAATGCCTCGCGCGCCTCTTCCGCCGCCAGCGGACGGAGCGCTTCAAAGCTCACCATCTGCGCATGGCCATAGAACACCGGCGACTGCACGACACTGGCGGAGATCATCACGCCATCGTCCTGCAAAATTTTACGCACTTCATCGACGATACGACGTTCCTGGCGCACGCTGCCTTCCCGATCCGGCAGCAGCGGCAGCATATTGAACGCCAACTGGCGGCCAAAGAAATCATCTTCATCAATCGGTATGCCGTTAAGCAGCTTCGCACTCTGTCCAGCCAGCGCATCGACCGCTTTTTTCCCCTGCGCGGACGCTGATAACATACTGGTGACGGCAATACGCGACAGTCCCCCCTGATCGATTAACGGCTTGAGCGCCGCCAGCAGTTGACTGGTCAGACTATCGGCGACCGCAATCACGTTACGGTTGCGGTAATCCGCCAGTACATACGGGTTAACTTCCGGCACGACCAGCGGCACATCAGGCTCCAGCGCGAACAGACCGCTGGAATCTATCACCAGGCAACCTGCATTGGTCGCGTCGTCTATCCAGGCAGCCGATGCCTCTGCGCCGGCAACGAAAAACGCCAACTGTGCCTGCGTCCAGTCAAAGTCCGCCGCATCCTGGACAATGACCGACTTGCCACCAAAACGGAGGTGCTCGCCGGCGCTTTCATGACGCGCCAACGCATAAATTTCACCGACCGGGAACTGGCGTTCAGCCAGTGTTTCAAGCAGGGCTTCGCCTACGGCGCCCGTTGCGCCCAGAATGGCAATGTTCCAGCCTTCAGACATGGTGATTTACTCCAGAAATACATAAGCGTCCCTGTCGCATTATTCGACAGGGAGCATTAAGAAGACATTAATGTGCCGGGTGATGAACAGCGTTAAAACCTAGCTTACACAGCAAGGCGGCTGCCGTTTCGTCGTCACACATCACGTATAAAGACGACCATTCACGGCGCTCAAGATAATTTTTACGCAATTTATCAAATTCACCCGGAATTCCAGCGACTTTACGCAGCGGCGCATCGTCGCGGCGCACATCATACACCAAATGCGCCAGTCTTTTCAGCGTCGGTTGATCCAGCGGGCCATGAAGCGTAATACGACCAAACTCAGGCGCAGGCAGTAATGTCTCCAGCGCGACACGCTGCTCGCGACCGATAAACGCGCTATACGCCTCAAAGACCTGGGTGGTGCCGCGCGCTTTGCCTTCCAGCGTATAGCCGGCAATATGCGACGTGCCGATATCCACGGCTTCCAGTAGCGCGACGTTAAGATCCGGTTCGCCCTCCCACACATCAAGCACCACGCTCAGCGGCTGCCCGGCATTAAGTCGCGCCAGCAACGCGGCGTTATCCACCACCGGACCGCGGCAGGCGTTAATGAGAATGGCGCCGGGTTTCAGTCGACGGATCAGCGTCTCATCGGCCAGATGCAGCGTTTTGTACGGTCCGTCTTTATAGAGCGGCGTATGGAAAGTCAGGACATCCGCTTCCTGCACCAGCTCATCCAGCGTACGAAAATCACCCTCGTCCCCGCGTGCGGCGCGTGGCGGATCGCACAGCAACGTGCGGATACCCAACGCTTCAAGCCTGGTCTGTAGCCGGCTTCCGACGTTACCCACGCCGACAATCCCTATAGTGCGATCGCGTAACGAAAAGCCGTCACGTTCGGCCAGCATCAACAGCGCGGAAAACACATACTCCACCACGGCGATAGCATTACAGCCGGGCGCGGCTGAAAAACCGATGCCCGCCTGCTTCAGCCATGCCTCATCCACATGATCGGTGCCTGCCGTAGCAGTACCAACGAAGTTAATCGGCGTGCCGCTCAGCAGCGATTCATTCACTTTCGTGACCGAACGCACCATTAACGCATCGGCATGGTTCAATTCTTCAACGGGGATCGGGCGACCCGGCACTGCCTTTACCTCACCCAGGCGGCTAAATAATTCGCGGGCGTAAGGCATATTTTCATCAACGAGAATTTTCACGACTGTCGTACCTGTTTGAGAACGAGAGTTAACCGGACAAGTGTGCCATAATCTGGCCGCCAGGCATATATTGCTCAGATTTATGGTTAAAGGATAATTAATTATGCATCCCATCTCCGGCGCCCCTGCACAGCCTCCAGGCGAAGGGCGCAATCCTCTTTCCGCTGCGAGCGAGCAGCCGCTTTCCATGCAACAGCGTACGGTACTGGAAAGGCTGATCACGCGCCTGATTTCACTGACCCAGCAGCAAAGCGCGGAAGTATGGGCCGGAATGAAACACGATCTGGGGATAAAAAATGACGCGCCGCTACTGTCGCGCCACTTCCCCGCCGCTGAACAGAATCTTACCCAGCGTCTGGGCGTAGCGCAGCAAAATCACGCCAATCGTCAGGTACTTTCACAGCTAACAGAGCTGCTTGGCGTCGGGAATAATCGTCAGGCCGTCAGCGATTTTATCCGTCAGCAATACGGTCAAACCGCGCTTAGCCAGCTTACGCCCGATCAACTCAAAAACGTACTGACGCTCCTGCAACAGGGGCAGCTTTCCATTCCGCAGCCGCAGCAACGTCCGGCAACGGATCGGCCATTATTGCCTGCTGAACATAATACGTTGAATCAGTTGGTGACGAAGCTGGCAGCCGCGACCGGCGAGTCAAACAAACTTATCTGGCAATCAATGCTGGAACTCTCCGGCGTGAAAAGCGGCGAGCTCATTCCGGCAAAGCAGTTTACCCATCTGGCGACATGGCTACAGGCGCGGCAGACGCTGTCACTACAACACGCGCCTACGCTACATACGCTGCAAGCTGCGTTAAAACAACCGCTGGAACCGGACGAACTCACAGCGATCAAAGAGTATGCCCAACACACTTATCAAATTCAGCCGCAAACGGTGCTGACCACCGCCCAGGTGCAGGATTTACTTAACCATATTTTCCTGCGTCGCGTAGAGCGGGAGACGGATGAGCTGGAACCACTCTCTATTCAACCCATCTACCGTCCGTTCGCACCGATGATTGAAACCGTGAAAAATCTGTCTGCGCGGCCAGGCCTGTTGTTTATCGCGCTAATAATTGTACTGGCGCTTTTCTGGCTGGTTTCTTAACCACGCCGGAACGATAATATCGTCACCAGGATGCCAACCACTGCGGAGATCGCTCCCGCGAGAAATACGGAAGGATAGCCGCATGACGTGGCCAGCATGCCCGCCAGCGGGCCGGTAACGCCGTAGGAGATATCCTGAAACGCGGCGTAGCCGCCCAGCGCCGTACCGCGTACCTGTGCAGGTACGCGTTTCACAACCTCCACGCCCAGCGCCGGGAAAATCAGTGAACACCCAGCCCCGGTGAGCGCCGCGCCTACCAGCGCTATCCAGGCCGTCGGCGCCAGCCACAAGAGCAGCAGCCCTGCCGTCTCAACCAGCAATGAGACAACGGCGACCTTCACGCCACCAAAGCGGTCCGGCATCCAACCGAACAACATGCGCATCAGTACAAACGCACCGCCAAACGCGGTCAGGGTGAATCCCGCCATCGTCCAGCCATTGCTGACAAAATAAAGTGAAATAAACGTACCGATGACGGCAAAGCCCACGCCCTGCAATGCCAGGCCCAGGCCCGGTTTCCAGATAAGCCCGACCACGCTCCACAGTGAAGGTCGCTCCCCCGTATACGCAGGCACTTTACGCACGGTGCCGTTGAATGCCCAGGCCAGCAGCGGTAAAACCATCGTCGTCCCCGCCAGCGCCGCGAAGCCAAAGTGGCTATGGATCAGCAAGCCCAACGGCGCACCGGCCGCCAGCGCGCCGTAAATCGCCATTCCGTTCCACGACATCACCTTACCGGAACGCGTTGGGCCAACCAACCCCAGTCCCCAGGTCAGGGTTCCGGTCAGCAGCTGGCTTTCGCCAAATCCGAGGATCAAACGCCCGACAATAAGCAGCGCGAATTTTATCGGCGCGGAAACCGGCAACAGCGCGGCCAGGAGCCAGGCGGCGCCCGCCAGCCCGCAGGCAAACATCCCCTGTAACGCCGATCGTTTAGCGCCATATTGATCCGCCAGCCGTCCGGCATAGCCGCGCGTCAGTACCGTCGCAAAAAACTGAATGCCCACGGCGATCCCAACCATCGTATTGCTATAGCCCAGTTCGTGATGGACAAAAAGCGGGATGACGGGTAACGGCAGGCCGACCGTCATATAGGTCAGGAAAACCGCAAAGGCGATGCGGAACAGCGAAAAATTCGCAGACGGGGTCGTTGTTTTTTGGCTAACTGCTGTCATGCATTACTCCAGAATGCAGAGTAAGGCGGGGAAAGGCCACGCCCCCCTCTACCTGAACGTCAGGATTAAGGTGCGTTGGATAACGTTAAACGCTTACGCATTATCGGAAGGATAATGTAGAGAGTGAAGTCTGCCTGTGAGACGCGAAACTTGTCAACCTTGAAATTGCAGCCAGGGTATCAACGTGGCGGCGTGTCATTAAACAGAAAGGGAAAGACCGCTTTCATCCCTCTCACCTTAAACCGTCCGGTCACCTGCTTGCGCTGTTCTGGCGTCAGTAACCTGAACATCATCTCCTGGATATCTTCAGGCTCCGCTTCCTGTAAGGAAATGGGTTCTGGCGTCGGTTCCTCTCCGCTGTCGTCAAGATAACGATGAACATAAAGAGGGAAAACAGATATATGAAACTCCTCGGCCTTTGATTTAACACGCTTACGCCTGACACCCTCTTTCCCTTCGCTGTACTTATACAAACGTTCGCGAACCGCAGGCTCGCTTCCCGGAAACCCCGGTAAGCCAAGACATTCCTTAACCGTGAACCATTCCTTTGCCATCGGTTTCTTTCCTTTCCCCTGATGAAATAAAAATATTTCTTCTTTTTCGCGAAATTTTGCTTTCTTTCCGGCACTATTCTCAGAGTGAAAAAGAAAGTAACTTTCTTTTTCTCGTGCTAATTTTTACCTTAAAAATATCGGTGCCGATAACACATCTTCTTAGGATTACAGAATGGAACCAAAAAGCCAGGACTGGCATCGTGCAGATATTAAAAGTGCACTTGAAAAAAGAGGTATTACGCTCAGAGATCTTTCTCGTCAGGCCGGTGTGCGGAATTTACCCGAAAGGCAATTCAGGCGGGCGGTATCACGCTGGGGCATACATATCATGCGAAAGATTATGGCCCAATGTTAAGAAGCGCCGGATTCACCGCTATTGGTACCTATGAAATGCCGCGCGAGGGTGACGTCATCATTATTCAACCTTACGCTGGCGGAAACCCGAGCGGTCACATGGCGATATACGATGGCACAGAGTGGTATTCAGATTTTAAACAACGCGATATGTGGGCCGGCCCGGGCTACCGGGCAGCCAGGCCCTCATATACCATCTACAGGAAGAATTAATGAAAACGTTCTCCCTTGTCGCGCTTATCCTGTTGCTTTGTAGTTGCTCTGCGCCTCATCACGACAGTACGCAGGCCGTGAAGCAGTTCTATACCTCATGGATGACGACGTTCACGAACGATGTGAATACCCCTGACGACACCACCGCCTTAATGCAACGTTACGTTGCTAAAGAGGTTATTCATCGCCTGGCGCTAATACAGTCCCTTTATGAACA
Source organism: Salmonella sp. 2020_1395 (assembly GCF_043848115.1). Lineage (NCBI taxonomy): Bacteria > Pseudomonadati > Pseudomonadota > Gammaproteobacteria > Enterobacterales > Enterobacteriaceae > Salmonella > Salmonella sp. 2020_1395. The sequence continues at coordinate 259,873 of NZ_JBCMFH010000007.1, read as the reverse complement.
GGAGATTGTGGGGGCAGATTATTTTATGTATGCGCAGGACTATGCGCCAGAGTGGATTCCACAGTTACGGGTTGGGAAGGCACACCCTTTCCTCGGCGGAGAAAAAGTGGATGTTCTGTTGGCTACAGAGTCAACGCCCATCCACCTGGAAGTTTATACCCGTTGGGAAGAGGGACGCTGGAAAATTTACCGCGTTCGGGATGCTGATAAGGGTTATGAACAGCCGATTTATGACGCAGGCGCCATCACCCAGGCTGAGGCCTGGTCAGCGAAAGTCGCGCCGGAATATAAGAAGCATTAAAAAAGGGAACCGCATCGGTCTCTTGTTCGTACCGGAGAGGTTAAAGCGCCTCTTGCATCAGGCGCTTATTCCGTCGCTGAAAACAGTAAGCCGAAAATAACCCAGGCATTATTTAAAATATGAAGTATTATCGGTATCATTAACCCTCGACTTCTCATTCGAACAACGCATAATATCGATGAAAAAACAAACAGATAAACAAAAGTCACCGCAAAGAGATATTGTGTATGCATAATTGCAAAAGCGAGTGAGGTAATAATAATACCGGAAACTCTTGAGTACCGACCCCAACCGATACTGCTGTTTAATAAAAACCCTCTGAATATAATTTCCTCCGCCACAGGAGCCAGAAAGCACATCGCCAGCGTGTTAAGAAATTTATGAAGAAAAAATTGCCTTGATAACTCGGCCATCCAGGGTTCCGGGCCACTAAAAGCATTGTAGAGAACGGTAAGGCACACCAGGGCCAGCGCCGGAAAAAAACATTCCACAAATGATAAGCGGCCCAATGATAAAAACGGGTAATACTTTGAATAAATACTCCAGGCGGCAATCGCATAGACAAAAACAATACTATATATAAAAGGCGCAGCCAGACCTCCCAAATAAAGCCAGGCATAGGAAGGCGAAAATGAGGCAAAAACAAAAATACCAAGCAAACCAAATAAAACAGCCACACAACTCAAACTATGCCTAATTTTATCTAATGTATTAGTTGGCATTTATAGAATATCCATATAATTTGTTGTTCCCTGAATGAAAAAACAGGTCGCATTAGCGACCTGTTTCATTATTGATACTACAACGTAATAGTCAGGCTTACAACTTACGCATCACCAGCGTGGCGTTGGTGCCGCCAAAACCGAAGCTGTTAGACATTACGGTAGTCAGTTCACGCTCGGTCGTTTCGGTCACGATGTCCAGACCCGCAGCCTGCTCATCCAGCTCTTCGATGTTGATACTCGGCGCGATAAAACCGTGCTCCAGCATCAGCAGAGAGTAGATAGCTTCCTGCACGCCTGCGGCACCCAGCGAGTGGCCAGTCATCGCTTTGGTTGCAGAAATTGCCGGGCTGTTATCGCCAAACACTTCACGGATTGCACCGAGTTCTTTCACGTCGCCTACCGGAGTAGAGGTACCGTGAGAGTTCAGGTAGTCGATCGGCGTGTCTACGCCGTGCATCGCCATCTGCATGCAACGTACTGCGCCTTCACCAGACGGAGCAACCATGTCTGCGCCATCGGATGTTGCGCCGTAACCGACGATTTCCGCATAGATATGCGCGCCGCGCGCCAGAGCGTGTTCCAGCTCTTCGACAACAACCATACCGCCACCGCCCGCGATGACAAACCCATCACGGTGCGCATCATAGGTACGGGACGCTTTTTCAGGCGTATCGTTATATTTGGTGGACAGTGCGCCCATCGCATCGAACTCACAGGCCATTTCCCAGCACAGCTCTTCGCCGCCGCCAGCAAAAACGATGTCCTGTTTGCCCAGTTGGATCTGTTCAACCGCATTGCCGATACAGTGTGCGGAGGTCGCGCAAGCGGAGCTAATGGAGTAGTTCACGCCATAAATTTTAAACGGCGTAGCGAGGCAGGCGGAAACGCCGGATGCCATTGCTTTCGTCACCACATACGGGCCCACGGCTTTCAGACCACGCGGGCTACGCATGGCGTCTGCGCCAAAGACCTGGAATTTCGGGGAGCCGCCGCCGGAACCTGCAATCAGGCCGACACGCGGGTTATTCTGATAGACTTCCGGCGCCAGACCGGCGTCGGCCACTGCCTGCTCCATAGACAGATAAGCATAGATGGAGGCGTCGCTCATAAAGCGCACGACTTTGCGGTCAATGAGGCCAGTGGTATCCAGTTTTACGTTGCCCCATACCTGGCTACGCATGCCGGCGTCCTTCAGCTCCTGAGAGAAAGTGATCCCTGAACGTCCTTCACGCAGAGATGCCAGGACTTCCTGCTGGTTATTACCGATGCTGGAAACGATGCCCAGGCCAGTAATCACTGCACGTTTCATTCAATACCTCTGTAATTCGCACTATTTTTAAGTTTCGATTGGCACAATAGCGTACACTTGTACGCCGAACAAGTCCGATCAGCCATTTAGTACGGAAATTTGCGCCGTCAGGCACACATCGTTAAGATCGCGATACCGCCCGTCAGACGAGTAACTTACGTGAAACAATACGCCATACAACCCGCCACACTCGAATTTAACGCTGAGGGTACACCTGTTTCCCGAGATTTTGATGATGTCTATTTTTCTAATGACAATGGACTCGAAGAGACACGCTACGTTTTTCTTGGCGGCAATCGTCTTGCGGAGCGATTTCCCGTACATTCACATCCATTATTTATAGTCGCGGAAAGCGGTTTTGGCACCGGACTTAACTTCCTGACGCTGTGGCAGGCGTTTGACAGCTTTCGTTCTGCGCACCCACAGGCGACGCTACAAAGGTTACATTTCATCAGTTTTGAGAAATTCCCGTTAACGCGCGACGATCTGGCGCTGGCGCACCAACACTGGCCGGAGCTCGCGCCCTGGGCAGAGCAGCTGCAGGCGCAATGGCCGCTGCCGCTCCCGGGGTGCCACCGCCTATTGCTGGATCGGGGCCGGGTGACGCTGGATTTGTGGTTTGGCGATATTAATGAGCTGACCGACCAACTGGACGCCACGCTGAATCAAACAGTCGACGCCTGGTTCCTCGACGGTTTTGCCCCGGCGAAAAATCCGGATATGTGGACGCCAAACCTGTTTAACGCGATGGCGCGGCTGGCGCGGCCCGGCGCAACGCTGGCGACGTTTACCTCGGCGGGTTTCGTCCGTCGGGGATTACAGGAAGCCGGTTTTACCATGCAAAAACGCAAAGGCTTCGGACGTAAACGCGAGATGCTTTGCGGAGTGATGGAACAACACCTCATGCCGACCCTTTCCGCGCCCTGGTTTTACCGCAGCGGAAGCGAAAAACGTGAAACGGCGATCATTGGCGGCGGCATCGCCAGCGCGCTGTTATCACTGGCGTTACTGCGTCGCGGCTGGCAGGTGACGCTCTATTGCGCAGATGATCAGCCCGCCCAGGGCGCTTCCGGTAATCGACAGGGCGCGCTTTATCCGCTCCTTAGCAAACATGACGCCGCCATTAATCGCTTTTTCCCGACCGCATTCACCTTTGCCCGTCGCCTGTATGATGCCCTGCCCGTCTCTTTTGATCATGACTGGTGCGGCGTGACGCAGCTCGGATGGGATGAGAAAAGCCAGCAGAAAATCGCCCAGATGCTGTCCCTGGCGCTGCCCGCCGGACTGGCCTCGGCGCTCAATGCCGAAGAGGCGGAACAGGCGGTTGGCGTGACGACACGCTGCGGAGGAATTACCTATCCGGAAGGCGGCTGGCTGTGCCCGGAACAATTAACTCGCGCAGTCATCGCACTGGCGACCGAACAGGGTTTACAAACGCGCTTTCGCCATACGCTCACGTCGCTCGTTGCGCAGGAGTCGCGCTGGCAACTGCGCTTTACGTCAGGTGAAACCGCCAGCCATGAGACCGTCGTTCTGGCGAACGGCCATCAGATTAACCGTTTTGATCAGACCCAGCCGCTGCCGGTGTATGCCGTCGGGGGGCAGGTCAGTCATATTCCCACCACCCCCGCCCTCTCGGCGTTGCGTCAGGTGTTATGCTACGACGGCTATCTGACGCCGCAAAATCCGCATAATCAGCAGCACTGTATTGGTGCCAGCTATCACCGGGGCGACGAAAGCACCGTCTGGCGCGAAGAAGATCAGCGTCAGAACCGACAGCGTCTGCTTGACTGTTTTCCGGATGCGAAATGGGCCACAGAGGTTGACGTTAGCGGCAACAGAGCCCGTTGCGGCGTGCGTTGCGCCACCCGCGACCATCTGCCGATGGTGGGCAATGTCCCGGATTACCATGCCACGCTGACGCATTACGCCGATTTAGCCGATAATAAAACGTCGGCGGCGCCTGCGCCTGTCTATCCGGGTTTATTTATGCTCGGCGCGCTGGGATCGCGCGGTTTGTGCTCAGCGCCATTATGCGCAGAAATTCTAGCGGCGCAGATGAGTAACGAGCCGATTCCACTGGATGCCGGTACGCTGGCGGCGTTAAATCCAAATCGGTTATGGGTGAGAAAGTTATTGAAGGGAAAAGCGGTGAAGTAATGGGTCAGTCAATAGCGGAAGGCGGCAAGCGTCGCCTTCCGGCCCACGGCGTTATTGTTTTGCCTTGTCGAACAAATTGTCCCACATCGCTTTGACTAACGCCTGATCGCGCGGCGACAGTTCGCCGGCGCCGATCGCTTTCTCCAGACTTTGGCTAACGTTGGCATAGACCGCCTCAACGGAGTGGTCATCACCGCTCTCCAGCTCGGCAATGGCTAACGTCAGGTGGCCACGCAGGTATCCACTGGCAAAAAGCTCATCGTCGCTGGCGTGCTCTACCATATCGTCAATTAATGCCAGAATGCGTGATTCAAACTCCGCGATCATCTTCTTTCCTCATTGTAAACGTGGCGCTGGCTTTAATTAAGCGCTTCCGGCCACGGGAACTGTTCCGCCTTAAGTTCGGGCGTGTGATAGTAATTCTGTAGCGCTTTGATGAAGCGGGCCGGACGTTCAGGAATGCCCTGCTCCAGATACGCCATTACCTGCGCATGAACCCGGCGCTGAAACGCCACGCGATCCGGCTCAATATCGCCTTCCAGATTGTCGCAACTGACGTTAAAGGGATACCCCGCCGCCACGCAAAACAACCAGTCGAAAGCCTGTGGCTTCACCTCGACGTCTTCAAATTGACTTTGGGTCTGCGCGTCGCGTCCATCCGGGCAGTACCAGTAACCAAAGTCAACCAGTTCGCGGCGCGCCTTACCGGCGATACACCAGTGAGAAATCTCATGCAGCGCGCTGGCGTAAAACCCATGCGCAAAGACGATGCGGTGGTACGGTACCTGCGCGTCAGCAGGAAGATAGATCGGTTCGTCGTCGCCTTTAATCAGACGGGTATTAAATTCTTCGGCAAAGCAGCCGTTAAAAATCTCAATTAACTGTTCGTAATGGTGCGTATTGTTCATTAATTCATCCCCAACCAGTGGAGGATCTCCTGTCCGTGGCTATCATAAAGTAACCTGGCGCTCATTATCGCCGAGACAATAACGATCATCGGTCTGATAAGCTTTTGGCCTTTGCTCAATACCAGACGCGACCCCATTCGCGCCCCTAAAAACTGACCAACCAGCATCACGAAGCCCGTCGCCCAGATCACTTTGCCGCCGATGATAAATAACAGCAGGCCGCCAACGTTGGAGGTAGCGTTAAGCACTTTGGCATGTGCCGTGGATTTCGCCAGGTTATAGCCACATAAGGTGACAAACGCCAGAGCGTAAAACGACCCGGCGGCAGGCCCGAAAAAGCCGTCGTAAAACCCGACGCATCCCCCGGCTATCAGCGCGAACGGTAATCCATACAGGCGGCGCTGGCGATCTTCCTCGCCCAGCTTCGGCATCAATAAAAAATAGAGGCCGATGAAAATCACCAGGATAGGCAAGATCTGGCGCAAAATATCCGCCTGCACGTGCTGCACCAGCAGCGCGCCGCTCATCGAGCCAATGAACGTCATCAGAATATTGAGCTTTTGCTCGGCCAGGTTTACCACTTTACGGCGAATAAAATAGAGCGAAGACGAGAGGGAGCCGCCGCACGCCTGTAATTTATTGGTCGCCAGCGCGTTTGCCGGCGACATCCCGGCGGCCATCAGCGCAGGGATAGTGAGCAGCCCTCCGCCCCCGGCGATAGAATCGATAAATCCTGCCAGTACGGCGACAAAAAACAGCACCACCAGCAGCAGCGGGGAGACCATAAACAGATCATAAAAATTGTCCATCAGAGTACATGCTCATCCAGTAGCGCCTGGCAGGAAGGCGGCAACGGCGGCGGTGTCTTCTTCTCAGGCTTTGTGGTGCCAGGTTTTGGCGGTTCGAACCAGCTTTGCAGTTCAGCGCCGCATCCATCGCCCGGCGGGGGTAAAGGTTGATCTTCGCACTCCAGGCTGTCGGCAGGGCAGCGTAAACGCACGTGCATATGCGCGCGATGCTGGAACCAGGGGCGTACTTTACGTAGCCAGTCACGATCGTTTCCGGCATCGAGGCAAAGCTGTTGTTTAATAGCCGGATTGACGAAAATACGGGTGACGTCATTGTCTTGTGCCGCCAGTTTGATCAGACTGGCGATATCCGACGACCAGCGCGACGGCACGACGTGTTTACCGTCGCGGGACACCAGATCTAACGCCTGCGGGCGCAATAGCTGCGCCTGGCTCCAGCGCGTTTTCGGCAACTGCAAGAAAATATCCACATCAAGCCCGGTCTGATGACTGGCGTGTCCGCCATTAAAGCGGCCTCCGGCAGGCATCCCCATGTCGCCTATCAGGACAGTTCCGAGCCCCCGTTGCTGCGCCTGATGACTCAACCGCTGGATAAACATAACCAGATCCGGGTGGCCGAAATAACGACGCTGATCGGTGCGCATCACCTGATAATTATCGGACTGTACCGGCAACGTGTCGGCGCCAATGATGCATCCGTTGGCAAAGCTACCGATAGACTGGGCGGCGCCGGGGACAGGATGGGTTATTTTCTGCCACGGCGTCGCCGCCAGGCTGGCGCTACTGACAAACCATGCCAGCAGCGCAATCGCGGTTTTTTTCATTTCTTACCAGCGTGGAATCTCTGTCTTTACATCCGCATTCTGTGCCCGATGGCGCAGCAGGTGATCCATCAGCACGATCGCCAGCATGGCTTCTGCGATCGGCACTGCGCGAATCCCCACACACGGATCGTGGCGCCCTTTGGTGATCATTTCGACTTCTTCACCCATCCGGTTGATCGTACGTCCCGGCACGGTAATGCTGGAGGTAGGTTTCAGCGCCATATGCGCCACAATGTGTTGCCCGCTACTGATACCACCGAGGATGCCGCCAGCGTGGTTGCTCTGAAAACCCTGCGCCGTGATTTCATCGCGATTCTGGCTGCCACGCAGCGCCACCACGTTAAATCCTTCGCCGATCTCCACGCCTTTCACCGCATTGATGCTCATCAGCGCATGGGCGATGTCCGCATCCAGTCGGTCAAATACCGGTTCGCCAAGCCCTGCCGGCACGCCGCTCGCCATCACCGTCACTTTCGCGCCGATGGAGTCACCCTCTTTTTTCAGCGCGCGCATCAGTTCGTCCAGCGCGTCAAGTTTGTCTGCATCGGGGCAAAAGAACGGATTAAGCTCAACCTGACGCCAGTCTTTAATCTCCAGCGGAATGTCGCCCATCTGGGTCAGGCAGCCGCGGATTTCGATGCCGAACTTTTCCGCCAGGTATTTCTTGGCAATCGCCCCTGCCGCTACGCGCATCGCGGTTTCACGCGCGGAAGAACGTCCACCGCCACGGTAATCACGCAGGCCGTATTTCTGCTCATAGGTGTAATCCGCGTGTCCCGGACGAAAAACATCTTTAATCGCGCTGTAGTCCTGCGAGCGCTGATCGGTGTTTTCAATCAGCAGGCCAATGCTGGTGCCGGTCGTCACGCCATCAAACACGCCGGAGAGAATTTTTACCTGATCCGGTTCGCGGCGCTGGGTAGTATAGCGCGAGGTGCCGGGGCGGCGTCTGTCGAGATCGTGCTGCAGATCGGCCTCCGTTAACGGGATGCCGGGCGGCACGCCATCGACGATACACCCAAGCGCCAGCCCGTGTGATTCGCCGAAAGTGGTTACGCGAAAGAGTTGTCCAATTGTGTTTCCTGCCATCACGGCTCCGTTATCGTTGTTGTCGTTTGCGTGTTTTAATCTTTATAAATGTTGAAATGTTCACGGGCCGCGAGCAACTGCGCTTTGGTCAACATAAAGACGCCATCGCCGCCGTTGTCAAACTCCAGCCAGGTGAACGGCACATTCGGATACTGCTCCATCAGATGTACCATGCTGTTTCCGACTTCACAAATCAGAACGCCGTCATCGGACAGATAATCCGGCGCATTTCCCAGGATACGACGGGTCAATTTGAGGCCGTCAGTGCCGGACGCCAGCCCCAGCTCAGGTTCGTGGCGATATTCGTTCGGCAGATCGGACATATCCTCCGCATCGACATAAGGCGGGTTAGTGACAATCAGATCGTACTGAACTTTCGGCAGATCGCGGAACAGATCGGAACGGATTGGCGTCACGTGATGGATAAGACCGTGTTCTTCAATGTTATGCTCGGCGACAGCCAGCGCATCCGGCGAAATATCGACCGCATCAACCTCTGCGTCCGGGAAAGCATAAGCACAGGCGATGGCGATGCAGCCGCTGCCGGTACACATATCCAGAATATATTTCGGCTGTTGGCTAATAAGGCCGGCGAAGTGGTTATTAATCAGCTCGCCAATAGGCGAACGCGGCACCAGCACGCGCTCATCGACATAAAATTCGTGGCCGCAGAACCAGGCTTTATTGGTCAGGTAGGCGACCGGGATACGCTCGTTAATGCGACGAATCACTCGCTCAACAATGCGGTGTTTTTCGCTGGACGTCAGCCGCGCGGTCCGCATATCTTCCGGAATATCCAGCGGCAGATAAAGAGACGGCAACACCAGTTGTACCGCTTCATCCCACGGGTTATCGGTACCGTGTCCATACCAGATATTCGCCGCGCTAAAGCGGCTTACCGCCCAGCGCAACATGTCCTGAATGGTATGCAGTTCACTTACTGCTTCATCGACGAAAATTTTATCCACGTATTCCTCCAGGGCATGCTCGCATTAAATTCGGCGGCTAGTTTGCCACGAAGACAGGGATAAATCAGCATTGACGCGGCGGGAGAATACGAAAAATCCGTTTTGACCGTTCGGATATCCTCCGGGTCGGGTAAACTAAGGCAAAAGATCAGACGAGACCCACGAATGAAAAAGAAAACATCGCTCAGCGAGGAGGACCAGGCGCTGTTCCGTCAGCTGATGGTCGGCACCCGAAAGATTAAACAGGATACTATCGTCCATCGGCCGCTGCGCAAGAAAATCACGGAAGTCCCTACCCGAAGGTTAATTCAGGAACAGGCGGACGCCAGCCACTATTTTTCTGATGAGTTCCAGCCGCTGCTCAATACGGAAGGGCCGGTAAAGTATGTCCGTGAAGATGTCAGCCATTTCGAGCTAAAAAAAATGCGCCGCGGCGACTATTCGCCGGAACTGTTTCTGGATTTACACGGCTTAACGCAGCTTCAGGCCAAGCAGGAACTGGGAGCGCTGATTGCCGCCTGCCGTCGGGAACATATTTTTTGCGCCTGCGTCATGCATGGACACGGTAAACATATTCTGAAACAGCAAACGCCGTTATGGCTGGCGCAGCATCCGCATGTGATGGCCTTTCATCAGGCGCCGAAAGAGTACGGCGGCGACGCCGCGCTGCTGGTGTTGATTGAAGTGGAAGAGTGGCAACCGCCCGAATTACCCTGATGCGGAATTGCCGGATGGCGGCGCAAGCGCCTTATCCAGCCTACGAACAGCCAGCGCTGTCGTAGGCCTGATAAGCGAAGCGCCATCAGGCAGCAAAGATTAAATCGCTTTCGCCATTTTCAGATTGCAGGGACTCATTTGCCAGTTGAATGTCCCCTTGCCGCTTACATCAAGCGTAACGTTGGCAATTGCGGACGTCGTGAACATCGGCGGCGTTTCGCCCGGACAAAGCTCAGATACCAGGTATCCGACCAGAGGTAAGTGAGAGATCACCAGCACCGATCCGATCTCTTCATTGGCCAGCGCCTGGAGGTAGGCGCTGACCAGACCGACATCGCCACAGGGCGTTAGCTCCGGCAGGACATCCACCTGAGCCGGCAGATTCATACAATCGCCGACCACATCTAACGTCTGTTCGGCCCGAAGAAACGGACTCACCAGAACACGTTCGATATCCACTTTTTGACCTTTCAGCCAGTTCGCCATCAGGCGAGACTCGTCACACCCACAAGGGGTCAAGGGACGAACCGAATCACTGGCGGCATCGAGGGCTGCGTCGCCGTGACGCATGATAAAAACTTGCATATTGCACCGCTTTTGTTAACCAGTTTCACCAACACGCTTACCACATGCCCCTATTGGCTGCGGCAAAAATGCGGTGGCCGGCATTGTGCCTTATCCATTCACTGAATGAAACGCTGTTTTTTACCTCAATGGCGTAAGTATAGTCAATCCTTGATTATTATTTCGCCACTAAGGAGGCATTCAGTGCGGATTCATATTCTCTTTGACCTCAATTTCCCTGGTCAGTTTCCCCATTCGTCCAGAAATGCTCCCTGCGCTCCGCCATGCGCACTAATTGTTCACAAGGCGCGTAACGAGGACCGTAAAGTGCGGCCAGGCGCTGTAATGTCGCCACCATTTCACCCGGCCCGAGAGCATCCATATAGCGGAACGGGCCACCGAGAAACGGCGGAAAACCGATACCAAACACGGCGCCAATATCGCCATCGCGCGCGCTGCGAATCACTTTTTCGTCGAAACAGCGCGCCGCTTCGTTAAGCATTAACATGACACAGCGCTCTGCCACCTGCTGCGCAGACAGTCGACTCTGCCCTTGCACGCCAATAAGCTTATAAATAGCAGGGTCAACCTGTTTTTTGCTTTTACGCCCTTTTTCGCCATAAAGATAGAAACCGCGACCATTTTTTCTACCTTTGCGATCGTCATTCAAAATTGAAGCGACAACATTTGCAGGCGCGCTAAAACGTTCTCCATACGCCGCCTCAAGCACAGGAATAATTTTAGTGCCCGTGTCGATTCCTACCTCATCCAAAAGTTGGATTGGCCCCACCGGAAAACCAAATTTTACCAGGGCGGCGTCAATATGTTCGACGCGTTCGCCTTCAGTCAGCATCCGAATCGCCTCATTGATATATGGCGCAAGAATTCGGTTAACATAAAACCCGGCTTTATCGCTGACGACTATCGGGGTTTTACCCTGTTTTTTCGCCAGCTTAACGGTCGTGGCGATGGTCTGCGCGGAAGTAGACGCGTGAGGAATGACCTCAACCAGCGGCATTTTTTCGACCGGGCTAAAAAAGTGCAATCCAATCACCTGTTCCGGTCTGGCCGCATTCGCCGCAATATCGCCAATCGGCAGGGAAGAAGTATTGGAGGCAAAAATGGTGTGAGCAGCGCAATTTTGCTCCACTTCCGCCACCATCTGTTGTTTTAACGGCAGATCTTCAAACACCGCTTCAATGACCAGATCACGATGACTGAAACCACGGTAATCGGTAGAACCTGATATCAACGCCAACTGTTTATCGCGTTCGCTGGCTTTGATATGGCGGCGGCGTACTTTTGTTTCAAGCAGATCCCAGCTGTACTTCAGAGCATGATTGATCCCCTGAGTATTTATATCCTTAATTCGTACTGGCAAGCCGCCTTTACAGGCCGTAACCCAGGCGATACCGCCGCCCATTAACCCGCCGCCTAAGATGCCCACGCTGTTCAGCGGGCCGGGCGGCGCATCGCTACCGGGATCTTTTTTCACCTCGGTACTGGCAAAGAAAACAGCGCGCAGCGCCTGCGATTGAGGCGTCATCGCCAGCTCGCCGAAAGCGCGCGCTTCCGCGTCATAGCCGCTACTGCTGCCCTGCGCCAGTCCGGTTTCAATCACATCAATGATCCGCTCCGTCGCCGGATAATTACCCTGCGTTTTTTGCGCCGTCTTTTTACGCACCAGGCGAAATAACAGCGCGCGCCCCAGCGGCCCCGCCAGGATACGTTCCCGGACCGGTAATGTCCGCTGCGCCAGGCGTTCTTTTTTAGCCAGCTCGACAGCCGCTTCCAGTAAAATGGTTTGCGGCACCACATCATCAACCAGCCCGGCTTTAAGCGCCTGTCTGGCGCGAAGCTGTTTACCTGTCAGGATCATATCCAGCGCGGTACTGACCCCCACCAGCCGTGGAAGTCGCTGCGTTCCGCCCGATCCCGGTAAAAGCCCTAACTGTACCTCCGGCAGTCCGAGAACGGTTTTAACGTCGTCGGTACAGATACGCCGATGGCAGGCCAGCGCCATTTCAAGACCGCCCCCCAGACAGGCGCCATGAATGGCGGCGATAACCGGAACAGGCAACGCCTGGATCTCCGCCATCAGTTGTTGCCCCTGACGCGCCAGCGTTTCCGCTTCCTGCGCGTTTTGGCAGTGACCTATCATGTTGATATCAGCGCCAGCAATAAAGTTATCTGCTTTGGCTGAGATAAAAACAACGCCCTGCAACGCTTTGTTTTCCCGGATTTGCTTCAGAATGGCGCGTACCTGCGCGGCAAACTCCGCTTTCAGGGTGTTCACCTTTTCTCCAGGGACATCAATAGCGACAACCGCGACATTATCCAGACGCACGTTAAGCATAAAAGCTGATGTGGTAGTCATTATTCCGCCTCCAGAACCATCGCCGCGCCAAGACCGCCAGCCGCGCAGGCTGTGACCAGGCCAAAACCTCCGCCCCGACGCCGTAACTCATGCAACGTTTGGGTTATCATCCGTGCGCCCGTTGCGGCAAAAGGATGCCCGTAGGCGATTGAGCCGCCGAGCACGTTGAATTTAGCGTCATCCACCTCCCCTGTCGCCTGCGCACGACCAAGCACCTCACGGGCAAATCGTTCGCTGCCCAGCAGTTGTAAGTTCGCCAGAGTCTGAGCGGCAAACGCTTCATGCATGTCAAAAAGCGTCAGATCGGCCATCGTCAACCCGGCCCGCTCCAGCGCCAGCGGCGTTGACCAGGCCGGCCCCAATAGCATGTCCTGCCAGACATCAATAGCGGTAAAGGCGTAGCTGCGCAGATAACCAAGCGGGCGCAGCCCCAGCTCTTTAGCGCGGGATTCGGTCATCATAATAACGGCGGCAGCGCCGTCGGTCAGCGGTGTACTATTGGCGGCGGTCACAGAGCCATGTTTTCTGTCAAAAGCGGGACGCAGTTTGGCGTAGTCCGCCAGCGTGGAGGCGCCGCGAATGTTGTTGTCTTCTGCAAAGGGGTTTTTATACGGCGGCACATAGGTCGTCATCACTTCTTCCGCCAGTTTACCCTCCGCCCATGCCTGCGCGGCGCGCTGATGTGAACGATGCGCCAGCGCGTCCTGCTGTTCACGCGTAATACCATACGTTTTCGCCATCTGTTCGGCGGTATCGCCCATGCGCAGACCGGTGGAATACTCAGCAACGGCGGGAGGAACGGGCAGCAGGTCGCGTAAGCGCAGACGAGAAAAAAGCGTCAGCCGTTGGCGGGTCGTCCGGGCTTTATTGACATCAACCAGTACCCGCGCCAGGGCTTTACTCACGCCTATTGGCAGTACCGACGACGAATCCGCGCCGCCAGCGATACCCGCGCGTATCGTGCCGGCCATCAGGCTTTCCGCCACATTCGCTACCGCCTGAAAACTGGTGGCACAGGCGCGGCTTACGCTATAGGCATCGGTATGAACATTCATCCCCGTACCCAGCACAATTTCGCGCGCAATGTTGGGCGCTTCCGGCATTTGTACTACCTGACCAAAAACCAGTTGCTCAATGGCATCGGCTGGAATTTCACTGCGCGCCAGCAGCTCGCCTACCACCATCTTGCCGAGATCAACAGCGGGAATACCATGAAATGCAGTGGCCTGACGAGCGAAGGGGGTTCGTAACCCACTGACAATAGCAATGCGATCGCCCTGGCGGGTGACCAACGGTAAAGCCTGACGCATAGTACTCCCCTGTAAAAAAATAAATTAGTGGTCTGACCTGATCACAGTCTTAACCAATTTTTTACATTTAGCCAAGCAGAGAGAAAAGAAAGTGGGAGCTAAGGCACAGTGAAGGGAAACGACAAAAAAAGAAAACGCCTCCGCCAGATGATGACGGAGGCGTCGTGAATGAACGGATTAACGCAGGCCGAGCTGGAAGATCAGCGTTTCTGCTTCGCAGGCGAAAACAAAATCAATATCCAGACGAACGCCTTCGGATTCCTCGGTAAAGGTTGGCGTAATTTGGCAAGGTTCAGACTCCACGCTACGCGCTTTTTCGGTTAACGCCGCCAGCGTCTCTTCAGCCTCTGCGCGGGTAGCGAATACGCGGCTGTATGACGCGGTGCAATCGGAGTTGTCCATGATGGTTCCAACGTCCATACAGCAGCAAACCGGGGTTTCATCAGCACTGCATTTACTCATTGTAGATTTCCTCTGTATTTGCACCCAGGGTGCCAGATAAACGATGGGGATATTTTACGCTCCCGGCATTCGCCTCTCCAGTCGTTAATGGTGGGAAACGCGTTAAGTGACCGAAATCACACTTAAAAATGATCTAAAACAAAAATCGCGCGATCGGGTGACCGTTAAGCCCGCCGATTTTGCCAGCCAGATCTCGTTTCTAAGATCACAATTGAAAAAACTTATAAACATACTTGCAACATTCTAGCTGGTCAGACCTATACTCTCGCCACTGGTCTGATTTCTAAGTCGTACCGCAGACCCTACACTTCGCGCTCCTGTTACAGCATGTAACATAGTTTGTATAAAAATAATCAATGAGGTTATGGTCATGAGCCAGAAAACCCTGTTTACAAAGTCTGCTCTCGCAGTCGCAGTGGCAATCATCTCCACCCAGGCCTGGTCTGCAGGCTTTCAGTTAAACGAATTTTCTTCCTCTGGCCTTGGCCGGGCCTATTCGGGTGAAGGCGCAATCGCAGATGATGCGGGTAACGTTAGCCGCAACCCGGCGTTAATTACCATGTTTGACCGCCCGACGTTTTCAGCGGGCGCGGTTTATATTGATCCTGATGTTAATATTAGCGGGACATCGCCATCTCGTCGGACGTTAGATGCGGATAACATCGCGCCGACGGCCTGGGTGCCGAACGTCCATTTTGTCGCCCCGATTAACGATCAGTTTGGCTGGGGGGCTTCTATTACCTCTAACTATGGTCTGGCGACAGAGTTTAACGACACATACGCCGGCGGCTCGGTAGGCGGTACGACCGATCTTGAAACCATGAACCTGAATTTAAGCGGCGCTTATCGCTTAAATGAGGCCTGGAGCTTCGGCCTCGGCTTTGATGCGGTATACGCGCGCGCGAAAATCGAACGTTTTGCGGGCGATTTAGGCCAGTTGGTCGCGGCACAGAATCCGGCGCTGGCGCCGATCGCGGGTCAGATTCCCAGCGACACCAAGATTGCCCACCTGAACGGTAATCAGTGGGGCTTTGGCTGGAATGCCGGTATCCTTTATGAACTGGATAAAAATAACCGCTACGCACTGACCTACCGCTCGGAAGTCAAAATTGACTTTAAAGGCAACTACAGTAGCGATCTTCCCATCGCTATAAACCGATTTAACCTGCCTATCCCAACGGCAACCGGCGGCGCGACGCAGTCAGGCTACCTGACGCTGAATCTGCCGGAAATGTGGGAAGTGTCCGGTTATAACCGTGTGGCGCCACAGTGGGCCATCCACTATAGCCTGGCCTATACCAGCTGGAGCCAGTTCCAGGAATTGAAGGCAAAATCGACCGCCGGCGATACGCTCTTTGAAAAGCATGAAGGCTTTAAAGACGCTTATCGCATTGCGTTGGGCACCACCTATTACTACGATGACAACTGGACGTTCCGTACCGGTATCGCCTTCGATGACAGCCCGGTACCAGCGCAAAACCGTTCTATCTCTATTCCGGACCAGGACCGTTTCTGGCTGAGCGCCGGTACGACTTACGCCTTTAACAAAGATGCGTCTGTCGACGTTGGCGTCTCTTATATGCATGGTCAGAGCGTGAAAATTAATGAAGGCCCTTATCAGTTTGAATCTGAAGGGAAAGCCTGGCTGTTCGGTACTAACTTTAACTACGCGTTCTAATCTCTTTCTGAAACGGATCAAAAAGGTGAGCATTGCGCTCACCTTTTTATTTACTGCCGTTTATTCCGAGTCGATCTCTTTGAGTTCGTCCTGAATCGCCTGCGCGTTCGGGTTTTCCTGCGGCTTGAGTTTTCCGCCATTGGCGATAAAGTCATGACGCTGGAAGTACGCCTCGCGCACCATAATATAAGGATCGGAAGACTGGCGCAGCAAACCATCGGAGTCCAGCAACTGCGCGCGGGTTTCTATCCCTTCGATAGTCCATTTTCCTATGGACATTGGCCAGGTCAACCACGAGAGCACCGGATACAAGGTATCCGCCATATCCCCGCCATCTTCACGCAGCGTGAAGCTGCCGTAGAACGGAAGTTGCATATAAGGCCCATACCCCACGCCATAATGGCCCAGCGTACTGCCAAAGCGATGCGGTTCAACGCGCTGCAGCTTAGGATTCGCCATTCCCGCGACGTCAATAAAGCCGCCCATCCCTAATAAGGTATTCAGGAAGAAACGTGTGAAATGCACCATACCCTGATAAGGATCGCCCTGCAGGAAATAGTTCACCATGATCGCCGGTTCTTCGAGGTTGCCGGTGAAATTACTTAAACCGTTACGCGCAGGCTGTGGAACATAATCACGCCAGGCGACCGCGACCGGCCGAACAACATACGGGTCCAGCACATTAAAGTTGAAGTTGTACATGGTGCGGTTAAACCCTTCAAATGGGTCTGAACGCCCCTGCTGTTCTGTACCGGAACTCGCACACCCGACCAGCAGTGTGGTTCCCAGCGCCAGCGCCGACAGGCGAAGCTTCATAGATGTCTCCCTGTGAATTATGGCTATCGCTGATTGCCATCCATGACGGAACGCTACCGTATCCGCCTGTTTAGGTGTGAGCGATTTTAACAGCACGTCAAACGATGTCTATATGCGCGATCTCATTGCTTTGAGCATAGCCTGGTAACGCAACAACGTGACGGCCCTATTCTAACGAAACAGATAAAAACGAGCGTGATCATTTTTATTTTTTCGGAGAATGCCCCGGCCTGGGTAAATGAAAAACCGCTACGCTTTATTAATATGTGTTAATCAGCAGAGATCATCATGGATAGCCTTAACGACGATAAAATTAACCGGCACAGCAGTGACCTGGAAGTTGAAAGCGAAGAAAAACAAAGCGGTAAAGAGATTGAAGTGGATGAAGATCGTCTTCCTTCCCGCGCCATGGCGATTCATGAACATATTCGCCAGGATGGTGAAAAAGAGATGGAACGCGATGCGATGGCTTTGCTCTGGTCAGCCATTGCCGCAGGACTTTCTATGGGGGCATCACTCCTGGCGAAAGGGATTTTCCACGTGCAGCTTGAAGGCGTTCCCGGCGGCTTTTTACTGGAAAATCTCGGCTATACCTTTGGTTTTATCATTGTCATCATGGCCCGCCAGCAATTATTTACTGAAAATACCGTTACTGCCGTATTGCCGGTAATGCAAAATCCCACTCTGAGTAACGTTGGCCTGCTGATGCGCTTATGGGGCGTAGTCTTATTGGGCAACCTTATTGGCACCGGGGTTGCGGCGTGGGCATTTGAATATATGCCTATATTTGATGAAGAGACCCGCGACGCCTTTGTCAAAATTGGTATGGAGGTCATGAAAAATAGCCCAACGGAGATGTTTGCCAACGCGATTATCTCTGGCTGGATCATCGCCACAATGGTATGGATGTTTCCTGCTGCAGGCGGGGCAAAAATTGTGGTCATTATTTTGATGACCTGGCTTATCGCGCTGGGCGATACCACCCATATTGTCGTCGGTTCCGTTGAAATTTTGTATTTGGTTTTCAACGGCACGCTGCCCTGGAGCGACTTTCTCTGGCCCTTCGCCCTTCCCACACTTGCCGGGAATATCTGCGGCGGCACTTTTATTTTCGCATTAATGAGCCACGCGCAGATCCGCAACGATATGAGCAATAAACGTAAGGAAGAAGCGAGGCTACGCGGCGAGCGCCTGGAACGGGAGCGAAAAAAAGCGGAAAAACAGCGCTGAGTGGCGACGGTTTAACCAGTCAGGCGGCGCTACACTTACTCCGGCGAATAAAAAACGCTATACTGGCGCCGCGTTGTCCCCTTAGTTAAATGGATATAACGAGCCCCTCCTAAGGGCTAGTTGCAGGTTCGATTCCTGCAGGGGACACCATTGATACCCAGGACATTCTCTTCTTGCTGCATAACCTTTCGAGCGGTTCCCCTTTCATGTTGCTTTTATTGCCCCTATGCAACATCACCGGATATGCCACACGTTCAGCAAAAAGTCGTCATCGGCCGGTTATGACCGATGACATCCTGATGTGGTCTAGAAGCGGTACTGCAACCCCGCGGTAACCGTATAGTTATTATTAGCTATACCTGCGGCATCGCCACCAAAATACGCCGTATCACCGCTGGTTTTATCTATGATTTGCGTACCGCCCTTACCTTCTTCATATTTACTGTAAGCAAACTCAGCAAAGATTTTTGCATTACTGGTAATATAATATCCGGCGTCAATAGAAGCGCCATAATATCGTGAATTTTCCGTTTTTTCACGGAAGGTAAGTTTGCGCATGTAGTGTTCGTCATTATCATGCGCATTTACCCAGTCGCTGTATTTAAACAGTACATTACACTCAAAGTCATTAATACGATAATCACCCGCCAGCCCGATATAGGGCATTTCGAAACGCTGGCTATAACCTATGCCGCGCACGCCATGAGGAAAATTACCAATATATCGACCATTATCATAAATATAAGACCCGCCTCTTGCCGTCCAGCTAAAACGGGTTTCCTGATAGCCCGCTGTTACGCCCGCCTTGTAGTTATCGCCCTGCAATAACCAACCTTTCACGTTCAAATCGTATTCATTAGCATAGTTGGCGCTGGTGTCCGGATGAATTGAACGATCGGTCCAGCCAGGCTGCTCACTGCTCATCCAGTCATGGTCAACCATATGACCCGATCCCGACGCCAAAGACGTCCAGCCGCGGGCGTCCAGCGTCATGAACGAATAGGGTTCCCATGATAAATCCCCCTGCAACGTGGCGACATTTTTTATTTTCCAGTCCAGTTGACTCAGCTTCCGCCCGGTGTCGGTATCATAAACCAGCTCCCTGGATTTACCATTTAACACACCCACGGAAAGGGATGTCGTGACGCTATCAGGAGAGACGTCCGGAATAAATAAGGTAGACTCCGCATAAACCGACTCAGAAAATACGGCGATCATCATTACTGCAATAGCATGTTTTTTCATTTCTCTTGTCCTCATATTCAGATGTAATCTGGAGAGGTGATGAAGTTTTCATCTTGTCAAATCGACGGACAAGAGTACATTTATTACGCCAGAGAACTTGACGCATTTTTACCTTATATTGAAGTTAAGAAATAGAATTTGATGCTCAGGTGAATAATAAGCAATCTATAATCATGATGGAATGATTTACCATTACGGTGATGCGACGTTATCTGGCTAACGACATCGCTGCTGATGTTGTCAGCCAGATTGAAAGTAACTGTAATATCAGAATTTATAATGCTCTTTACTTAAACCATATTTTTTCATGCGCAGATAAAGTTTTTTACGGGGAATTTGCAGGTACTCCGCCACTTCATTAATTCGTCCCTGATGAATATTTAATGCTTCGGTAATAATTTGTCGCTCATACTCTTCAACGCGCCGGTCAAGCGGGGTCGGCTCCTGCAGAAGCAACTGCGGGTTGACCGTTTCCGCCAGCGGCAGCACGCCAACAGCAAAAAGCTCTGCCGCATTAGCCAATTCGCGCACATTGCTTGGCCAGGCGCGTCGCATTATTCCTTTCAGTAATTCCCCCGCTATTTCCGGCACTGGATGATTGAGCCGCAGGCAGGCTTTTCGAAGATAATGGCGAAATAACGGTTCGATATCATCCGGTCGCTGAGAAAGAGACTGGCAGGCGATTTGGGTCATGGCGAAACAGTAGTAAAGCTCGGCCGCAATCTGGTTAGCTGCCGCCTGCTCCACCAGCGAAGCGCTGCCAACGCCCACCAAACGAAAAGGCCGATGCTCCAGGCTTTGTAAACGCGCCAGATGGTGCTGCTGTTCGCGTGTCAGATATTCGGGATGACTCAACACCAGCGTACCTCCTTGCGCCTGGTCGATGAATGTCTCCAACTGCCCGGCATTCTCCGGCGTCAGTTCATAGCGTACAAACGGCCCTTTCGCGTTACGCCCCAGTTGATGGAGATAACGGGCGCCAGTCATACGTCCAGTGCCATGCTCACCGTAAAACCATACGGCAATGTCCGTTTCCGCCAGTTGTTGTAACCGTTGTCGAAACTGATTCATCCACTCGCTGCGCCCAATCAGTTCAACCTGTAACGTCTGCTGGCAATATTGCCGCCGTGCAATGACCGACCGGCGCTGGCGTAGCGCGTCTTCAATTAATATCAACAGTTTGCCCGGATCGACGGGTTTTTGCAGAAAATCCCAGGCGCCCTTCTTCACCGCATCAACCGCCATCGGTACATCGCCATGTCCGGTAATCAATAAGATTGGCAGTTGATCGTCATCCTGATGAAACAGCGTCATAAGATCGATACCGGAACACCCCGGCATACACACATCGCTCAAAACGATCCCCTCCCAATCCGCTTTTACCCACTCTTTGGCCTCGAAAGGATGGGTAAAGCCACGCACGCGGTAGCCTGCCTGCTCAAGCATTTGGGTATAGGCGTCAAGTACATCAACGTCATCATCAATCAGCAAAATAGAACATTCATCATTCAACATCATCGACATCCGTTACCGAGAATTGCAGCACCACGCAAGCGTTACGCGTCAGCGTCGACGCCAGACGCAGGTCGCCCTTCATTTGCGCCATCAGCGACACGCTAATCGACAGCCCAATACCCAACCCGACAGCTTTACTAGTGGTAAACGGCTTGAGTAAAGAGGGCAACAGCGCCACAGGCCAGCCAGGGCCATTATCTGCAATATAAACCTCCAGCGCCTCTCCCTGCGTCTGCCACGTCACCGCGATCACCGCATCATGCGAACAGGCGTCAAGCGCATTCGCCAGCACATTCACCAGAACCTGCTGAATACGCACTTCATCGCCGCTAACCCATACGGTGTCGGTTGGCAGTGAAAGCGCTCCCTGCCGGGATTGGTGGCGCATGGCTAATAACTCCCATGCCGCCACGAAGGTTTGGCGCAGATCAACGGGATACAATGGCGTTTCCAGCTCCGCCCGGCGGGTAAACTGCCGCAGCGAACGGATGATGGCGTCAATCCGGTTAATGAGCCCTTCCGCTTTGGTGAGCGTATTTCTCGCCTGTCCGCTCTGACCTTGTTCAATCGCGCGTCCCGCCGTAAATAAATACATTGAAAGCGCATTCAGCGGCTGGTTAATTTCATGCGCCAGCGTGGTCATGGTCTGGCCGACTACCGCCAGTTTCGCCGTCTGAATCAACTCATCCTGCATGGCGCGCAGGTCGGCCTCTATCTCTTTGCGCTCGGCGACCTCTTGTTCAAGCTGTCTGCGTTGCATATTGAGCTGGCCCAGCGTATGACGTAGCAAACGGGCTATCCGTCCTAGCTCATCGCGCCCGTAAACCGGGATAGTCGAGTCGGTTCTCCCCAGCCCTATCTGTACCACAGCCTGATTAAGCGCGGTAAAACGCTTTACCAGCCGGGAACGGATAAAATAGTGGTTGAGTCCCCAGGCCAGCAGCAACGCCAGGAGCGTCGCCACTAAAATAAGCCCGCCGCTAACGCGAACAATCTGTTCCAGGCGTTGATTGAACGTCTGCATTTGCTGGTGACTACTACCTAACTGCGCCTCAAGCAGCGTGCGAAAGCGCCCTAGCGTAGCCTCTCTGGCGCGGCTGGCGTCCAGTAAGGCTTTTTGCGCCGCAACATAATCGCGCATGGTATCGGGCATCTTATTTTTTACCATCCCGATTTCCAATAGTTCGTCGATGGTTTGCCGCAGCGTGATCGTACTGGGCCAGTCATCGAGCGCACGAATATTCTCATCCGCCGTTTTTTTTAGGTTTTCCAGATAGCGAATATGGGTCTCCACCAGCATCCCGTCATTATTGCCAGACTTGAGCTCATTCAATCTGTCGCGCAGGTCGTCAACAATCTGATTTTCAATTCGCGCCAGGGTATATACCTGCTGCTGCTCGTTCTGCACCTCGCGCGAACGTTGCAAGTACTGCGCCGCGTCGCCCTGATTCGCCTCAATTTGATCGAGTAGCGTCCCCTGCTGCCAGGTAAAATCCTGTACCAGCGAATTTAGCTCCGTGGTGAAATCATCATGGAGCCAGTCAATGCGAGCGGAAAGCTCGCTGACTTTCTCCCGCACCAAAAACATGTTGTAGAGGGCGTTGTCCAGTTCCGCCAGCAAGGTCCGGCTATCCTGTAAAATGACGGCCAGTTGCCGGCGTTCAGCAAGCTGAAGCCCCTGACTGAGACGCTCAATCTTATCCAGATGCTGAATAATCTGCGTACGTAACTGCAAACGTACCGTCGTGTTCGGCGCCAGCAAAAATTCATTGAGCTGATCCACGGCCAGATTCAGGTTCCCCTCAATTAAAAAAGCGGAGTGGATGCGAGGAAAATATTCATCAAGCGAATAGCGAACCTGCGAACTTTGCTCATGCCAGGAATAAAGGCTGACCATACTGACAATCAGCGTCAGTAATGCGCCCGTTAAAAATGCACCCCGTAAACTGTTGCTGATACTGAGCTGACGAAGCCGTTGCAATAATCTCCCCTTCATTTCAGCTCTTCCAGTTTGTGAATCGCCAGCCGCTGATTGTTCAGAAACCAGATCTGCCACTCCATCATTTTTTGTTCGGCAAAGCTTTTATTATCAAACTGCGCCAGCCAGGTTTCATCCTCACTGCTTGCCGCATCCACCGGGACGCTGGTCAATAAAGCTCTGATTTCAGGTAAGGGGCGTTTAAGCCGCGTTTCTGCGCTGTGCAACGCTCGCCATGCATCTTTAAGCTGCGCAAGTCGAAAACTGATCGCGGTATCAAACATGCGTTGTACCAGTTGCTGACGCTTCAGGATCAGACGATAGTTCAACGGCGGCTGGGCCATCAAACGCTGTTGTTGCGCGGCGCGAGGATTATCGGCGCTAAGCGGTGCGACGGGATACTTACCGGTATTCGCGTCAGCCAGTATCCTTTGCCCTTTCGGACTTAATAAGTAATGAATAAAAGCACGCGCTTCGTCTGCATGACGGCTGTTTTTCAACACCGCGACGTAAGTGGGCGACACCGCAGAATACGGGAAATAGGTAAAAGCAAGATTAGGATCGTTAAGTAGCAAATTAGCATAGTTATCAATGACCGGCCCGGCAACGCCAAGCCCGCTTTTAATTTTATCCGCTACGCCGAAACTGCGAGAGGAAATCGTGACCAGATTACCCGAGATTGCCAGCAGCGTCGCCCACCCTGCCGTCCAGCCTTTTTGCTGCAACAGCGACTCCACCATCAAATGATTCGTGTCTGAGCGTGACGGACTGCTCATTAATAGAGCGCCCTGGTAACTGGGCAGGCCCATATCCTGCCAGTCGGCAGGCGGCGGAAGATGGCGCGCAGCGAGCGCTGAACGATTGATCAATAGCCCAAATCCGGATACCGCTACCGCCACTGAAGTTGAGCGGATAGAACGCGGCACCAGCTTCTGGCTGGCGGCAGGCGCGCTATCCAATAGCGCCAGCTTTTGGTGCTCCTGAAGGTGTTGCAACAGCATGGGGGATGACGTCAGGATCAGATCGACATTTTCCGCATTCGCCGTATCAAGTAATTGCTCTAAAGAACCGCTGGTACGGTTGAGCGTACGAATCATGACGGAACCCGGCTCCGTCTGCCAGCGCTGGATAATCCAGGCGGTCGCGCTGGGTGAAAAGGTCGTTGCCATCACCAGCTCGCGGCTGTACGCCTGGCAAGAACCGAACATCGCCGCCAGCCATAGCGTAAAAGCGCCCACTCTGGCGAAACAACCACAGTATGAGAAAAGTCGATTTGTGATCCCGTTCATAAATATCGATATCACATAAAGAAAATATTGAGACAAAACTTACCCTTTTATTTCTGTTGGCATCCAGAACAGCGTTATTTGAATAATAACGGGTCCGTCGCCCGAAAACATCAATAAAGCGTATCAGATCACTGGCAGCAAATTTGTTAATATCCGCACATGCTAACGATAAAACGGCCATGCCAATAATTAAAGTTTCACCACACCCTTCAGGATGGGTCAAAAATAACCTTTAAATTCACCCAATTGAGTCAATTTTGACACATTTCTTCGACTTGATTTTTATTGTCACTCCTTTCACTCTACCGACAAAACCTCCTGATGTTCATCTCACTATAAAATACAGGTGACTCCATGTTAACAATATTAAAAACAGGGCAATCGGCGCATAAAGTCCCACCGGAAAAAGTCCAGGCCACATATGGTCGATATCGTATACAGGCATTGTTAAGCGTATTTCTGGGATATCTCGCTTACTATATAGTCAGAAACAATTTCACATTATCGACGCCTTATTTAAAAGAGCAATTGGATCTCAGCGCTACGCAAATCGGCCTGCTGAGTAGCTGTATGCTTATTGCTTACGGAATCAGTAAAGGCGTAATGAGCAGTCTGGCGGATAAAGCCAGCCCAAAAGTCTTCATGGCGTGCGGTCTGGTACTCTGCGCGATTGTTAACGTTGGGCTGGGATTCAGTAGCGCATTCTGGATATTTGCCGCTCTGGTGGTCTTCAATGGCCTTTTTCAGGGCATGGGCGTCGGCCCCTCGTTTATTACTATTGCAAACTGGTTCCCTCGTCGGGAACGCGGACGCGTAGGCGCCTTCTGGAATATCTCGCATAACGTTGGCGGCGGGATCGTCGCGCCTATCGTCGGTGCGGCTTTTGCGATATTGGGCAACGAACACTGGCAAAGCGCCAGTTATATCGTTCCGGCCTGCGTCGCCGTCATTTTTGCCTTAATTGTTCTGGTCTTGGGAAAAGGTTCGCCACGCGAAGAAGGTCTTCCCTCACTGGAACAGATGATGCCGGAAGAAAAAGTCGTACTGAAAACGAAGAATACGGCAAAAGCGCCGGAAAATATGAGCGCATGGCAAATCTTCTGTACTTATGTGCTGCGCAATAAAAATGCCTGGTATATTTCGCTGGTGGATGTCTTCGTCTATA
The DNA here is from genome assembly GCF_043848115.1 of Salmonella sp. 2020_1395. Lineage (NCBI taxonomy): Bacteria > Pseudomonadati > Pseudomonadota > Gammaproteobacteria > Enterobacterales > Enterobacteriaceae > Salmonella > Salmonella sp. 2020_1395. The sequence goes on along the minus strand of NZ_JBCMFH010000007.1, from coordinate 234,434 downwards.
TGGTGCGGTTTGGCATGATTAGCTGGTTGCCTATCTATCTGTTGACAGTAAAACACTTTTCAAAAGAACAGATGAGCGTCGCGTTTCTCTTTTTCGAGTGGGCGGCGATTCCCTCCACGCTACTGGCAGGCTGGCTGTCAGATAAACTGTTTAAGGGCCGCAGAATGCCGTTAGCCATGATTTGCATGGCGCTGATTTTTGTCTGTCTGATCGGATACTGGAAAAGTGAATCTTTGCTAATGGTAACGATTTTCGCCGCCATTGTAGGTTGTCTGATTTACGTTCCGCAATTCCTCGCGTCCGTACAGACAATGGAGATAGTCCCCAGCTTTGCCGTAGGTTCCGCCGTCGGATTACGTGGGTTCATGAGCTATATTTTCGGCGCCTCGTTGGGCACCAGCCTGTTTGGCGTCATGGTGGATAAACTGGGCTGGTACGGCGGATTTTATCTTCTGATGGGCGGCATCGTGTGCTGCATTCTATTCTGTTACCTCTCCCATCGCGGCGCGCTGGAACTGGAACGCCAGCGCCAGAATGCGTTACATAATCAGGACTCGCTGCAGCTTGCGGACGCGCAATAAACGATTAGCCTTCCCGGGGAACAGAAGCGCCGACATTGTCGGCGCTATCTATTCGCTGACATCGTGTATACCCAAAATAATTCGAGTTGCTTAAAAGCGGCAAGGGAGTGAGTCCCCAGGAGCATAGATAACGATGTGACTGGGGTGAGCGACGTCCCGTCAGGGCGAGGCCCATGAATGGGCCGGGTAATCCGTAGCCAACACATAAGCCACTTGAAGTATGAAGGGTATCTACTGACTAACGCTTACCGTATCCCACCATAAAGCGAATAATTAACCCACATGCCGGTGCAAGAAAAAGCAATAATCCGCTAACGATGTCATCGCCATCCTGCAGCCATACATTGAGTAAATAAATCAGCGCGGCAAGGATAACCATTCCCGTAAAAGAAGAAACCGCAGAAAAAGCCCCCATCACCTGACCGATATAGCAACTCACGGCAAGTATACTTATTGCAAGAAATGTCCATAAATAGATCATCTATAATACCTCCTGTCTATGGCAAGGCTTCCATATAGCCTTACGGTCCCTCTCACTTCTCCTTTAAGATAAACCTTATCAGCACGTCATTTCCATAACATTTATCTCACATTTTATTTTTCTAATCATTTTTCAATGATCTTCGTCTGAAATAAAATTATCACTGTAAAAACAATGCATTAAAAATAATGATTAGCTTATTTTTGCTACGGGAGAAATATTTACGCTTCTTGATAAAGAATTTCTGGGCGCGAGTAAATAACTGGTGGTACATTAGCCTGCCTGGCGTTCATGCCCTCGTGGTTTAGTACTGACTTAGTTTTACACTCCTTACGGGAACCATTGTCGTACATGATGGCCTAACTATACGTAAATCATTCAAGTTACCCTGATGGGCTTACTCAAGTAAGTGCTTCGGATAAGCGAACGCAACTTGAAGGATGATGCGTATTTCAGAGTGTACCGCTGCGGATAATGACTCTTCTGCGATACATTATTTTCGTATCTACAGAAGGTATTTTATGTTTCCTCAAAGCAAATTTTCACGCGCGTTTTTGCACCCGCGCTACTGGCTGACGTGGTTTGGCGTTGGCGTCCTCTGGTTACTGGTGCAGCTTCCCTACCCGGTTTTGCGTTTTCTGGGCACCCGCACCGGTAAGCTGGCGCGCCCCTTCCTGAAGCGACGTGAGTCGATCGCCCAGAAAAATATTGAACTCTGTTTTCCGACCCTCTCCCGGGAAGAAAGGGAAAAACTGATCGCCGAGAATTTCCACTCTCTTGGCATGGCGCTGCTTGAAACGGGCATGGCCTGGTTCTGGCCTGATAGCCGGGTTCGCAAATGGTTTGATGTGGACGGGCTGGACAACCTTACCCGTGCGCAGGCGCAAAATCGCGGCGTAATGGTCGTTGGCGTGCATTTTATGTCGCTGGAATTGGGAGGGCGGGTAATGGGTCTCTGCCAGCCGATGATGGCGACCTATCGTCCGCACAACAATCCGCTCATGGAGTGGGTGCAGACGCGCGGTCGTATGCGCTCAAATAAAGCGATGATCGGCAGAAACAATCTGCGCGGCATTGTGGGCGCGCTAAAAAAAGGGGAAGCCGTTTGGTTTGCTCCCGACCAGGACTACGGCCCTAAAGGCAGCTCCTTTGCGCCATTCTTCGCGGTTGAAAACGTCGCCACCACCAACGGCACCTATGTACTGTCCAGGCTGTCTGGCGCCGCCATGTTGACCGTTACAATGGTCAGGAAATCCGATAACTCGGGTTATCGTCTGTATATTACCCCTGAAATGGAAGGTTACCCGGCAGATGAAAATCAAGCCGCTGCCTATATGAATAAAATTATTGAGAAAGAGATCATGCGCGCCCCGGAGCAATATCTCTGGATCCATCGCCGTTTCAAGACTCGCCCGTTGGGGGAAGCGTCACTCTACATCTGAAAAAGGCCGCAAGGCCTTTTATTTTGGCATTTCGCATTGTCATAATATTCATATCGTAAATTACTCATTCCTGCTTTTAGCGATAAGTCTCCTGTTTACAGGCGATTTTTTACTGTGTCGGCGGCGTCGCTCAATAGCGATTCATCACTGTCAGAAATTAAACTGTCGCCGATTCCCGACACTCGTAAGTTACTAAAAGTAAATAAGAAAATGCCTCTTGTTTCACCTCATTTTTAGGCGTACATTAGCGCCGTCTGGAGCGATGACGCGCAGAATTCTGAGGTGATGCAGGCGGTCGAAACACGAATAATTCTCAATTTCGTATTGTCCGGCATCAACTCTCTATAATCAGGTAAGTGTAAGTTCATTTAGGCGTACGACAGGTACGCGGAGAGATGAAACGTGAAATATTTCTTTATGGGCATTTCATTTATGGTCATCGTTTGGGCCGGTACTTTCGCCCTGATGATTTAAAAGTACAATGCAAAGAAAAACAGGAGCCATGGGGCTCCTGTTTGCTTTTCTACTCCGTGCTCGCTTCAACGGGTTTTGGATGTGACGGCAGCACGCCATCGGCGCGGAACATCGCTTTAATCCCTCTGACGGCCTGGCGAATGCGGTCGCGATTCTCTATTAATGCAAAGCGTACATGGGTGTCGCCATAATCACCAAAGCCTATCCCTGGAGAAACGCAAACCTTCGCCTCATTCAGCAGCTTCTTGGCAAACTCAAGCGATCCCATCGCCGCATATTGCTCCGGGATTTTCGCCCAGACGTACATTGAGGCTTTCGGCATTTCAACCATCCAGCCCGCCTCATGCAGCCCCTTCACCAGCACATCGCGACGACGTTTATACTGCTCGGCGATATCGCGCACGCACTGCTGATCGCCTTCCAGAGCGGCGATAGCCGCCACCTGAAGCGGGGTAAAGGTGCCATAATCGTGATAACTTTTAATGCGCGCCAGCGCGCTGACCAGGGTTTTATTACCCACCATAAACCCAATACGCCAGCCCGCCATATTATAGCTTTTCGACAGCGTGAAAAATTCGACCGCCACGTCGCGTGCGCCAGGCACCTGCATAATGGATGGCGCTTTCCAGCCGTCGTACACGATATCGGCATACGCCAGATCGTGCACCACCAGCACATCATAACGTTTAGCCAGAGCGACCACTTTTTCAAAAAATTCCAGTTCGACGCACTGGGCCGTAGGGTTAGATGGAAAACCCAAAATCATCATTTTCGGTTTCGGATAACTTTCGCGAATAGCGCGCTCCAGCTCGTTGAAGAAATCCACTCCCTCTACCAATGGAACCGAACGCACCTGCGCCCCGGCGATAACGGCGCCATAGATATGAATCGGGTAACTGGGGTTCGGCACCAGTACCGTATCACCATGATCCAGCGTCGCCAGCATTAAATGCGCCAGTCCCTCTTTGGAACCGATGGTCACAATCGCTTCGGTTTCCGGATCGATATCGACATCATAACGTTCCTGATACCAGTGAGAAATCGCGCGACGTAAACGCGGTATGCCGCGAGACGTGGAATAACCGTGCGTATCCGGACGCTGCGCGACGGTGCAAAGTTTTTCGACAATGTGGGGAGGGGTTGCGCCATCAGGATTACCCATACTGAAATCAATAATATCTTCGCCGCGCCGACGCGCAGCCATTTTGAGTTCAGCGGTGATGTTAAAAACATAGGGCGGAAGGCGATCGATACGCGTAAAGCGACGTTCAGGGCGGAAGTCAGCCATAATATCCTCAGATTAACGTTAGCGCCCGGACCGTCCGAGCGACGCTGCCACGATGGTGGCTCCTTTAGAAAATAGCCTGAAAATTTTCTTCCTGTCGAGAGGCTAATGAAAATATTTTTTAGCGACGAAAAAAGAGGAACAAGCGTAAAAATTTACCTTTTAAGCATGTCAGTTATAGCATCAAACAAATCATATTATTAACAACTTGATATCATTGAATTTACCTAATGTGATACAGCCGACGATAATTTCCTGTCAATAAACCTTATCTCAAATAATCCCCTTTTGATTTTGTGGTTTTTCCTCTTTAATCAAAACCCTTACTAACGCTAATGGTATTCAATCATGTCATATTGCGGTGTTTTTCAGGGACATTTCCCCTAAAATGAGGATCCTTTCCAGCAAGATGCCGCGATAAAACCGTAAATAAGGCAGCGAACCGGATACGTATAGTAAAATAAATCCCTGTTTTCGCCTGACTAACCGCCATGACGTGATGACTCAACGCGCTGGTGTTTGATCTTTCGCTCAGCAAGAGTAAAGTGAAATAATTCAGACAGTTGAAGTATTCATGCACAGGAAAGGCAATGAAAAAAACCGCGTGAGGCACGCGGTTTGAGACTGGCAAGAGAATGTTTCATTGCCTGATGACGCTGCGCTTATCAGGCCTACAGATGACACACTTTTGTAGGCCGGATAAGGCGTTTATGCCGCCATCTGACTTATAGAATATGGCCTAATGTCTGGCGCAGATGCGCGCCGGAGCCTAACAAGCCAGGATTATCATGGACAATCAGATAGACCGGAATTCCGTGTACATAATCTTTAAAGCGGCCTTTATCTTCAAAGCCACCACGGAAGCCGGACGCTTTAAAAAATTCCAGGAAGCGCGGGACAATACCGCCAGCGATATAAACGCCGCCAAATGTCCCCATGGTTAACGCCAGATCGCCGCCAAATCGCCCCATGATGACGCAAAAGAGCGACAACGCGCGGCGACAATCGATACAGCTATCCGCCAGGGCGCGTTCGGTAATATCTTTCGGGCGCAGATTTTCCGGCAGACGGTTGTCGGACTTAACAATCGCCCGGTAAAGATTCACCAGCCCCGGGCCAGACAGCACGCGCTCGGCGGAAACGTGGCCAATTTCGGCGCGCAATATTTCCAGAATCATAGCTTCTTCTTCGCTATTAGGCGCAAAATCGACATGCCCGCCTTCGCCCGGAAGGCTAATCCAACGCTTATCCACATGCACCAGATGCGCCACGCCCAAGCCGGTTCCCGCGCCATACACCGCAATAGGTTTGCCGTCTACCGGTTCGCCGCCGCCGAACTGAATTAAATGCTCTTTTTTCAGCATCGGGATCGCCATCGACACGGCGGTGAAATCGTTGATGATTTCCAGATGGCTAAAGCCGAGATTTTTTTTCATTTCCGCAATAGAAAAAGCCCAGGTATGGTTAGTCATCGCTACCCAGTCACCGGTAATCGGACAGGCTATGGCGATACAACCATCTTCCACGCTGACGCTATGCTCATCGAGATAAACGCGCACCACGGCCTCAAGACTGGGATAATCCAGGCCGGAATACGTTTTGGCCTGCGAGATTTCTCCACTGGCGATATCACACAGGGCAAGACGCGCATTCGTGCCGCCTACATCTCCTACTAAAGCATACTTTGTCATTCTTCTACTGCTCCGCTAAAGTCAAAATAAGTCTTTGTCACACTGTAAATTCATGGGGGCATAACAACAACGGCCATCAGGCTGACTGCCTATAAATATAGATCTTCATCACAGAATTACTTTCTTGTTTCAGCACCAATTGCAGCAATGCCGTCGGGCAGGCTGTGCAAAATAGGTATACGACCCCGTGTAAGGAAGAGATTATGTTCCACCCGCGTGCCCGAACGATGCTGCTGCTGTCGCTCCCCGCGCTGATTATTGGCGTAGCGTCAAGCCTGGTTTTAATCGCTGCGATGAAAGTCGCGTCGGTTTTTCAGCAATTTCTTTGGCAACGACTGCCCACCAGCATCGGCATCGCTTATGATTCGCCGTTCTGGATAGTGGGCATGCTCACGCTAACCGGGATCGTGGTGGGTTTGATTATCCGTTACAGTCCCGGACACGCTGGCCCCGATCCGGCCATCGAACCGTTAATCAGTATGCCGGTCTCGCCATCTGCGCTGCCCGGGCTGCTTCTCGCCTTAATCATCGGCCTTGCTGGTGGGGTAAGTTTGGGGCCAGAGCATCCGATAATGACAATAAATATCGCGCTGGCGGCGGCTTTCGGCTCCCGCCTGTTTCCGCGTATCACGGCGTTAGACTGGACGATTCTGGCCTCAGCGGGCACCATCGGCGCGCTGTTCGGCACGCCCGTCGCCGCAGCGCTGATTTTTTCGCAAACCCTTAGCGGCTCTAACGATATTCCCATGTGGGATCGCCTGTTTGCGCCGTTAATGGCGGCAGCGGCGGGGTCACTCACCACCAGCCTGTTCTTTCATCCGCATTTTTCGTTACCCATCGCCCATTACACGCAGATGCGGCTGGTGGACATTGCCAGCGGAGCGATCGTCGCGGCGATCGCCATTGCCGCAGGGATGGTCGCCGTCTGGTGCCTTCCGCGTCTGCATGAGTTGCTGCACCGACTGAAAAATCCGGTCCTGATTCTCGGCATTGGCGGTTTTATACTGGGTATTCTGGGCGTCATTGGCGGGCCGCTTACCCTGTTTAAAGGCCTGGACGAAATGCAACAAATGGCGTTTAGCCAGACGTTGGGCGCGGGAGATTATTTTACCTTAGCCGTCGTCAAACTCGCCGCGCTGGTCATCGCGGCGGCGAGCGGCTTTCGCGGCGGGCGCATTTTTCCGGCTGTGTTTATCGGCGCGGCGCTGGGGCTCATGCTCCATGCCCATGTTGAGGCCGTACCCGCGGCGATTACCGTCTCCTGCGCGATTCTTGGCTTAGTGCTGGTAGTGACGCGCGACGGCTGGCTCAGTCTGTTTATGGCGGCAGTCGTCGTACCGGATACCAATCTGCTGCCGCTGCTCTGCATTGTGATGCTCCCCGCCTGGCTATTGCTGGCGGGAAAACCGTTGCTGGCCGCCAACCGTCACGAACCCTAATCCGGCGCAGCGGGGGCCATTATCCCCCGTTGCGGGCTTCCAGCGCCCGGGTCACGGTACGCAGTAATTCCGGCAGATCGGCTTTTGGCAACATCACTTCAATAAATGACAGACGTTGTGGGCGCGCCAACCGTTCGAGGACCTCTGCCAGTTGGATAGCCTGCGTCACCCGCCAGCACTCCGCCTGTTGCGCCGCGTTTAGCGCCGGTGGTATCTGCGTCCAGTTCCAGCTCGCGATGTCGTTATACCGCTGGGCCGCGCCGTGAATGGCGCGCTCTACGGTATAGCCGTCATTGTTGAGCAGCAGGATAACCGGCGCCTGCCCGTCGCGTAACATCGAGCCCATCTCCTGAATCGTGAGCTGCGCCGCGCCATCGCCAATAATCAGAATTACCCGCCGATCGGGGCAGGCGGTTTGCGCGCCAAACGCGGCGGGCAAGGAATAGCCGATAGACCCCCACAGCGGCTGAACCACAACTTCCGCGCCGTCAGGAAGCGACAGCGCGGCAGCGCCAAAGGCGGCGGTCCCCTGGTCGACAAGGACAATATCGCCGGGTTTGAGATACTGCTGTAAGGTTTGCCAGAAGCTTTCCTGGGTCAGTTCTCCTTTATCAATCCGCACTGGCTGTCCGGCGGAACGCGTCGGCGGCGGCGCAAAAGCGCATTCCAGGCACAGTTCGCGCAGCGTAGACACCGCCTGCGCCATCGGGAGGTTGAACCAGGTTTCGCCGATGCGCGACGCGTAAGGCTGAATCTCCAGCGTGCGTTCCGCCGGCAATTGTTGGGTAAATCCGGCCGTAAGGGTATCGACAAAACGGGTGCCGACGCAGATAACCCTATCGGCGTCCTCTATGGCCTGACGCACTTCTTTGCTGCTGGCGCCAGCGCTATAGGTGCCAACGAAGTTCGGGTGCTGTTCATCAAAAAGCCCCTTCCCCATCAGTAGTGTCGCATGAGCGATGGGCGTTTCCGCCATCCAGCGCTGCAACAGTGGTCGTAAACCAAAACGCCCGGCAAGAAAGTCGGCCAATAGCGCAATGCGCCGACTGTTCATCAGGCACTGACGGGCGTGGTAACGAAAAGCCGTCTCCACGCCGCTTTGCGCTTCATGCACGGGCAACGCCAGCGCCTGCGTAGGCGGGATGGCCGTTTTTTTCGCCACGTCGGCGGGCAACATGATGTATCCTGGCCTGCGTGCGGCAAGCATTTCACCCAATACGCGGTCAATCTCGAAGCAGGCGTTCTGTTCATCCAATATTGCGCTGGCAGCGGATATCGCCTGACTCATGCGATAAAAATGACGAAAATCGCCGTCGCCGAGGGTATGGTGCATCAATTCGCCACGCTGCTGCGCAGCGCTACAAGGCGCGCCGACGATATGCAAGACCGGGACATATTCCGCGTAACTGCCCGCGATACCGTTAATAGCGCTAAGTTCTCCCACGCCAAAGGTGGTGAGTAGCGCTCCAGCGCCCGACATGCGCGCATAGCCGTCCGCGGCATAAGCGGCGTTCAGCTCATTGGCGCATCCCACCCAACGCAAGGTCGGGTGGTCAATCACATGGTCAAGAAACTGCAAGTTATAATCGCCCGGTACGCCAAAAAGATGGCCAATGCCGCATCCTGCCAGTCTGTCCAGCAAATAGTCGGCCACGGTATAGGGGTTTTGCATGACAGCTTTCCTTTTGACGTTGACATTATGTTGAGTATTAAGGAATGCCGATGGCTGTCCAGCACGACGGGGATGAAAGCCTGGAAAACAATGTTTACAGCGGCAAACAGTAAAATCCGGATACCGCCTGGCGAGTGTAACCGTATACACTATTTATTCACGCCACAGGGGGAAAGGTCATGATTTATCAGCCCGATGAAAATCGTTATCACACAATGGAGTATCGTCGCTGCGGGCGCAGCGGCGTCAAACTTCCCGCTATTTCGCTGGGGTTATGGCACAACTTCGGCGATGCGACACGGATAGAAAATAGCCGGGCGCTGCTGCAACGCGCGTTCGATCTGGGCATTACCCACTTTGATCTCGCCAATAATTATGGGCCGCCGCCGGGCTCCGCAGAATGCAATTTTGGCCGCATTCTGCAGGAAGATTTTTTACCGTGGCGCGATGAGTTAGTCATCTCCACCAAAGCGGGCTACACCATGTGGGATGGCCCTTATGGCGACTGGGGTTCACGGAAATACCTTATCGCCAGCCTCGATCAAAGCCTGAAACGTATGGGGCTGGAGTATGTCGATATCTTTTATCACCATCGTCCCGATCCCGAAACGCCGCTTAAAGAGACGATGAAAGCGTTAGATCACCTTGTGCGCCAGGGCAAAGCGTTGTACGTGGGGATCTCTAACTATCCTGCCGATCTGGCCAGACAAGCTATCGATATTCTGGAGGATCTCGGCACGCCTTGCCTGATTCATCAGCCTAAATATTCGCTTTTTGAGCGTTGGGTAGAGGACGGGCTGCTGGCGCTATTGCAGGAAAAAGGCGTCGGTAGTATTGCCTTCTCGCCGCTGGCGGGCGGGCAGCTCACTGACCGTTATCTGAATGGCATTCCGGAAGATTCCCGTGCGGCGAGCGGAAGCCGTTTCCTTAAACCAGAACAGATTACCGCCGACAAACTGGAAAAAGTTCGCCAGTTGAATGAACTGGCTGCGCGACGGGGCCAAAAATTGTCTCAGATGGCGCTCGCCTGGGTGCTGCGTAACGATAACGTTACCTCGGTACTGATTGGCGCCAGCAAACCGTCGCAAATCGAAGATGCCGTAGGAATGCTGGCCAATCGCCGTTTTTCAGCGGCGGAATGTGCAGAAATTGACGCTATTCTGGAGGGGCGGTTTTAGCAAAAAATGCTCTCCTTCATGATTTAAGAGTTAAGGCGATGAAACAAATCTTTACTGCTTTGTAATATTGCATTAACAGGCCGGCGACGGCTCGATCGTGAAGGAGAGAAAGTATGTTCAGGTCACTGATTCTGGCGGCAGCCTTGCTGGCTTTTACACCGCTTGCCGCGAATGCGGGCGAAATCACCCTGTTGCCCTCAATAAAATTACAGATTGGCGATCGCGATGATTACGGTAACTACTGGGACGGTGGTCGCTGGCGCGACCGTGATTACTGGCACAACCATTATGAATGGCGTAAAAATCGCTGGTGGCGCCATGACAACGGCTATCATCGCGGCTGGGATAAGCGTAAAGCGTATGAACGCGGTTATCGGGAAGGCTGGCGCGATCGCGACGATCATCGCGGGCGAGGCCGGGGTCACAAACATCATCACTAAGCCTCCTGCTGAATAACAGCCCGATGACGCCCACGCATCGGGCCTGCTATCTTTCTGTCTTTATGACAATCCCATCACCGTTCCAACCAGCAACCAGATATTCAGGGCGACGACCAGCACGACAATTATCCAGCCAATCTGTTTTACCCGCCGCGTGTTCACCAGCTCGCCCATTAGCGTAGCGTTACTGGTGAAAATCAGGAGCGGCACCAGCGCCAGCGCAATACCAAAACTCAGCAGCACCTGACTCATCACCAGAATTCGGGTAGGGTCCAGCCCCATCAAAATCACAATAAATGAGGGCAGCATGGTAATGGTGCGCCGTACCCACAGCGGAATGTGAAAACGGACAAACCCTTGCATCACCACCTGCCCCGCCAGAGTCCCTACCACAGTGGAGGAAAGCCCTGCCGCTACCAGACTAAGACCAAACACCGTTGCCGCCGCATGGCTTAGTAACGGTTCCAGCGTCAGGTATGCCTGATCGAGGTCGGCGATGCCGGTGTGGCCGCTAAAATGAAACGCCGCCGCGGCGGTCGCCATCATTGCCAGATTGACAAAACCGGCAATCGTCATAGCAATAGCGACATCCCATTTCGTTGCTGAGTACCGTTGTTGCCGCGTTCCGCCGTGCAGATGCTGTGTTAATGACGAGTGCAGATAAATCACGTGCGGCATAATCGTCGCGCCAAGCACGCCGGCGGCTAAGAATACGGCTTCCGGGTTCGGTAGCGCCGGGATAACCATTCCTTTGCCGAGCTGCGCCATATCAGGCTGAGAGAAAAACAGCTCCACAATGTAAGCAGCGGCGACAAAAAGCAGTAAACCGCCGATGACTTTTTCAAGCGGTTTTTGACCGCGGCGTTGTAACATTAAAATCAGAAACGTCGCGATACCGGTCAATACCGCGCCCTGTAATAAAGAGACGCCCAGGATCAGCTTAAAACCTATTGCCGCGCCGATAAATTCAGCTAAATCGGTGGCCATCGCGATGATTTCCGCCTGTACCCAGTAAAACCAGACTACCGGGCGCGGATAATGGTCGCGAATTTGCTCCGCCAGGTTCTTGCCCGTGGCGATTCCGAGTTTTGCCGAGAGGATTTGAATCAGCATCGCCATCAGGTTCGCCCAGACCACCACCCAGAGTAGCTGGTAGCCAAAGCTGGCGCCGGCCTGAATATTGGTCGCGAAGTTACCGGGATCGATATAACCAATCGCGGCAATGAACGCAGGTCCCATTAATGCGAGCCTTAGCTTGCGCGCCGCCCGTCCGCTGCTATTCTCTACGCGATTGTCAGTCATCTTTTGCCTCAAAAACATAGCCTTTGCTATGTTTCATGCTATGTTTATTGATAATGATTATCAAGTGCATTTCAATGGGTACGGGTGATTACTTTGATAGTGTGAAACGATAGACCGATACGATGACGACCTGTATCAGAACAGTTTGGCTTAACATTACAAGATTAGCACACTGATATAACTTTTCATTTTCATATTCAGTACAGTAAAAGTGTATTACAGATCACTAATTTTGAATCTCGTCACAGGTCCTTATTATAGTGTGTGTTGGATCTCGTTTTCTTTACGGCTGTTGCATAGAATGTGCACGAAAATTAAACCTGCCTCATATTTGGAGCAAATATGGACCGCGTCCTTCATTTTGTCCTGGCGCTTGCCGTTGTTGCGGTACTCGCACTGCTGGTTAGCAGTGACCGTAAAAAAATTCGCATTCGTTATGTCATTCAGTTACTTGTTATCGAAGTGCTACTGGCCTGGTTCTTCCTGAACTCTGATGTTGGCCTTGGCTTCGTAAAAGGTTTCTCCGAGATGTTTGAAAAACTGCTCGGATTTGCCAACGAAGGGACAAACTTCGTCTTCGGCAGTATGAACGATCAAGGTTTGGCGTTCTTCTTCCTGAAAGTATTGTGCCCGATCGTCTTTATTTCCGCGTTGATCGGTATTCTCCAGCATATCCGTGTTCTGCCAGTGGTCATCCGCGCTATTGGTTTCCTGCTGTCCAAAGTAAACGGTATGGGCAAACTGGAATCTTTTAACGCCGTCAGCTCGCTGATCCTCGGTCAGTCTGAGAACTTTATCGCTTATAAAGATATCCTCGGCAAAATGTCCCGTAACCGCATGTACACCATGGCTGCAACGGCGATGTCGACCGTTTCCATGTCTATTGTGGGCGCGTATATGACCATGCTGGACCCTAAATATGTGGTCGCAGCGCTGGTTCTGAATATGTTCAGCACCTTTATCGTTCTGTCGCTGATCAACCCCTATGTCGTTGATGCCAGCGAAGAAAATATTCAGATGTCGAACCTGCATGAAGGCCAAAGTTTCTTCGAAATGCTGGGCGAGTACATTCTGGCAGGTTTTAAAGTGGCGATTATCGTCGCGGCGATGCTGATCGGCTTCATCGCGCTGATCGCGGCGCTGAACGCGCTGTTCGCAACGGTTACCGGTTGGTTCGGCTACAGCATCTCCTTCCAGGGCATTCTGGGTTACATCTTCTACCCGGTCGCATGGGTAATGGGTGTACCGTCCAGTGAAGCGCTGCAGGTAGGAAGTATCATGGCGACCAAACTGGTTTCCAACGAATTCGTGGCGATGATGGATCTGCAGAAAATCGCCTCTACCCTCTCTCCACGCGCTGAAGGCATTATCTCCGTCTTCCTGGTGTCCTTCGCGAACTTCTCTTCCATCGGTATTATTGCGGGCGCGATTAAAGGCCTGAACGAAGAGCAAGGCAACGTGGTTTCCCGTTTTGGTCTGAAACTGGTTTACGGTTCTACGCTGGTGAGCGTACTGTCCGCCTCTATCGCGGCGCTGGTACTGTAAGTCTGCGTTTAATGTAGAAACCGGGGAGCTATCCCCGGTTTTTTTATGCCGCTTATTTGCCTAACGGGCGCGGGCGGCCAATCAGATATCCCTGCAAACTATGTACGCCAAGCTGCAATAGCAGATCGCGCTGCGCAGGCGTTTCAACAAACTCAGCCACGACGCTCAACGATTTCGCTTTCGCTAAATCAGTGATGGATTTCACGATCATCGCATCCAGGGAGTCCGTCAGAATATCTTTTACGAAACAGCCGTCGATTTTAATGATGTCCGCCTTGAGGCGTTTTAGCCGTTCATAGTTTGCATAGCCGGTGCCGAAATCATCAATGGCGATTTTTAGGCCAAACTTACGCAACTGGTTGATATTGTGCATACTGATTTCGGAATGAGAGAAGGCCTGTTCTTCAGTAATTTCGATGATGACCGAAGCAGGCGGGACGCCATAGCGTTTAAAAAGCTGCATAATGCGCGACGCCGTCTCTTTTTGCAGCAGCGTCAGCGGCATCAAATTAACCGAAAAACGCGCCCCCTGCTCCGCCGAAGGATGTGCGGACAGCCATTGCAATAGCGCTTCCATCACCTGCATATCAAACCGTACGCTCAGGTTAAACTGGGCGATAAGCGGAATGAACTGATTGGGCATCATGATACCGTCGTCGCACCGAAGCCGCGTCAGAATCTCGTCATACCCTTTTCCCTGCGCGTCGCGAATGGGTTGCGCATACAAAACCAGCGCGCCGCGCTCCAGCGCCTGACGGATTTTCTGCAACCGCAGCACCCGTTCCGTCGTCTGCCCGGAAGCGGCTTCAATACTCTGGGTCAGCGCAAGCACCCGACGGTGCGAGCAGGATTGCTCCGCCAGCCAGCTTAATTGCCCCAACAGCGGTTGCAAGGTTTCCTGGCGACCATCGAATGTTCCCCACGATGCGCCGTATTCCATGTCCAGACCGGTATTGTTCCAGTAAATTTTGCGGTTATTAAGCACGTTGAGCATATATTGCAGGCGGGCTTCCGTCTCCGGTCCCGTCAATACCAGCAATAATTCACTGCCCGGCAGATGGAAAATTTTCTCCTTTTCCAGCAGCAGCGGCTGCAACACGCGAAACACCTCGCGTTCGCAATGCACGCGCATCTGCATACCGTAATGACGGCTCAGAAATTCCAGGTTTTCCATGCGTAGATAACACACGCTTTGCCCGGCATCCTGTAAAAGAAATTGTTCCAGCGCACGCAGGTTAGGCAGTTGCGTCAACGGATCGGTCAATGCCTGCGAGTGCCATTGTCGATTCAACCATTCGCTGCGTTGATTAATCCGCGCCATGTACAACAAACAAATACTAAAAGAAATGAGAACTGAAAGGATAAATGCCAGCGAATATTCTGAGCCCACGCCCTGCAGAAAATTGCGGTTATAGCTAAGCAGGAATAGCGCAGTGAGAGCCCAACTAAAATTCAACAGCGGATAGCTGATTTTCCCCACGCCGATGGTAAATCCAATAAACAGAACTGGCACCAGATAGCCAGCAATATACTTTGTCTCGAAAGGCGTACACAGCACCGCTAATAGCGTCGCCAGAGTGGCAAACCAGAGAAGCGTAAACAGGCGTTTTTCTTTGGCGAGATAAGGAGCGACATCCCTCCGCCAGAAAATACGCATATAGTGCGGGCTGACTATCATCCGCAGCGGATAATAGAAAAAGAGGGTAAAAATAAGCGCGGCAGAAATCAGACTCAATAAATCAACAATCGAGAAAATAGCGGTGCCGGTGCCAAAGAAGGTAGAGATTGTCACCGGGAAAGCCAGGTAGTGCCCCGCCAGATGCATACTGATTTTTATGCCAAACGGCGTCATTAACCCTAACCAGAAAACGCGTAGCCAGATGCCTTGGTTGGGTATTCCGTAGCGCCAGCGCGCGCCCAGCTGCCAGCGTACGATAGCGCAAACCAGCAACACGGGAAACGTCTGGCAAAATAGCAGCACCATCGCCTGTGGCAGAGGTAAATGAAAATTCCATTCATTAGTCAACATCATTCCGCCTACCATCGGCGCGACGCCACGGCGGCCAAATAAAAACAGCACGGAAAACATGACGCAGAGCGGTAGCCAGGCCAGAAAGATATAGCTGGAATCAATTGTGGCGCGGGGAGAAATGAGACGAGATAGCAGAATAGCCGGAACGGTCAGGCAGAAGGCCAGTAAGAATATTTTTATATTTTTTAATACGTTACACTTATCCGGCATTGCTTTAATGCTCACATCATTATATAAGGCGCATGAATAATAAGTATATTCGCATTATGAAGCAATCTAACAAAAGCTCATATTGACCGCAAAAGCAGCGGCAAACAAACGCACCTGAAGAGCAGATCAGAGGCCATAAATTTTGTGACAAAAAGCAAAAACCCCCGCTTTTCAGCGAGGGTTCGAATATTGGTGGAGCTAAGCGGGATCGAACCGCTGACCTCTTGCATGCCATGCAAGCGCTCTCCCAGCTGAGCTATAGCCCCATAGTGCTTTTACGTATACGCCAAATTTATCGGGAGTAAATTTGGTGGAGCTAAGCGGGATCGAACCGCTGACCTCTTGCATGCCATGCAAGCGCTCTCCCAGCTGAGCTATAGCCCCACTACGTAAAGCTTGTCGAGTTGACGGGCGGCATCATATGAATTCCCTAGGCATGTGTCAACGGCAAAATGAACTTGCCGAATTCAATCGCTGAAAAAGCATTCAAATAAAGGACATTGCGGCACAACTCGCATTCAGTAGTTAAACACGTCACGGTTTCGACTAAAATGGTGCTATAAAATGAACCACTAATTAACCCCACGACTATTCAGGGAATCGTTATGTTCAAGGAACGGATGACGCCAGAAGAACTCGCTAATCTCACCGGTTACAGCCGACAAACCATCAATAAATGGGTACGGAAAGAAGGCTGGGCAACATCGCCCAAACCTGGCGTCCAGGGCGGTAAAGCCCGTCTGGTTCATGTAAACGAACAGGTTCGTGAATATATCCGCAGCGCTGAACGTTCAGTTGACCATCACGCAGACACATTTACGCCTGCCAGCAACGCATCGCTTGAAGCGCTGCTTATGACGCTCGCCAAAGAGATGACCTCATCCGAGCAGAAACAGTTTACCTCTCTCCTCGTGCGTGAAGGGATTACCGGTTTGTTACAACGCTTAGGGATACGCGATAGCAAATAATATGAAAAGATTACGCAGTAAAATGACCACTGAAGAGCTGGCTGAATGCCTCGGCGTGGCCAGACAAACCGTCAATCGCTGGATCAGAGAACAACACTGGAAAACCGAAAAATTTCCCGGCGTCAAAGGCGGACGCGCAAGACTCATCCATATTGATGCCAGCGTGCGGGAGTTTATTCTCAATATTCCGGCTTTTCGCAAACTGCCTGCGTTTTATCAGGCGGAAGAGGCTTTCGCAGAATATGCGAACGCGGCGCACAGTCACGCTTATCGACAAATTATTGATGCCGTTGAAAATATGTCTGCTCAGGAACAGGAAAAACTGGCGCTGTTTTTATCACGGGAAGGTATTCGCGGATTTCTGACGCGTTTAGGTATCAATGAGGCGGACTAACAAATAATAAACGGCAGGCGTCTGCCCTGCCGTTTATTCTGTTTCAGCTGGCGTTACTGCTGACTTTCACGCTCGGCGATAAAGCCCAGCGCTTTGTTGATACGCTCAATGCTGCGGGTTTTACCAATCGCATGTACGGTGACATCCAGCGCAGGCGACTGCCCGGCACCGGTCACAGCCACACGCAGCGGCATCCCTACTTTACCCATCCCCACTTCCAGCTCATCCGCCGTGGCCTGAATCGCGTGGTGGACGTTTTCTGCTGACCAGTCCGTAATCGCCGACAGCTTGTCGCGCACCACTTCCAGCGGCTGACGCGCCACCGGGCGGAGGTGTTTTTTCGCCGCATCGGCGTCAAACTCGCTGAAGTCTTCATAGAAGTAGCGGCAGCTCTGCGCCATCTCTTTCAGAGTTTTGCAGCGCTCGCCCAGCAGTTTCACCAGTTCAGCAAGCTGCGGGCCGTTACGGGTGTCGATATTTTCCTGCTCGATATGCCACTGCAAATGCGTCGCCACATATTCCGGCGCCAGCGTATTGATATAGTGGTGGTTCAGCCACAGCAGTTTATCGGTGTTGAACGCGCTCGCAGACTTGCTCACCGCACCGAGGGAGAACAGCTTGATCATCTCTTCGCGGGTGAAGATTTCCTGATCGCCGCTGGACCAGCCCAGACGCACCAGATAGTTCAGCAACGCTTCCGGCAGATAACCGTCATCGCGATACTGCATCACGCTCACCGCACCGTGACGTTTAGACAGCTTTTTACCGTCGTCGCCGTTAATCATCGACACATGCGCGTACATCGGCACCGGCGCGTTTAACGCTTTCAGAATGTTAATCTGGCGCGGAGTATTGTTGATATGGTCTTCGCCACGAATCACATGGGTAATTTCCATATCCCAGTCGTCCACCACCACACAGAAGTTGTAGGTCGGCGAACCATCGGTACGACGAATGATCAGATCGTCCAGCTCCTGATTGCTGAATTCGATCGGGCCACGGATCTGATCATCAAAAATAACGGAACCGTCCTGCGGGTTGGCAAAGCGCACCACGCATGGCTCATCGTCGGCATGATGTTCGTGGCTGTGACGGCAACGCCCGTCATAACGCGGCTTCTCGCCTTTCGCCATCTGATCTTCACGCAGTTGCTCCAGACGCTCTTTAGAGCAGTAGCATTTATAGGCTGTTCCCGCCTCCAGCATCTCGTCAATCACCGCGTTATAGCGATCAAAACGTTTGGTCTGGAAATATGGGCCTTCGTCCCATTCCAGGTTCAGCCAGTTCATACCATCCATGATGGCTTCAATGGCTTCCGGCGTGGAACGCTCAAGATCGGTGTCTTCAATACGCAGCACGAATTCACCGCCGTGGTGACGTGCGAAAAGCCAGGAATAAAGAGCAGTACGCGCGCCGCCGACGTGCAGATAACCTGTCGGGCTAGGCGCGAAGCGAGTTTTGATTTTCATGAAATGGCCTTACGTTTATAAAGATGCCGACAACCGGCAAATCCTGGAAAGATGAATAGCCTTGTATTCTATCACTGTGGCTTGATTCCTCAATGTTGATCCGGTCAGAACGCTGCGCTTTGCTATTTCCGTATAGAAATCATGCAGTGCGGGGTAATTCACGATCGTTTTGTTTAATTTTACGACGAACAAACAAAAACTTTAGAAAATGCGTTGACTCATTTTCAACTCTCCCTATAATGCGACTCCACACAGCGGGGGTGATTAGCTCAGCTGGGAGAGCACCTCCCTTACAAGGAGGGGGTCGGCGGTTCGATCCCGTCATCACCCACCAACTACTTTATGTAGTCTCCGCCGTGTAGATAAGAAATTGAGAAGTGGGTGATTAGCTCAGCTGGGAGAGCACCTCCCTTACAAGGAGGGGGTCGGCGGTTCGATCCCGTCATCACCCACCACTTTCTCGCCAGCTAAATTTCTTATTGTGAAGTACCGAAGTGGGTGATTAGCTCAGCTGGGAGAGCACCTCCCTTACAAGGAGGGGGTCGGCGGTTCGATCCCGTCATCACCCACCACTTCGGGTCGTTAGCTCAGTTGGTAGAGCAGTTGACTTTTAATCAATTGGTCGCAGGTTCGAATCCTGCACGACCCACCAATGTAAAAAAGCGCCCTAAAGGCGCTTTTTTGCTATCTGCGATATGGAAGATTCGAACCTGCAGCAGGTTCGGGTCTTGCCTGATGCGCTGCGCTTATCAGGCCTACAGACGACACCACACGCGTAGACCGGATAAGACGTTAGTCGCCATCCGGCACAGACGACACCGCACGCGTAGGCCGGATAAGACGTTAATCGCCATCCGGCACAGACGACACCGCACGCGTAGGCCGGATAAGACGTTAGTCGCCATCCGGCACAGACATCATACCGTCAACGCCGCCACCAGTTTCTCCAGTGCTGGCGTTGCCTGCTGCTGGTCATACACAATATACAAATCCGCCGGAATACGTTCCTCTAACGGACGGAACACCACACCCGGCCAGCTCATTTGCGCATAGCCATCAGCCATCAACGTAATCCCGATCCCCATACTGATCATCGCCAACACCGTTTGCGGCTCAACCACTTCCCGAATAATCATTGGCGAGAAACCCGCCTGTTGGCATACACGTTGTAAAAATCCCCAATCAGAATGTACGGAAGGCAACGTAACAAAATATTCATTGCGCAACGCCGCCAGCGGCACAGAATCTCTGGATGCCAGATCGTGATCTTCCGGAACTGCAACCATGAATGCAGATTCATGCAAACGTATGCTGGTAAAACCGACTGCCGGTTCGATAGCCATACGCCAGATCCCTGCATCAAGTTCCCGACGCTCTAACAACGCCATTTGCATACCTGGAGACTTTTCGCGAAAAAGTACTTCAACATTGGGATTTACTTTCAAAAAGTGACGCATCGCAGGACGCATTCTTCCCCACAGCGCCGTACCAACCACACCCAGTTCAATGCGCCCCGCTTCACCGCGACCAATCTGCTCCACTCGCGCCAGCGCCTGATTTGCATTGGCTAACAAGCGACGTGACTCCTCCATTAAAACTTTCCCGGCATGGGTTAATGCAACGCTGCGGGAATGACGAATAAACAGCAATGTACCCAGTTGCTGTTCAAGTTCTTTGATATGGATACTCAAGGGAGGTTGTGACATATTTAACCGGGCAGCAGCCCGGCCAAAATGCAATTCTTCTGCAACAGCGAGGAAATAACGTAATAGCTTTAGATCAATACGATGGGCTCGTTCCATCACTATCGCACTCCAGCAATAAAGGATAACGTCTGGAATTTACCATATTACTTAGTAAAAAATAGATTTAACGACAAGATACCCAATATACATAAATACAATAGATAAAACCCCGGGTAAAACATTTGGTGCAGGAATAGGTATTCGGCATAAAGTAAAAAATGCGCCAATACCAAATCCAATACCGGAGGAGAGAATAATTTCTTTCATGCTGTGTCCTTGTTCATAAAAATGGACTGGCGAACATCCTCTCGCCAGTCAAATAAAATTAATGTGCTAATGATTTGGTCGACAGTTTTTCTGGATGGTGCTGATATTTAAAGAACAATGCAAAAATAACGGCCAATGCCAGAGCGTAGGCGGCAAAAACCAGCCAAATGGTTTGCCAATCTTTTACACCATCAATAGAAAAATAATCCACGGCCATACCGCTTAAAAGAGACCCAATCCACGCCCCCACGCCGTTAACCATGGTCATAAATAGCCCCTGCGCGCTGGCGCGAATACTTGAGTCCACCTCCTGCTCTACAAATACTGACCCTGAGATGTTGAAGAAATCAAATGCGCAGCCATAAACAATCATCGACAGCAGCAGTAGCACAAAGCCAAACGGGGATGGATCGCCAAAGGCAAAGAAGCCGAAACGCAGCGTCCACGCCAGCATGCTCATCAGCATTACTGTTTTAATACCAAAGCGTTTAAGGAAAAACGGAATGGTGAGGATAAAGCCCACTTCCGCCATCTGCGAAACTGAAAGCAAGATAGAGGGATACTTCACCACAAAGCTGTCGGCAAACTCAGGATTACGGGCAAAATCATGCAGGAATGGATTACCGAAGACATTGGTAATTTGCAGCACCGCCCCCAACATCATCGCAAACAAAAAGAAGATTGCCATGCGTGGATTTTTAAACAGAACAAAAGCATCCAGTCCGAGCTTACTGACAAGCGTGGTGTTCGCCTTCTTCTCGGCTACCGGAATTTTCGGTAACGTCAGCGCATACAGGGCCAGCAATAACGATGCGCCAGAAGCGATGTATAATTGCGCACTGCTCAGTTCCAGCCCCATCAGGCTCACCGTCCACATCGCAACAATAAAGCCTATTGTGCCGAAAACGCGCACAGGCGGAAATGACGTTACCGGATCCTGACCTGCTTTCGCCAGACAGGAGTACGAAACGCTATTGGATAATGCAATCGTTGGCATATACGCCATCGCATTAACCAACATCACCCAAAACATCGTCTGGGGATCGGTAACGGTGGTGGCGTATAATAACGCCCCCGCGCAAACCAGATGGCAAAGCATATAGGCTCGCTCAGCGCGCAGCCATTTATCAGCAATGATCCCCATAATGCCCGGCATGATAATCGCTGCCAGTCCTTTTGAGCTGTAGACCATACCGACATTCGCGCCGGTAAAATCCAGAGTGTTGATCATGTAAGAGCCCAGGGTAACCAGCCAGCTCCCCCAGATAAAATATTGCAAGAACGACATGACTTTTAAGCGGGACGTAATACCCATTTTTTATTCCTTGCCGTGAGATAAAGCCCCAATACGGGGCCGTAGTCATTGTGTTTAGGCCAGCTTACGTAAAAAGCCGCAAATCAGATTGATAAAGTTCTGCCGGGAAAGTTCAGCCGCCGCCAGCGTTTGCGCATGGGAGAGTTTTACATCGCCTAACCCTTCCGCCAGATTGGTGATCGCTGAGACGGCAACAACTTTGAGGCCACAATGACGTGCGCTAATCACCTCAGGGACAACGGACATTCCGACCACATCGCCGCCAATAATCTGCATCATGCGGATTTCTGCCGCCGTTTCGAAGTTCGGACCCGGATAAGAAACAAATACGCCTTCAGTGAGGGGGAATCCCTCCTCTGCCGCAACGGACTGAAGCATGGCGCGATAATCTGCGTCATAAGCATTAGCCAGCGAGAAGAAGCGATCGCCATAACGATCATCGTTTGGCCCCACCATCGGCGTACCGGGCATCGTATTAATGTGATCGCTAAGCGCAACCAGGCTACCCGGCCCCACTTCCGGACGCAGAGATCCTGCCGCATTGGTGCAGAACAACACTTCACAGCCCAGTAATTTCAACGTGCGAATGGCATCGGTCATCACCGCCATTCCACGCCCTTCATAAAAATGTCCGCGGCCTTTCATACAGGCCACCGGAACACCCGCCAGATGGCCGAGCACCAGTTCACCAGCATGGCCGTGTACGGTGCTGACGGGAAATCCCGGCAATTTCTCGTAAGAAATGGCTACCGCATCTTCGATTTGATCCGCCAGAGCACCCAACCCGGAGCCTAAAATAAACGCGACTCGCGGGGTAAATGCCGGTTTATGTGCATGAATAATATCAATACAATACTCAGGATTATGAGAAAAAAGAGCGTGAGGCATAAGTTTCCTTGTTCTATCGGATTTAATTTGACTCCTTTTTATAACGACCATCGCCCCTTGCTGACCAATACACTTTTCACGTGTCATCAATAGCCATTTAATATCGATAGATTTAGATCGCTTCTGTATTAATACAGAGGGAAAACAGTATTGGTTTTTGCTTGCACTTCATATTAACAATATGCCGCTTTCATATTTATAAATTGCCTCTTTTTAATTAACCCATTAATAATTATCGGCATAGGGAAATATGCTATGAAAAAAATTCT
Source organism: Salmonella sp. 2020_1395 (assembly GCF_043848115.1). Classification (NCBI taxonomy): domain Bacteria; kingdom Pseudomonadati; phylum Pseudomonadota; class Gammaproteobacteria; order Enterobacterales; family Enterobacteriaceae; genus Salmonella; species Salmonella sp. 2020_1395. The sequence goes on along the minus strand of NZ_JBCMFH010000007.1, from coordinate 211,347 downwards.
TACTCTGACGCTTTCTTCTTTACTCATTATTCCCGCACTCACCCATGCGGAATTTAAAGGCGGGTTCGCCGATATCGGCCTCCATTACCTCGACTGGACATCAGACACCACGGAAAAAACCAGTAAAAAATCCCATAAAGATGATTTTGGATACCTGGAACTGGAAGGCGGAGCGAATTTTAGCTGGGGAGAAATGTACGGGTTCTTCGACTGGGAAAATTTTTACAATGGCCGCCACGCTAAACCAGGCAGCGAACAGCGTTACACCTTTAAAAATACCAACCGTATTTATCTGGGCGATACAGGATTAAACCTCTATCTCCATGCCTACGGGACGTACGGTTCACCTCATCGCGCTAATTTCCATGATGACATGTTTCTCTATGGTTTAGGCTATAACTTCACAGGTAACGGTTACTGGTTTAAACCCTTCTTTGCCAAACGTTATACCGATCAGACCTACTACACAGGCGATAATGGTTATGTATTAGGTTGGGTGGCCGGCTATAGCTTCTCGTTGGGTAGTGAGAAATTCAGCGTAACGAACTGGAATGAGTATGAGTTTGACCGCGATGCGTCCTACGCTGCGGGCAATGGCGGGAAAGATGGCATTAATGGCGCAGTAGCGCTGTGGTGGAATGCGACTCCTCACCTGACCGCAGGAGTACAATATCGTTACGCTGATAATAAGTTAGGAGAATCCTTCCTGCAGGATGGCATTATTTATTCCATCAAATACCTGTTTTAACACACTGCCCTGTCAAAAATGGCAGGGCAAGACCGCACCTCACACACGGACAGATAGATATTTATAGCTGATACAGCGGATCTTTCGCCCTCGCGGCGGTTAATTCGCTGGCCTGAGTACGCACCACGTCCCACAACGCCTGCGCCGCCGTGGAGAGCGATCGGTTTTTTCGCCGCGCCAGCATGAGCTGCCTTTCAACTACGGGCGTCAGCCGTTTAACCTGTAAGTGGCTGCCCTGCGGGAGCGGTAACGCCAGCGCGGGCAGCACGCTGATGCCGATTCCCGCTTCCACCATTGGAAACAGCGTGGCCGGGTGACCAATCTCCTGCACGATATCCGCCTCAATAGCAAAATGGGCCAGCGCCGCATCAATCAGCGGTCGACTGCCGGAAGCATAATCCTGTAAGACCAGCGAGGCCTGTTTAAGATCCTGCCAGCTTACCCATTCCTGATGCGCCAGCGGATGATCCTGGCGACACAACAGTAAAAAAGGCTCTGATAAGATGGCTTCACACTGTAAATCCACCGCTGCGCCGGGATCGATAACGATGCCAAAATCCACTTCACCCTGGCGGATGCTCTCCAGCACCCACTGCTGCGGACGATCGTGCAATACAAAATCAATAGCGGGATAAAGTGAATTACTTTGGGCAATGCATTGCGGAATAAGATGCGCAGAAATGGTTTGGCTCGCGGCAACGCGCACGGTGCCGGTTAATTGTGTCCCTACTCTGCCTGCATCGCGCAGTATGCTGTTCAGTTCATCAAGCACCCGCTCCAGACGCGTCGCCAGTTGTTGCCCCGCCTCGGTCAGCACCACCTCACGCGTAGTGCGATCCAGCAGTCTGACGCCGGTTTGCCGCTCCAGCTCTTTTACGCTATGACTGACCGCAGACTGGCTCAGTCCAATCCTGTCCCCTGCCCGACTAAAACTTTTGGCCTGGGCGACGGTAATAAAAATCCGCAGTTGACGCAGTGAATAGTTCATCGACTAGATTCATATATAGATGCAATAAATCAATTTTATTTCTCAAAGCGAAAAACGCAAAATAGCTGCACCGACTTTCAGGAGTTTTTATGAAACTTTTTCGTATCCTTGACCCTTTCACGCTGACACTTATCACCGTGGTACTACTGGCCTCTTTTTTCCCGGCGGAAGGCGGCTTTGTGCCTGTCGTTGAAGGCATTACGACAGCGGCCATCGCTCTGCTGTTTTTTATGCATGGCGCGAAGCTTTCACGTGAAGCGATCATCGCTGGCGGCAGCCACTGGCGGTTGCATCTGTGGGTCATGTGCAGCACTTTTGTGCTCTTTCCTGTCCTCGGCGTACTGTTTGCCTGGTGGGCGCCTGTCAATGTCGACCCTATGCTCTACAGCGGCTTTCTGTATCTGTGCATTTTGCCCGCCACCGTGCAGTCGGCGATTGCATTTACTTCACTCGCGGGCGGTAACGTCGCGGCCGCGGTGTGCTCAGCGTCTGCGTCCAGTCTGCTGGGCATTTTCCTGTCGCCGCTGCTGGTCGGTCTGGTAATGAATATTCATGGCGCGCAGGGCAGTCTGGAAGAGGTGGGCAAAATTATGCTGCAACTGCTGCTGCCTTTTGTGCTGGGACACCTGTCTCGCCCGTGGATCGGCAACTGGGTCGCGCGCAACAAAAAGTGGATCGCGAAAACAGATCAGACCTCTATTTTGCTGGTGGTCTACTCGGCGTTCAGCGAAGCGGTGGTCAACGGCATCTGGCACAAAGTCGGCTGGGGATCGCTGCTGTTTATCGTCGTGGTCAGCCTCATACTGTTGGCGATCGTCATCGCCATTAACGTCTTTGTCGCCCGTAAATGCGGCTTCAATAAAGCCGACGAAATCACTATTGTTTTCTGCGGTTCGAAAAAAAGCCTGGCCAATGGGATCCCGATGGCCAATATTCTGTTTCCGACGTCAGTGCTGGGTATGATGGTATTACCGCTGATGATCTTCCACCAGATCCAACTGATGGTCTGCGCAGGGCTGGCGCGGCGCTACAAACGCCAGACCGAGAAGTTACAGGCGCAGCAGGAAAGCCGCGCCGCGAAAGCTTAAAGCGGGCGTTTCAGGGGCTGCACCAGTTGCGTCAGCCCCTCGGTTTTAATCAGCAGCGTGATTTGCATCAACTCCCCCAGTTTACCCGCCGGAAATTGATCTTTACGGGCAAACCACAGCAAATACTCTTCCGGAAGGTCGATCAATCGACGTCCCTGATATTTGCCGAACGGCATCACGGTGTTGGCGATTTCAACCAGCTGCTCTTTTTCCATCTCAGGCATCCAGTAAGCGGATCATTTCCGCTTCATCAATCACGGTAATACCCAGTTCCTGCGCTTTGGCAAGTTTGGAACCCGCGGCTTCACCGGCAATCACCAGATCGGTTTTCTTCGATACGCTGCCTGCCACTTTCGCGCCAAGCGCCACTAAACGCGCTTTAGCGTCATCGCGGGACATCTGGCTCAGGCTACCGGTTAGTACCACGGTTTTACCGGCAAACGGGCTATCGATCTCTTGCACATTAATGACTACCGGCGCGGGCCAGTGAACCCCTTCCGCCAGTAGCTGCCCAATCACGTCACGATTACTCTCTTCGGCAAAAAAGTTAAAGACGTGCGTAGCGACCACAATCCCCACGTCAGGTACTTTCTGCAACTCGTCAATGGTGGCGGCCTGTAGCGCCTCCAGCGTGCCGAAATAAGCCGCCAGCCCCGCCGCCGTCGCTTCACCCACTTCACGGATGCCCAGCGCATAGAGAAAACGCGCAAAGGTCGTCGCTTTGGCTTTTTCCAGCGCGTTAACAACATTTTGCGCGGACTTTGGCCCCATTCGGTCCAGGCCGGTCAGTTTACCCGCCGTCAGACGGAACAGATCCGCTGGCGTATGGACATACTCCCTTTCCACCAGTTGGTCGATGATCTTATCGCCCATCCCGTCTACATCCATCGCCCGGCGCGACACAAAATGTTTCAGCGACTCTTTACGCTGCGCGCCGCAAATCAGCCCGCCGGTACAACGGGTAACGGCTTCGCCTTCAACGCGCTCTACGTCCGATCCGCACACCGGACAGTGCGTTGGAAACACAATCGGACGCGTCTCTTCAGGGCGTTCGGACAGAACCACGTTGACCACCTGAGGGATCACATCTCCTGCCCGACGGATAACCACCTTATCGCCAATGCGCAAGCCAAGCCGCTCAATTTCATCGGCATTATGCAACGTGGCATTGCTGACCAGCACACCAGCCACCTGAACCGGTTCCAGACGCGCCACCGGCGTAATCGCCCCGGTGCGCCCGACCTGAAACTCAACGTCGCGCACAAAAGTCATCTGCTCCTGAGCAGGAAATTTAAACGCCACCGCCCAGCGCGGCGCGCGGGCCACAAAGCCCAGCTGTTCCTGCAAAGCCAGCGAGTTGACCTTAATCACCACGCCGTCGATATCAAAACCGAGCGTGGGGCGATCTTTTTCGACGTTGCGATAAAAATCCAGTACCGCCTGGGGAGAATCGCACAGCGTCACGCGATCGCTGACCGGTAACCCCCACGCTTTAAATTGCAGCAAACGTCCCAGATGCGTATCCGGCAACTCGCCGCCTTCCAGAATACCGACGCCGTAGCAGAAAAATGTTAGTGGTCGCTTCGCCGTAATACGCGGATCGAGCTGACGCAGCGAGCCCGCCGCCGCGTTACGCGGGTTAGCAAACACTTTGCCGCCAGTACGGCGCGCGTCTTCATTGATCTTTTCGAACCCGGCCTGCGGTAAAAATACCTCTCCGCGAACTTCAAGACGCGCCGGAATGTTATCGCCGTGCAGCTTTAAAGGAATGGCGCGAATCGTGCGCACGTTTGAAGTGATATCTTCACCGGTGGTGCCGTCGCCACGCGTCGCAGCGCTCACCAGCACGCCGTTTTCATACAGAATGCTGACCGCCAGGCCATCCAGTTTTAGCTCGCAGCACCAGATGACATTTTCCGTGCTTTTTAGACGATCCTGCACTCGCTTGTTAAACGCCAGGAAGCTTTCTTCATCAAATACGTTATCGAGCGACAGCATCGGTACTTCATGGCGAATCTGGTTGAATGCCGTCAGCGGCGCCGCGCCAACGCGCTGCGTGGGCGAATCCGGCGTGATAAGGTCCGGACGTTGCGCCTCCAGCTCTCGCAGTTCCCGCATCAGGCGGTCATATTCGGCGTCGGGAATCTCTGGCGCATCCATCACATGATACAGATATTCATGATGGCGAAGCGTGGTTCGCAGTTCTGTCAGTTGTTGTTCGATTGGTTCCATATCACACCATCAATGATAAAAAACCCCCGACAGGCGGGGGTTACGTTAAAAATGTCACACCTGCGTTAACCTCAGGCGTTAGCGTCCATCACCTCGCGGATGCGGTCCTGATATTCGCGCAGTTTCTGCGGCGTCATCATCCGACGCTGGTCATCCAGCACGACGCCACCGACCTCATCAGCGATATGCTGCGCGGATTGCAGCATCAGCTTGAAATTCTGCAGCGCATCGCCGTAAGACGGTACCTGCATAAAGATAGTGACGCCAGGCGTAGTGAAGTCCGTCATTTCAGGATCGAACGTTCCCGGATTGACCATATTCGCGAGACTGAACAAGGCCGGGCCGCTGCCGTCCGGGCTCAAATGACGATGGAAAATATTCATATCGCCAAATTTAAAGCCTGACTGCTGAATACTGTTCAGTAACACTTCACCATTAAGCTCGCTGCCATGATGGGCCGCGACGTTCATAATGATGACCGCCTCTTTACGCTGCGGTTTTTCCACAACCGGCGCTTCTTCCACTACCGGTTCCGCCTCAACCACAGGTTCCGCAGGCTGGAAGGTTTGCGCTGATGGCGGCGGCGCGGGCTGCGCAACAGGCTGCGGCGCTTGCGACGGCGGTGCAGACTGCTGTTGCGGCGGCTGTACCGGCGGCGCAGATGGCTGAACCTGCTGAGGCTGAGACGCAGGTTGGACCGGTTGCTGAACCGGCTGTTGCATCGGCGCTTGCGGCTGCGGCGGCGCCGCTGGACGCGGTTGCGCAGACGCATAAGGCGGCTGGTACTGGTGTTGCGGCGACTGACGAGGGGCATCATGCTCCTGCGACTGGCCGGGGGCATGATTTACGCGGTGAACACGAACTTCACCCACGCCTTCGTCTTCTTCGACATCGTCGTCATACGAGTCGTCGTCGCGTTTCGATTTCATGCGTTTTAGTGGACGATCGCGGAACATAGAAGATCGTTCTTTACGGCTGGTCCAGAAACCATGTACCAGTAAAGCGATTATGGCGATCGCGCCAACAATGATTAATATCAGACGCAAATCCTGCATCATTATATTCTCTGTTGTTCTAACACCTTGCCACCACGGCAAACATTTACTCACTAAGAGTATTTGCCGATTACGTCAAGTGCAAGTGTACTGTTGGCTTTCGCAGCATAAAGATGAAGGAAAATGTGCTTTTTGCTGTTTTTTCGAACATTTCCGAACTATCCACCGTCTGATAACCGGGTAAGATATCCCACGTTTACCCAGGGCTTTAAGAAAAAGGAGTATGTCCTGAATATGGTTTCATCATCCACAACCGTACCACGTAGCGGCGTCTATTATTTCTCGCAAGGATGGAAGTTAGTCACCCTACCGGGAATCCGCCGCTTTGTTATTTTACCTTTGCTGGTCAACATTGTGCTGATGGGCGGCGCATTTTGGTGGCTGTTTACCCAGCTTGACGCCTGGATACCTTCGTTGATGAGTCATGTGCCGGACTGGCTGCAATGGCTGAGCTATCTGCTGTGGCCGATTGCGGTTATCTCTGTTCTGCTGGTCTTTGGCTATTTTTTCTCTACCCTCGCCAACTGGATCGCCGCGCCGTTTAACGGCCTTTTAGCCGAACAGCTTGAGGCGCGGTTAACCGGCGCAACGCCGCCAGATACCGGCATACTCGGCATCATGAAAGATGTACCGCGCATTATGAAACGTGAATGGCAAAAGCTGGCGTGGTATCTGCCGCGCGCTATCGTGCTGCTGGTTCTCTATTTTATTCCTGGCATTGGCCAAACCATCGCGCCGGTGCTGTGGTTTTTGTTCAGCGCCTGGATGCTGGCGATCCAGTATTGCGACTACCCGTTTGATAACCACAAAGTGCCGTTTAAAACGATGCGCGCCGCGTTGCGCACGCAGAAGGTGGCGAATATGCAATTTGGCGCGCTCACCAGCCTCTTTACGATGATTCCGGTGCTTAACCTGTTCATTATGCCTGTCGCCGTCTGTGGCGCGACGGCAATGTGGGTTGATTGCTGGCGTGCTAAGCACGCGTTATGGAAATAACGTAAAAATGTATAAATAAGAGATGGCTTATGCTGTCTCTTATTCCATACTGATAACCATTATTTCCCATCAGCATATAGATATGCGAAATCCTTACTTCCCCATATCTGGCTGGAAGGTATGCTGGGAAGGTATCCCAATTTCATACAGTTAAGGACAGGCCATGAGTAAGATTTATGAAGATAACTCGCTGACTATCGGTCATACGCCGCTGGTTCGACTGAACCGTATCGGTAATGGACGCATTCTGGCGAAGGTGGAGTCGCGCAACCCGAGCTTCAGCGTCAAGTGCCGTATCGGCGCCAATATGATTTGGGATGCCGAAAAGCGTGGCGTACTGAAACCTGGCGTGGAACTGGTCGAGCCGACCAGCGGCAACACCGGTATTGCGCTGGCGTATGTCGCCGCCGCGCGCGGTTACAAACTCACCCTGACCATGCCGGAAACCATGAGCATTGAACGCCGCAAGCTACTCAAAGCATTAGGCGCGAATCTGGTGCTGACCGAAGGGGCGAAAGGGATGAAAGGCGCTATTCAGAAAGCCGAAGAAATTGTCGCCAGCGATCCGCAAAAATATCTCCTGCTCCAGCAGTTCAGCAACCCTGCCAACCCGGAAATCCATGAAAAAACCACCGGCCCGGAAATCTGGGAAGACACCGATGGTCAGGTGGATGTGTTTATCTCCGGCGTCGGCACTGGCGGTACGTTAACCGGCGTCACGCGTTATATCAAAGGGACGAAGGGTAAAACCGATCTTATCACCGTTGCGGTAGAACCCACTGACTCCCCGGTTATCGCCCAGGCGCTGGCTGGTGAAGAGATCAAACCGGGCCCGCATAAAATTCAGGGCATCGGCGCAGGCTTCATCCCAGGCAACCTGGATCTGAAACTGATTGATAAAGTGGTTGGCATCACCAATGAAGAAGCCATTTCTACCGCGCGCCGTCTGATGGAAGAGGAAGGTATTCTGGCGGGAATTTCTTCCGGCGCCGCAGTTGCTGCAGCGCTTAAGCTGCAGGAAGATGAAAGCTTTACCAATAAGAATATTGTGGTTATCCTACCCTCATCAGGTGAGCGTTATCTGAGCACCGCGTTGTTCGCCGATCTCTTTACTGAGAAAGAACTGCAACAGTGATGCCAGCATGTTAAAAACGCGTAAAAAAGCACCTTTTTGGGTGCTTTTTTGTGGCCTGCTTCAAACTTTCACCTCACCTGGCATTGATTCACCCTGCCGGAACTGGTATTTAACCAGACTAATTATTTTGATGCGCGAAATTAATCGTTACAGGAAAAGCGTTAGCTGAATCGATTTTATGATTTGGTTCAAATCTTCCTTTCGCGGCATAATGTTTAATGACGAGCGAAACGTCAGCGGCCATAAGTTGCCAGCAACGGATTGCGTAGAACACCTTTTGTGTCGCGTCCCGTTTACGCCGGCGCTAACAATACAGGCTAAAGTTGAGCCGCCAGGCTAGACTTTAGTTCCACAACACTAAACCTATAAGTTGGGGAAATACAATGTTCCAGCAAGAAGTTACCATTACCGCTCCGAACGGTCTGCACACCCGCCCTGCTGCTCAGTTTGTTAAAGAAGCAAAAGGCTTCACTTCTGAGATTACTGTGACTTCCAACGGCAAAAGCGCCAGCGCGAAAAGCCTGTTTAAACTGCAGACTCTGGGCCTGACTCAAGGCACCGTCGTCACCATCTCCGCAGAAGGTGAAGATGAGCAGAAAGCGGTTGAACATCTGGTCAAACTGATGGCGGAACTCGAGTAAGTTTTTTTCCGGGTTCTTTTAAAAATCAGTCACAAGTAAGGTAGGGTTATGATTTCAGGCATTTTAGCATCCCCGGGTATCGCTTTCGGCAAAGCACTGCTGCTGAAAGAAGACGAAATCGTCATTGACCGGAAAAAAATTTCTGCCGACAAGGTTGATCAGGAAGTTGAACGTTTTCTGAGCGGTCGTGCCAAGGCATCTGCGCAACTGGAAGCGATCAAGACAAAAGCTGGTGAAACGTTCGGTGAAGAAAAAGAAGCCATCTTTGAAGGGCATATTATGCTGCTCGAAGATGAGGAGCTGGAGCAGGAAATCATAGCCCTGATTAAAGATAAGCACATGACGGCTGACGCAGCCGCACATGAAGTTATCGAAGGTCAGGCCACTGCCCTGGAAGAACTGGATGACGAATACCTGAAAGAGCGTGCGGCTGACGTACGTGATATCGGTAAGCGCCTGCTGCGCAACATCCTGGGTCTGGCCATTATCGATCTGAGCGCGATTCAGGAAGAAGTTATCCTGGTTGCCGCTGACCTGACGCCGTCAGAAACCGCACAGCTGAACCTGCAGAAAGTGCTGGGCTTCATCACCGACGCGGGCGGACGTACGTCTCATACCTCCATCATGGCGCGTTCTCTGGAACTGCCGGCGATCGTAGGTACCGGTAGCGTCACCTCTCAGGTGAAAAACGGCGACTATCTGATTCTGGATGCCGTAAACAACCAGGTTTACGTCAACCCGACCAACGATGTTATTGAGCAACTGCGCGCCGTCCAGGAGCAGGTTGCGACCGAGAAAGCGGAACTCGCAAAACTGAAAGATCTGCCGGCAATCACGCTGGATGGACATCAGGTTGAAGTTTGCGCCAACATCGGTACCGTTCGCGACGTTGAAGGCGCTGAGCGTAACGGCGCGGAAGGCGTTGGTCTGTATCGTACTGAATTCCTGTTCATGGATCGCGACGCGCTGCCGACGGAAGAAGAGCAGTTTGCCGCCTATAAAGCGGTCGCTGAAGCGTGCGGCTCGCAGGCGGTTATCGTCCGTACCATGGACATTGGCGGCGACAAAGAGCTGCCGTACATGAACTTCCCGAAAGAAGAGAACCCGTTCCTGGGCTGGCGCGCCGTGCGTATCGCCATGGATCGCAAAGAGATCCTGCGTGACCAGGTTCGCGCGATTCTGCGTGCCTCCGCTTTCGGTAAATTGCGCATTATGTTCCCGATGATCATCTCTGTTGAAGAAGTTCGCGCGCTGCGCAAAGAGATTGAAATCTACAAACAGGAACTGCGTGACGAAGGTAAAGCATTTGACGAAAGCATTGAGATTGGCGTGATGGTGGAAACACCGGCTGCGGCGACAATTGCGCGTCATTTAGCCAAAGAAGTTGATTTCTTTAGTATCGGCACCAATGATTTAACGCAGTACACCCTGGCAGTTGACCGTGGTAATGATATGATTTCACACCTTTACCAGCCAATGTCACCGTCCGTACTGAACTTGATCAAGCAAGTTATTGATGCTTCTCATGCAGAAGGTAAATGGACTGGCATGTGTGGTGAGCTTGCAGGCGACGAACGTGCTACACTTCTGTTGCTGGGGATGGGTCTGGACGAATTCTCTATGAGCGCCATTTCTATCCCGCGCATTAAGAAGATTATCCGTAACACGAACTTCGAAGATGCGAAGGTGTTAGCAGAGCAGGCTCTTGCTCAACCGACAACGGACGAGTTAATGACGCTGGTTAACAAGTTCATTGAAGAAAAAACAATCTGCTAATCCACGAGATGCGGCCCAATTTACTGCTTAGGAGAAGATCATGGGTTTGTTCGATAAACTAAAATCTCTGGTTTCTGATGATAAGAAAGACACCGGAACTATTGAGATTGTTGCCCCGCTCTCTGGCGAGATCGTCAACATCGAAGACGTGCCGGATGTAGTTTTTGCTGAAAAAATCGTTGGTGATGGCATCGCTATCAAACCAACCGGTAACAAAATGGTCGCCCCTGTTGACGGTACCATCGGCAAAATCTTTGAAACCAACCATGCGTTCTCTATCGAATCCGATAGCGGCATTGAGCTGTTCGTTCACTTCGGTATCGACACCGTTGAGCTGAAAGGCGAAGGCTTCAAGCGTATTGCTGAAGAAGGTCAGCGCGTGAAAGTTGGCGATCCGGTCATCGAGTTCGATCTGCCGTTGCTGGAAGAAAAAGCCAAGTCTACCCTGACTCCGGTTGTTATCTCCAACATGGATGAAATCAAAGAACTGATCAAACTGTCCGGTAGCGTGACCGTGGGTGAAACTCCGGTTATCCGCATTAAGAAGTAATTCTTGCCGCAGTGAAGAATGGCGCCTTTGGGCGCCATTTTTTTTGCCTGTACTTGCGCCGCCATCCGGCGATGGTGCAGCGCACTGCCTGATGGCGCTACGCTTATCAGGCCTACAAGGTTGCGAACATTTCAGCGCCAATCCACGGGTTACAACTGCGAGGTCACCGGGCGAAAGCACTTCTCGCGCATCAGGATCTTCATCCCATCCGGGCCACTCTCCAGCATCCTGCGTTCGGAATCGGACACTTGCAACTCGCACTGATAGCCGCCAGTGATGCCAAACATCGCTCGCGCCACGCAGATATCTTCCAGCGCGTCCAGCCCGCTCGTTTCAAAATACCCCACGATACGCCCCTGCTGGCGAACCACCAGCCGATAACTCTTCATCGCGCCTCCCCTGCCGGCGGCAGAATTAACTCATCACAGCCACACTGCTGTGTCCAGGTCATCACCTCCAGCACGCGCTGCGCCGCATCTTTTGCCGCGGTCGTCAGTTTTTTTCCCTGCACAATACCGCTGACCAGCTCGGCGCAGAAGAGATCTCCCGTCCCTTTTAACTCCGTCGCCACCCGCGGATGAGCAAAGACCTCCACGACCTGCGCGGTAACGACGGCAACCGTTATGGTCTCCAGAGATTCACCCGGCGCGCTGGTGATAACCACCCATTTCAGCGTATCGGAAAGCAGCGATTGCGCCGCCGCCACCGCCTCTTCCAGCGTGCGACACGGTTTACCACTCAGCATCTCCAGCTCAAATACGTTCGGCGTTAGCCCCTGCGCCTGCGGCAGTAAATATGTGCGATAAGCCTGCGGAATTTCCGCCTGCACATACATTCCACTGTCGGTATCGCCAATGACCGGATCGACAAGAATACACACCTCCGGATGCGAAGCCCGGATCGCCATTAGCCACTTCGAAAGCAAGACAATTTGGTCTGCGCTGCCCATGTAACCGGTGGTAATCGCTTTTAATTCACGTAGCGCATCGCGCTCATTCAACGCCGTAAGGTAGCCTGCAAACCACTCGGCGGGAATAATGCCGCCATAAAAGGTTTTATAGTGCGGCGTATTGCTGAACAGCACCGTCGGGACCGCCGTCACGCGTAATCCCTGCGCTTTAATGGCCGGAACAGCGATACTGTTGCCTACGCTGCCGTACACGACCTGTGACTGGACGGCGACGATATCGGTCTGTAACGCCCGATGGTTGTCGTCGAAGAGCACTGACTGAATATCACTCTCTTGTCCCATAAAATTTTCCTCTCGCTGGACAGCAGGCTACCGCCTCATTATCATTGTCATATGCTAAAATTCATTTTGTCATAGGTCAATAATGATCGACGGAAAAACCGCTAACGAAATTTTTGACAGTATCCGTCAACACATTATCGCCGGCACGTTACGGGCGGAGGATTCGCTCCCGCCGGTACGGGAGCTGGCAAGCGAATTAAAGGTGAACCGCAATACCGTCGCAGCGGCGTATAAACGGCTGATAACGGCGGGACTGGCGCAAAGTTTAGGCCGCAATGGGACGGTGATTAAAGGCAGTCCGTCTCCCGTAGCGCTGGAAGGCGGCGATCCGCATACGCCTCTGCACGACCTTTCCGGCGGCAATCCCGATCCGCAGCGTCTGCCTGACCTTAGCCGTTATTTTGCCCGTCTCAGCCGCACGCCGCATCTCTACGGCGATGCGCCCATTTCCCCTGAACTACACGCCTGGGCGGCGCGCTGGCTACGGGATGCCACCCCCGTCGCAGGCGAAATTGATATCACCAGCGGAGCTATCGACGCTATCGAAAGACTGCTTTGCGCGCATCTGCTGCCGGGCGACAGCGTCGCGGTGGAAGATCCCTGTTTTTTAAGCAGTATCAATATGCTGCGCTATGCCGGTTTTAGCGCCAGCCCGGTCAGTGTGGATAGCGAAGGAATGCAGCCTGAAAAGCTGGAACAGGCGCTAAACCAGGGCGCGCGGGCAGTGATCTTAACGCCGCGCGCACACAACCCTACCGGCTGTAGCCTGAGCGCTCGCCGTGCCGCTGCGCTGCAAAATATACTGGCGCGTTACCCTCAGGTAGTGGTCATTATCGACGATCACTTCGCCCTGCTTTCTTCGTCGCCCTGGCAGCCGGTTATTGCGCAGACAACGCAACACTGGGCGGTGATACGCTCCGTTTCCAAAGCCCTCGGCCCCGATTTACGTCTTGCTATTGTCGCCAGCGACAGCGCGACCTCGGCAAAACTTCGGCTGCGACTAAATGCCGGTAGTCAGTGGGTCAGCCATCTGTTACAGGATCTGGTCTACGCCTGCCTGACCGACCCTGAGTATCAGCACAGGCTGACGCAAACGCGGCTGTTTTACGCCGCCCGGCAACAAAAACTGGCCCGCGCCCTACAGCAATATGGCATCGCCATTTCTCCCGGCGACGGCGTGAATGCCTGGCTCCCACTGGACACCCATAGCCAGGCTACCGCGTTTACGCTGGCAAAATCCGGCTGGCTGGTACGTGAAGGAGAAGCCTTTGGCGTAAGCGCGCCGTCTCACGGTCTACGTATCACGCTGTCGACATTAAATGACGGCGAGATCAACACGCTGGCGGCTGATATCCATCAGGCGCTAAATCGCTAACAGGAGAAAATAACGTGCGAGTTCATTTTGTTGTCCATGAGTCGTTTGAATCCGCTGGCGCTTATCTGAAATGGGCTGAAGATCGCGGTTATGCCATTTCATGGTCGCGCGTCTATGCCGGAGAAGCGCTACCGCCCAATGCCGATGAGTTCGATATGCTTGTGGTATTTGGCGGTCCGCAGTCGCCGCGCACCACCCGCGAAGAGTGCCCGTACTTTGACTCTCGCGCCGAACAGCACTTAATTAATCAGGCGATTACGGCCCGGCGAATGGTTATCGGCATTTGTCTTGGTTCGCAGCTCATTGGCGAGGCGCTGGGCGCCGCTGTGTGCCAAAGTCCGGAAAAAGAGATTGGTCACTACCCTATTACGCTCACTGAAGCCGGTCTGCGGCATCCGCTTATCACCCACTTTGGCTCCCCGTTAACCGTCGGCCACTGGCACAACGATATGCCAGGACTCACCGATCAGGCGACCGTGCTGGCCGAAAGCGAAGGCTGTCCACGTCAGATAGTGCAGTACGGCAATTTTGTCTACGGCTTCCAGTGTCATATGGAATTTACCGTCGAGGCGGTTGAAGGATTAATCCAACATTCGCAGCAGGAGCTGGCCGACGCGCAAGGGAAGCGTTTTATCCGCTCGGTTGCCGAGATGCGCGCATGGGATTACCAGCAGATGAATGAAAAGCTGTGGCGTTTTCTGGATGAACTCACGCTGGCGCACTCACAGAAATAACCACACCAGGAGTGCAACTTATTACCCGGCTAACGGTCTGAGGTGCAGTGATTATCGCATGAAAAAGGATTTTACCATGAAGAAAATTGTCTGCGCCGTCGTTGCGCTCCTGCTGACCCTACCCGCCTGGGCCAAACTCAACGCCCATGAAGAAGCGCGCATTAACGCCATGCTGAATGCGCTGGCGCAGAAAAAGGATCTGACATTCGTTCGTAACGGTGATGCGCATAACTGCGAGGAAGCCGTATCGCACCTGCGCTTAAAACTGGGCAACACGCGCAATCGTATCGACACCGCCGAACAGTTTATCGATAAAGTCGCGTCGTCGTCGTCCATCACCGGAAAGCCCTATATCGTTAAAATTCCCGGTAAAAGCGATGAAAACGCGCAGCCTTATTTACATGCGCTTATTGCGGAAACGGATAAGAATGTTGAGTAAGAAAAAATCATAATGCCAGGCGTGTTACTGTGGTTTTTTAAAGGCGTTATCGCGCTTCTGTTAGCGTTTGTTGTAGGGTTAATCGTTTACTATTATCTGGAAATTCGTCCCATAGCCCAGACCGCATTACAGAGCGCCTCTTTCTGGTTGTCCGAATCGCCGCAGACGCGTTTTTTGCGCCGCGCTGCGGCCAAAATACATCCCAAATCTTATACTGCCAGTTTGCTCTATACCCAAGCTGGCGTGGATGGGCATTTCAGGACCGCGATCTGGGTGTTCTGGTTGGACAGCCTGTACCGCGACGACGAGCTGTATGCCATGATGCTGGCGCAAGCGTATTATGGCCGGGATTCGCAGGGTAACGCGGTTTACGGTACGAAAAATGCGGCGTTAACGTTATTTCACGTACCAGTGACAGAGATGGCCTGCCAGCAACAAGTACAACTGATTTATATGTTTAAAGCGCCGTCACTTTACCGGCCTGGTTCAGCCAGGCTGGTAGAAAGCAGCAAGCATTACATGACGCTTTGCCAGGAACAAATACAACAATAAAAACAACAGACGAGCTTTTATTATAAAAGACGGCGGTGATGCGCTGGCGCACATAGAAAATCGGCAGGATATTCCCGCTTGTCAAAGGCGGCCGTTGCCTGTGCATATCCCAACCAGCTAAACCTGTTAGCTTAAATCCCTGCCCCCTGGCTGAAATGCTCTTCACCAAACACGCCGGTAGACAAGTAACGGTCGCCGCGATCGCAGATGATCGCCACCACTATCGCGCCGGGCGTGGCTCGTGCGACGCGTAACGCGCCCGCTACCGCGCCGCCGGAACTCACGCCGCAGAAAATCCCTTCACGAACGGCCAGTTCACGCATGGTGTTTTCGGCATCATTCTGATGAATATCCAGCACCTCATCTACCAGCGAGGCGTTAAAAATGCCCGGCATATATTCCGCAGGCCAGCGGCGAATGCCCGGAATACTGCTGCCCTCTTCCGGTTGCAGGCCAACGATAGTGACCGGCTTTTCCTGCTCGCGCAGAAAACGCGACACGCCGGTAATGGTACCGGTCGTCCCCATACTGGAGACAAAATGGGTGATGCGACCTGACGTTTGCCGCCAGATTTCCGGGCCGGTGGTCGTGTAGTGGGCGTAGGGATTATCAGGATTATTAAACTGATCGAGCAGTTTGCCCTCGCCTCGTTCAGACATAGCGAGCGCTAAATCGCGCGCCCCTTCCATTCCCTGCTCTTTAGTGACCAGAATCAGTTCCGCGCCATAGGCCCGCATTGCCGCCCGACGCTCCTGGCTCATGTTGTCCGGCATCAACAGCTTCATGCGATAACCTTTCAACGCGGCGATCATCGCCAGCGCAATGCCAGTGTTGCCGCTGGTCGCTTCAATCAGGACATCGCCCGGTTTAATTTCCCCGCGCTTTTCCGCCTCGACAATCATCGATAGCGCCGCGCGATCTTTCACCGATCCTGCCGGATTATTGCCTTCCAGCTTAACCCAGATTTCACTGCCGTTATCCGGCGCCAGACGTTGTAATTTGACCAGCGGCGTATTACCGATGGTTTGTTCTAATGTATTCACGTTTTCAGCTCGTAAAAAAGCCCGGTATGCGTAGCGCCACCGGGCGATAACTATACAAATTAACCTATCAGGCCGATTGCGCCAGAGCAAGTTCCTCTTCACGCGTTTCAATACGCTGGTCGCCGTTATACAGACGCGCTTTTTGCAGTCCAACAAATAAACGCTCGCCGCGAACCGGAACATCCTCACCCGCCATCACCACCGTCAGCGGATCGTGATACCACCCCAGCGGCTGTACCACTAACTGTGTATAGTGACCTTTCGGGCTGGCCTCAATGACCTGTACTGGTAGCGGAGAATCCAGGCTGGTGCGGCGGCTAATATCCACCTCCCACGGACGCAGGAACAGATCGACCGGCCCCTGGTACGCGGGCGTATAACCCAGCGGCCAGCGATGCGCGCCAACGTGAAACTGCCCGCCGCGGACGGTGCCTGTCAGGCGGTTCACCTCGCCCATAAACTCCAGTACGAAGCGGGTTGCCGGTTCACGCCACACCCGATCCGGCGCGTCAGCCTGTTCGATATTGCCCTGACTCATTACCACCACCCGATCCGCCACTTCCGTCGCTTCTTCCTGATCGTGGGTGACAAAGACGCTGGTGAATTTCAGTTCTTCATGTAGCTGGCGCAACCAGCGACGTAACTCTTTACGTACCTGGGCATCCAGCGCGCCAAACGGTTCATCCAGCAGTAGAATTTGCGGTTCTACGGCAAGCGCGCGCGCCAGCGCCACGCGCTGTTTTTGTCCGCCGGAAAGCTGGGCGGGGAAGCGATCCGCGAGGTGCGCCAGTTGCACCATCTCCAGCAATTGCGTCACTTTCGTTTTAATCGCCGCCGCAGTTGGGCGGTCGCGTCGCGGCAGCACCGTCAGGCCAAAAGCGATGTTGTCAAACACCGTCATATGGCGAAACAGCGCATAGTGCTGAAACACAAAACCGACTTTACGCTCACGCGCGTGCAGGCGGCTAACGTCCGTACCGTGGAAACGAATATGGCCGCTGGACTGATGTTCCAGCCCAGCAATAATGCGCAGCAGCGTCGTTTTGCCGGAACCTGACGGCCCCAACAAGGCAACCATCTGGCCGGAAGGAATATCCAGCGAGATATCATTCAGTACCTGAGTACGACCAAACGATTTCTTAATTCTGGCGATCTCAATGCTCATGATTTTCCTCCTGTTGCGCGCGTTTTTCCTGATTCTCCAGACGCCATTGCAACATGCTCTTCAAAAACAGGGTAATAATCGCCATTAGCGTCAACAATGCGGCGGCGGTAAAGGAGCCGACGGTGTTGTAGTCCTGCTCCAGTAATTCAATCTGTAACGGTAGCGATAACGTTTCGCCGCGAATCGAGCCGGACACCACCGACACCGCGCCAAACTCGCCAATCGCGCGGGCGTTGGTTAACACCACGCCGTAGAGTAGCGCCCAGCGAATATTCGGCAACGTCACGCGGCGAAACATTTGCCAGCCGGATGCGCCCAGCAAAATAGCCGCCTCATCTTCCTGACTGCCCTGGCTGAGCATCACTGGCACCAGTTCGCGCACCACAAACGGGCAGGTGACAAAAATAGTGACCAGTACCATCCCCGGCCAGGAGAACATCATTTGCAAATTATGCTCATCCAGCCAGCCGCCCAACGGGCCGTTGGAACCATAAAACAGCAGATAAACCAGACCGGCCACCACCGGTGAGACGGCAAAGGGAATATCCAGCAGGGTCAGCAATAGCTGACGTCCGGGGAAGTTAAAGCGCGTCACCAGCCACGCCAGCAGAATGCCGAACACCAGATTCACCGGCACTGCGATCAAGGCAATCAACACCGTCAGCCAGATGGCGTGCAGCATGTCCGGATCGGCCAGATTTTGCAGTACCGGCATTAACCCTTTGCTGAACGCCTGCACGAAGATGTAAATCATCGGCACCAGCAGGATAAACGCCGAAACCAGCATCCCGACGCCAATCAGAAACCATTTTCCCCAGTTAATACGGGGGACGTCGTATCGCTTCAATTGAGTCACTTCCGCCATTAATGACCTACCACACGTCGACCAAAGCGACTTTGCAGAGTGTTAATTGAGAACAGCAGCAGCAGTGATGCCGCAAGGATCACCGAGGCAATGGCGCTGGCAGCTGGGTAATCAAACTCCTGCAAACGCACAAAAATCATCAGCGAGGTCACTTCTGTTTTCCAGGCGATATTTCCGGCGATAAAAATCACCGCGCCAAACTCGCCCAGGCTACGGGTAAAAGAGAGCGCCACGCCGGCAATCAGCGCAGGCGACAGCTCAGGCAGCACGACTTTGCGAAAACTTTGCAGGCGGGTGGCCCCCAGCGTTTGTGCCGCTTCTTCATATTCCGGCCCCAGCTCTTCCAGTACCGGCTGGACGGTGCGCACCACAAATGGAATGCTGGTAAAGGCCATCGCCACCGCAATACCGAGCCAGGTATAGGTCACTTTGATATCAAACTGCGCAAGAAACTGACCGTAGAAACCGTTCACTGAGAACAGCGAGGCCAGCGTTAACCCCGCCACCGCTGTCGGCAGCGCAAATGGCAGATCCATCAGCGCATCCAGTAACGTGCGCCCTGGAAAACGGTAGCGGGTTAAAATCCACGCCATCAGCAGGCCAAACACGCCATTAAAAATCGACGCCACAAATGCCGCCAGCAGCGTCACTTTATAAGCAGCCACCACCTGTGGGTTGGTCACGACATCCCAGTATTGCGACCAGCTCATCTGTGAGAGCTGCATCACCAGCGCGCTCAACGGCAACAGCAGGATCAGGCAGACAAACAGCAAACTGGTGCCGAGGCTTAACGTAAAGCCGGGCAGCACGCGTCGGGAAGAAACGGCAAGCATTACTTACGCCCCGCCGCCAACAGTTTGTCCAGCTCGCCGCCGCTGGCAAAGTGCGTTTTCATCACCTCAGGCCACGTGCCAAACTTGTCTTCCACGCGGAACAGTTCGGTTTGCGGGAATTTATCTGTCTGCTTGCCCATGATTTCCGGGTTATTCACGCGGTAGTAGTAATTGGTAATGATGGTCTGCGCCTGCGGGCTATACAGCCAGTTCAGGTAAGCTTTGGCGGCTTTTTCTGTGCCGTTGGCCTGCACGTTTTTATCCACCCAGGCAACCGGGAATTCAGCAAGAATGTTCGTTTTCGGGATCACCACTTCAAATCCCTGGGCTTCATATTGTTTGCGGATGTTGTTCACTTCCGATTCAAAACTAATCAACACATCGCCCAGACCACGCTCGGCAAACGTAGTCGTAGCGCCGCGACCGCCGGTATCAAACACTTCGACGTTTTTCAGGAACTGGGTCATAAACTGTTCGGTTTTGGCTTTATCGCCGCCGTCAGCGTTATCCGCCGCGCCCCATGCCGCCAGATACGTGTAACGGGCGTTGCCGGAGGTTTTCGGGTTAGGGAAAATCAGCTTCACGTCGGAACGTACAAGATCGCTCCAGTCGTGAATATTTTTCGGGTTCCCCTTGCGCACCAGGAAGCCCATCGTGGAATAGAATGGCGAACTGTTGTTCGGCAGACGGCTTTGCCAGTCGGCAGGGATCAGTTTGCCTTTATCATGGAGAATCTGTACGTCGGTCACCTGATTGTAGGTGACGACGTCTGCCTTCAGTCCCTGCAAAATCGCCAGCGCCTGTTTTGATGACCCGGCATGAGACTGCTTAATCGTCAGCTTATCGCCGCCGTTATCCTTCGCCCATTGTTGCTCAAACGGTGGGTTAAGGGCGGCAAACAGCTCGCGGGAGACATCGTATGAGCTGTTCAGCAGCTCCGTTGCCTGCGCCTGCCCTGCCAGTAACAGCATTGCTGCCAGCGTCAGGGGTCTCTTTTTCAGTAAGTTAACGGCCATTGCGCACCCTTATAAATTTAATGACTTTCTTATGGTCATCATATTTATAACCAGCGCTAAAGGAGTAACGGTTTTATATACCGTTTGATGATTTGAAAGTTGAAAAGGGAATAAGAGAATCCCTCCCCACGCGGCGCGGGGAGGAGACCGGCATCAATCAGACGCCTACGCTTACGCTTTCAGGCAGGGTACTGCCGCCATCAATGACGTTTTGCGTTCCGGTAAGATAGCTGGACTCATCGGAAGCCAGAAATGCCGCCAGTTCCCCTACTTCCAGCGGATCGGCAAGACGGCGTAGCGGAATGGCTTTTGCCATTTCCGTTAATACCGATTCCGGATCGTCAGGGTTAGACTGACGGGCAATGCTTTCCGCCATCGGCGTTCTTACATAACCGGGGCAAATGGCATTCACACGAATACCGGACTGCGCGTACTCTACCGCCAGCGATTTGGTTAAACCGACAATGGCGGCTTTTGACAGCGCATAGGCCGTTTCACCCGGGTCCGCCACCATATCTCCCGTGACGGAAGACATCATCACAATGCGGCCATCTTTACGTTTGATCATCTCCGGCAGGACGGCTTTGGTGACGTTCCAGACACCTTTAATATTAATATCAATGTGGAAATCGCGATCTTCTTCACTCATATCGAGGAAGTTGCCCAGACGGCACACGCCAGCGTTATTCACCAAAATATCAATTCTACCTTCAGTCTCTTTGGCGCGCGCAACCGCCGCCTGCACCGAAGCAAAATCTCTGACGTCAGCCTTAACGGCAGTGCAGCGATGCCCGCGCCCGCCCAGCTCATCCGCCAGCTTTTCAATCTCATCGGAGATATCCAGCAAGATTAAGTTCGCGCCGTGGCGTGCGAATACGCGAGCGATCCCTTCGCCAATGCCCTGCGATGCGCCCGTAATCAATGCTGTCTTGCCCGTGAGTTTACCCATTTTCAATGTCTCCTTTTGAATATGGAGTCTTACACTCCATTAACACTGAAAATACAGTAATAACAAATAAGTGCTGAGGAATAGCTCACTAATTCAGGTAAATATTAGGTAAAAAAATCCCCGCGGAGGCGGGGATGGGCATTTTTATGCTGTTCTGCCTGATGGCGCTGCGCTTATCAGGCCTACCAATCGTAGGTCGAATAAAGCGTTTGCGCTGCCATCCAACAGGGTTTTACCTTATAGCGCTAACAGGCGATCCAGCGACGGCGCAAAATAGTAGCCGCCAGTCACCGGCTTGGTGAAGCGCAGCATTGCGTCGCGTTTACCGTCGGTATCGCCGAACATACTCAGAAGCTGCTGTTCGATATTGTGCAGACGTGCGCAGTAAGCGCAGAAATAGAGACCATGAGTACCGCTGGCGGTGCCGTATGGCAGGCTCTGGCGCACAATCTTCAGCCCTTTGCCATCTTCTTTGAGATCGACGCGGCTCAGGTGAGACGTTGCCGGACGCGCATCGCCGTCAATCTCTTCATTGGCTTCTTTGGTACGCCCGATCATCATCTCCTGATCGTGAATACTCATCCGGTTAAGTTGCTTGAGATTGTGTTCCCAACGCTGCACGAACACATAACTGCCGCCGGCATCCACGCCATCTTTGATCACCGCCACTTCACGACGCGTCTCTTCGCCCGCCGGGTTCTCTGTCCCGTCGACAAAGCCGCTCAGATCGCGTTCTTCCACCCAACGGAAGCCGTGAACTTCTTCTTTCACGTCGATACAGTCGCCGAAGGCTTCCATCGCCGCCTGAGCAACAGAAAAATTCACATCGTGGCGCAGGGAAAGGATATGGATCAGCACGTCATACTGCGTGGCTGGCGCCAGCCCTTTACCATAAGGAATAAAATCTTTCAGTTCTTCCGCCCCGACGCCGCCACTCAGGGCACGCCAGGTATTGTTGCCAAACGCCACAACGGCCCCAAGATGGGCGTCCGGAAATTTGACTTCGAAGGTCGCCAGTTTATCGGCAAATGTTCTGCTGGCCGCGCGCAGGGCGTCCAGGTCGCCTTTTACATTGGCTTCAATCCAAATTGCCGCACGGCAATGTTCCGGCAAAATGCCACTTTGAACCTGAGACATGATTCCTCCTGAAAATGAGAATGCCACGCAGTCGTGGCATTAATGGAGGCTATTTTACCTTGTTTTTAAGCGAAGCGGTTTGTTCAGGCGCAAATTAACGACGCCAGATAATTTTGCGCACGTCCCAGTTTTTTAAGACGTCATCAGGAGGCATTAAGCCTTCCGGTCCGCTCCACTCGCCGGAGAAAACATAGCTAATATGCTGACTTCCCTCGGCTTTACATTCGACGCTGGTATGGCTATCGCTGGAAACCGGCTCGCAGTGACCAAACGCTTTGCTGTAAAGGTCGCTAAACGGCGTACCGATTTTGCCCCCCGCGGCGGTTGGGATATCGCTGTCCAGCACATCAATACGGCTCACGGTTCCCTGCTCGCCGTTGATCACCATCGCGACGCTGTCGCCCTTCATCGCTTCGAAAAAGCGCACCACGTTGCCGTTATCGGTTTTCATACCGCTACGCAGGCGATAATCGCCATCTAATGCCTCTGCAATAGCCGGCTCTTCCAGCGGCGTGGCGGCGGTCAGCGCTCCCACGCCTTGCTCAGTGACTTCTGTCGAGGAACCAAACCAGTTCCATGGATTTGCGGCAGACCAGTTGACCGAGGAGAGCGTCGAGCAGCCGGTCAGCGCCAGCGGCAGTGCGAGTAAAGTCAAACGCAGCGATTTCATCTCACTTCCTTTCTTTTATTAATTAACGTTGGTTGGAGTACGGGTTCGCCAAAAAGTGCCGTTATTCTTTCTCAAGGGAAAAACAGGCACGCAAACGTTGATTGGTTAACAGCCAGATCAGCGCGACGATGTCCGCCAGCAGCAGCGCCAGCCCGACGCCGGTGACCGGGTCGCCACCCAGCCACATCACCGGCAGCCAGCACAACGACACCAGTTGAGCGAGGATCAGGAGTCCGCGCAGCCAGCGCCACACACCAGGAACCGCTTCACGCCGCCCGCTGAGTAAAAACGCCACTACCGCCGGAACGCCGGGCAACAGCCCCAGCCAAAAATTGTCATGGTCGGGATAAAAAAAGTTTAACAAAGTATTACCCTGTCCACGGGATGAACCGGCAATGACAAAGAGTACCCAGGCGCGCGCCTGAAGTAGCAGTACGCACCAGAACAGAAACGGCAGGCGTAAACGTCCGTGTACATCATAATCGGCTGGATGAAACTCAGTACTCTTCATCTTCAATCAGGCGTTTACCCAAACTTAGGGCGTCAGAATGCTCATACCCCAGACGTTCATACATGCCCAGCACAACGTCGTTATCATCGCGCACCATAATTTGGATTTTCGGACACCCGCGGGCGATGAGTTTTTTTTCCAGCCGGTTAAGCAACGCATTCGCAATGCCGCGCCCGCGGAACTCCGGGTGAACGCCCAGGTAATACGCCGAGCCGCGATGCCCGTCATAACCGCCCATTACCGTACCGACGACTTCGCCGCTAACTTCCGCAACGAGGAACAAGCTGACATCGTGATTCACCTTGCGTTCAATATCCATTTCAGGATCGTTCCATGGACGCAGCAGGTCGCAACGCTCCCAGAGGGTAATCACCTCTTCGAAATCTTCCTGGCGAAAAACGCGTATTTCCATGGTATTCGTTGCCTTTTCGGGTGGAAAAACCAAGATTATGGCGCAAACATCTGATTCAGCCAATATCTGACGCGATGTAGCGGAAAAAATGGCATAATGGCGATGTGTCACGTATTGAAATGAAAAGTAAAACAATTCTCATCACCAACCGTCGTAACGGATTACGCGATACGATATAACATCTTGAACTTAATTTTCACAACTCAGGCCGTATGAGCACTTTTAAACTCCTAAAAACTCTCACTTCGCGCCGCCAGGTACTCAAAACAGGTCTGGCGGCCCTGACGCTGTCAGGTATGTCGCACGCAATAGCCAAAGAAGAAACGCTAAAAACCAGTAATGGTCACAGCAAACCCAAAACCAAAAAAACCGGCAGTAAACGGTTGGTGATGCTCGACCCCGGACACGGCGGCATCGATACCGGCGCGATTGGCCGCAACGGTTCTCAGGAAAAACACGTCGTACTGGCAATTGCCAAAAACGTACGCGCTATTTTGCGAAATCACGGAATCGATGCGCGTTTAACCCGGACAGGGGATACCTTTATTCCGCTGTACGATCGGGTGGAAATCGCCCATAAGCACGGCGCGGATCTGTTTATGTCCATTCATGCCGATGGTTTTACCAATCCGAAAGCGGCGGGCGCTTCCGTTTTTGCGCTTTCCAACCGCGGGGCCAGTAGCGCCATGGCGAAGTATCTCTCCGAGCGTGAAAACCGCGCGGACGAAGTGGCGGGTAAAAAAGCCACTGACCGGGATCATCTATTACAACAAGTTTTGTTTGATCTGGTGCAAACCGATACGATTAAAAACAGTCTGACGCTGGGTTCGCATATTCTCAAGAAAATCAAACCCATACATAAATTACACAGCCGCACTACCGAACAAGCGGCTTTCGTGGTGCTAAAATCACCGTCAATTCCGTCGGTACTGGTCGAAACCTCGTTTATTACCAATCCGGAAGAAGAACGCCTGCTGGGCACGACGGCGTTTCGCCAGAAAATCGCTACGGCGATCGCCAACGGCATCATCAGTTATTTTCACTGGTTTGATAATCAGAAAGCACACACGAAGAAACGGTAATCATGAAACCCGATGCACATCACGTAAAACAGTTTCTGCTACGCCTGCAGGATGATATTTGCCAAACGTTATCCGCTGTGGATGGCGCAAACTTTGTCGAAGATAGCTGGCGACGCGAAGCGGGCGGCGGCGGACGCAGCCGGGTATTACGCAACGGCGGGATTTTCGAACAGGCGGGCGTTAATTTCTCTCACGTTCACGGCGATGCAATGCCCGCGTCCGCCACCGCGCATCGGCCAGAACTCGCCGGGCGTAGCTTTGAAGCGATGGGCGTATCGCTGGTGGTGCATCCGCACAATCCGTATATTCCCACCAGCCATGCTAACGTGCGCTTTTTTATTGCCGAAAAACCGGGCGCCGATCCGGTGTGGTGGTTTGGCGGCGGGTTCGATTTAACGCCCTACTACGGCTTTGAAGAGGATGCCGTTCACTGGCACCGCACCGCCCGCGACCTGTGTCAGCCGTTTGGCGACGATGTGTATCCGCGCTATAAAAAGTGGTGCGACGACTACTTTTTCCTCAAGCATCGTAACGAGCAGCGCGGTATCGGCGGCCTGTTTTTTGACGATTTGAATACGCCGGATTTCGACCACTGTTTTGCTTTTATGCAGGCGGTCGGTAACGGCTACACCGAGGCGTATTTACCGATTGTCGAACGACGCAAAGCGATGGTCTGGGGAGAGCGGGAGCGTAATTTTCAACTTTATCGCCGCGGGCGCTACGTGGAGTTCAACCTGGTGTGGGACAGAGGCACCCTGTTTGGTCTGCAAACCGGCGGGCGCACTGAATCTATCCTGATGTCGATGCCGCCGCTGGTGCGCTGGGAGTACGACTGGCAGCCGGAAGCGGGTAGCCCGGAAGCGGCGCTGAGCGAGTTTATTCAGGTACGCGACTGGATTTAACTTATTTATAAAGTAAAACAATGCAAACAAATACACGGAAAGTAGTAACCAGTGACGCCAAATGGCATCCCCATCTGGGTATAAGTTTTATTGGCTGCCTGCTTGCCATTACGCTAGAAATATATTTTGAAGAAAGAATATTCATCCCTCATAGCGGAGGGGTGAGCTTCGGTCTGATCGTGCTTCTGGTTATCAATATGGTGACCATCCCTGTGGTCATGGCCCTGATAGCATTACTCTGCTTTATTATTCATATTCCGCGTAAAAGCGTTAACTGTATCTTGCTATGCATACTGGCATGTATTCTGACGATAGCCGGTTTGTTTATCGCCTATCCGGTTGGCCGTTGAATAAAAGCAGGCTCGTAGAAATAAACGAGTTCATTGTAGATAAAGAATTCGGATAACCGCCCGCTGCCGTTATCATTAGTAAAACAGTACAGTAAGCACTCGTAGAATTTGCAGTGGAGCACTACCGCATGGACGAGCGTATTCCTTGTAAAAACCCGCAATGCTCACATTTCATCCTGCCAGCAACGGCTGCCCGCACGGAGGGCTATTGCATGCCCTGCGTCCAGGCGCGCTATCGGCAAGAGCAGGAAGAATATATCCGGAAAAACAGAAAAACGATCGACGCGTTCAGTGGCATTACCAACCCTGTTGAAATGCTTAAACTCGTTCATGAACCCCGGGAACACGATCCGTTAATCGAGTGGATTCCCTGTCCCATTCCGACCGATGAGCTTTACAAAAAGCTCTCCGATGATGAAAGCCGCGACATGGTCGATTATGCAGAAGAATTATTTGATTCCGGATGGCAGGAGGAAGCTCAGGAAATTGCGCTGTGCCTGGCGGCATTTACCCGGGCCAATCTGGATAATTTCCTGCGCCAGGTAATAAATGAAGAGGAACTGGAGCTCTCTTCACCCCTACCTTTTCACCGTGCGCCGCCTGACGTACGCGACGCGCTTTTGCAGAAGGTGGAAACCGATGACGAAAACCGTGACGGCATTCTTTGCGCCCTGGCCTGGATTGGCGATGAGGTTGTCGTTGAGCATTTTAACCGCTGGCGCCAGGAACCACCTGCGTGGAGTGCTTCACTTCATATCCTCCCTCATCGCTATGCTCACCAGGCGGGATGGGAGCTCACTGAAAATGGCCGCAGGCGCGATCTTTACTTTACGCAATGTACCCATCTGGTAAAACAGGCACCTGAACAGCCTGCCGTTTTTCGCGCCGTCGCAGAATATGGTGAAAACTGCCCACACTGTTCCCTGCCGCTAATCAATCTGTTTGAGGTTGCGCCGAGCGCCGTCGGCCTCAGCACGCAGGGTTGGCCCGGTCAAATTCGTATTCTGACCTGTCAGTGTTGTACGGCATATAACACCGTTTTCGCCACCGTCGATCCACAAGGCCAGCCGCGATGGTGCGAAAAAAATGCGCTCTCGACGCTGGCGGTGGAGAATTCCTCTGACTGGATAACGCTACCGCTTGATGTTCTGCACCCCGGGGAATCCCGTTTGCCGCTATTCGCTGCTGAAATATTTTTACCCACCACCTTCTCACAGCTCGGCGGCCATCCCGCATGGGTTCAGGATGCAGACTATCCCACGTGCCCAACGTGCGCGCAAACGATGATGTTTCTTGCGCAGCTAAGCTATGAAGATATCGAGGAAGAGGAATATGCGGAAGGAATGCTTTATGGGTTTATCTGCCCCTCCTGCCAAACAACGGCAACGTCTTATCAGCAAACATAAACGCTCATCCTCATGATCTGATGACAAAACTGTTTTGCACGTTGTGCGCGCGGTTCCCCGGAGGCGGCGCTGGCGCGCCTTGTCCGGGCTACCAACCACAGACAGCAGCGAATCCGTAGGCCCGGTAAGGTGCCAACCGCCACCGGGCAATTCCCGACACGCGCACGTTATCAGCAACCGGAGAGCCTACCCATCAATATCAAGCCCATTGCCGCATCCGTTGATGCAGCGTCAACGACGGTTTTTCAGCAAATAATTGCTGATAATCGGTGGCAAATTGCCCCAGATGCCAGAATCCCCACTGCATCGCGGCATCTTTGACCGTGGTGCTCTGCGACCACGGGCTAATCAGTTCCCGGCGTACTGCGTTTAAACGAATACGTTTCAGCCACGCATTGGGGCCAATGCCCAAAATGGCGTGAAACGCATTTTGCAGCGTGCGACGGCTTACGTGTAGCTGGTTACATAAGTCGAGCACCGTCAGCGGCTCCGACATATTTTCCAGCACATATTCCCGCGCCCGCGACAGTAGCCTACGATATCCCTGATGGCTGATGCTCTCAGCGCTATGAATCGGCTTCGCCTCTTCCAGCATCGTGCCCATCGCCAGCAATAAATTATCACTCAAGACCTTACGCACCGCAGGTTGATGCAGGGTTTCAGGACTCTCGCTGAAGGTGGCCAGCGCCTGCTGCACAAAGCCCCACAGCGCCGCTTTATGCTGCTCTTTTACCTCCAGCGCTAACTGGTTACGTAGCATATGCAGCACCCTTTCCGGGTTATGCAAAAACGTGGCCTGACGGGAAATAACATCTTCCGAGATAACGACGCCCAGAATAGTGTAATCATCCGGCGTGCTCAGTTCAAACTCGGTGCCTCCCGGTCGGGTGGCAATCTCGGCGCTGCCGAGCCCCTGCGCGCCGATAAATCCCTGTTCGCCGCGCGTCGCCGGAATACCAAACCAGAAAGAGTTTGGCCAAACCAGACACGACTGACGCAGCGCCAGGCCGGTGTATTCACGGAACACCTGAATCTCATCAAGCAGGATTTCCGTGAACTCGCCATGAAATTTACCCGGGTGTAACTGATCGTAGATCTGCTGCCAGGCGGTGATAGTCAGAGCATGTTCATAGACATCCGTCGTCCGTCGCTGATGAACATTGTCCACCTCGACTCTGGGCGTAAGTTTAACGTCTTCGGGTAACGCTTCATGATAAAGATGGTGCAAATTCGCTGTACGGGTCTTTTTCATGATCTTCTATGCCGGACGCCCGCCAGGACGCCCGGCCCTCCGACAGATTAATTTTTGATGCGATAGCGACTACTGCGTTTACGCAACGCTCCGTCAGAAAAGAGTTGTTCCAGCACGTTTCTGGCCTGCTCCAGCGGCCAGCCAAAATGCGCGGCAACCTCTCCCGCCGTCATTCCCTGGCGTACTGATGCCAGCAGCGCCAGTAACGCTTCAGCGAACTCAGGCGTTGCGGGTACCTGGGGCGCTTTCTCAGTCGGCGTTGTCGCACGCGCAAACCCGCCAATCAGCCACTGGGTGTCCTCTTCCGGACGACCAATTTCTTTGCGGCTAATCACACGGCCTGTGCGCTGCGCGGCGGCGCTTCCGGCATCCAACGCCGCACGACACGCCGCCAGATCGCCCTCCACCACCAGCGTGAGCCTGCCAGGGTCGAGCACTTGATGACTGAGCAAACGCACGTTGGCCGCTTTCAGCATGGCATCCGCCGCATCGACGGCGGCGACCATTCCGTCCACTTCCAGTAATCCCAGGGCATTGATCATTGGCAACCTCCGTTACGCACGCTGGACAGGGTTACGAGCAATATCCAGCACGGCGTCGGTAAAGGCGTTGCAGGCGGCTTTACACGCGGCCTGGCTTCCCGTTAAGAACGCGGCCGAATAGTTGGTTTCCGACGGCGGCGGCACGTAAGTCACCAGTTGAACGTCAGCGGATTTCATCGCCGCGTCAATGCCGAATGTCGCTTCCAGCGGCGGCGCCACCAGGTAGGCCATTGGATCGCCCAGCGCGATACCTGCGGTAGACGAGAGGTACGAGCCGGTACGCGAAACCACATGCGCCAGGAACGCGGTATTTTCCGCATCGTTCGCCCACTGGAACGCCGCGCCGTTTTCAATGCTGGCGACCATTGCATCCAGACCGGCGCGCACTTCCGCCGGGTTCGGTCCGCCCAGCATAATCAACACCTCACCGGCGGTAGGCGACGGCCCGTGAGCCGCCCCGGCATAGAGGGAGCGGCCATAGACTACTTCCACCATCGCCTGTTTTGTCGCTTCGTCAGCGGCAATATAGGTCACATCATCAGAATCTGCCGTGATGAGTCCGAGGCTACGTATATGTGGCGGTAATTTAAGTTCCCGCGCAAAGCCGTCATTCACGGAGGCAATCACGCGCATGGCAGTCACTGAAGGTCGAATCAAATCTAATGCAGGCATGATGTCTCCTTAACGGGTCATGTTGATGCCGGACGCTTTCTGCTCCAGCATCCGTTTGGCCAAATCCACAATCACGGCGGCGGCTTCTACTGGCGGCGTGCCGCCCTGATGAATGTTTGAAATACAGGTTCTGTCGGCCTCGACGGTGGTCGCCACACGCGGGGAATAGACGGCGTAGCAGGAGAGGCTTTCCGACTGCCCCAGCCCCGGACGTTCGCCCACCAGCAGGATGACGACCTTCGCGCCGAGAATTTCGCCAATCTGATCTTCAATCTTCACGCGGCCATAGCGCACAAAGAACGGCGTGCCGACGTTCAGCCCGGCCTGCTTCAGACCGGCAAGCAGCGGCGGCAGGATCTCTTCATAGTTGGCGGTGATCGCATCCGTAGAGAGGCCATCGGAGACCACTACCTGCACATCCGGGTTCATCACGCACTGCGACTTCAGCGCGTCAATGGCTTCCGGGCTCAGGCGACGCCCCATATCCGGGCGCGTCAGGTACAGGTTTTTGTCGCTGATCTCCGAACGCACTTCCAGCAGCCCTTGCGCTTTTACCCACTCTTCCGGCACTTCTTTGAGCACGGTGTCTTTCGAACGGGAGTGATCCGCCAGGAAGCGCAACAGCGCCTGGGTACGTGGACGTGGGCCAGCGCGCCCGGTACATACACGAGCAGCGGTACTGCGACGCAGTTCGGTCAGCACGTCCGCACGATGTGGGTTCTCGACGCCAATCCAGGCTTTTGCCTCTGCGGAACCTAAATCCAGCGCGCAGCTTTCGGTCACCGTCGGCGCGGCGCACTGCGGCTTTGCGCCTGCCTGCGTTGACGGCGCGACGGGCTGCGGTACGTCCTGTCCCATTGACGCCATCACGCTACGTACAATTTCTTCAATCTGTTTTTGATCCATGGTGTTATCCCCGCGTCATCAGAAGAACAGTGACGGATCGCCCGCCCGTTTGGTCAGACGACCATTTGCCATAATGCCCATCGTTTCCAGCCAGCGTTCAAACTCCGGCGATGGCCGTAAATTCAGCAACTGACGGACGGTGGCGGTATCGTGGAAAGCGGTGGTCTGGTAGTTGAGCATGATGTCGTCGCCGAGCGGCATCCCCATGATGTAGTTACAGCCGGCAGTGGCGAGCAGAATCATCAGGTTTTCGTTAAGGTTCTGGTCGGCGTCGGCATGGTTGGTATAGCAGCAGTCGCAGCCCATCGAGATGCCGCTCAGCTTGCCCATAAAGTGATCTTCGAGACCGGCGCGGATAATCTGCCTGTCGTTGTAGAGATACTCCGGCCCGATAAAGCCCACCACGGTGTTCACCAGGAACGGATCGTAGTGGCGCGCCAGCCCGTAGTTACGCGCTTCCATCGTCACCTGGTCGGCACCAAAGTTCGCACCAGCCGACAGCGCAGACCCTTGCCCGGTTTCAAAGTACAGGCAGTTTTCCCCGGCGATGCGGTTGAACTCCGCCCCCACAGCCCGCGCTTCGTCGAGCATCGCCAGTTCCACGCCGAACTCTTTTAAGCCCTTCTCGCTGCCGCAAATGCTCTGGAAAATCAGTCCGCCCGGCGCGCCGCGACGAATCGCTTCGATCTGGGTGGTGACGTGCGCCAGCACGCAGCCCTGGGTCGGAATATTGAATTTATCGATAACGCCGTAAACGGTGTCGAGCACGCGGGTCAGGTTCTCCACGTCATCGGTCACCGGGTTAACGCCGATCACCGCATCGCCTGCGCCGAAAGAAAGCCCTTCGTAGATTTGCGCGGCGATACTCTGTACATCGTCACGGGTATCGTTCGGCTGCAAACGGCAGCTAAAGGTGCCCGGAATACCGATGGTGGTATTGGCTTTTTTGATCACCGGCATTTTCTTGCCGCCGTAGATCAGGTCAGCGTTGGAGCAGATTTTCGCTACTGCCGCCACCACTTCGGAGGTCAGGCCTTTGCGGGTAAACGCGATGTCGTCCACGGAGGTTTCATCGCTCAGCACGTATTCACGCAGTTCGCTGATGCTCCAGTTTTTAATCCGGTTATAGGCCGTTTCGTTGACGTCGTCCTGAATCAGGCGCGTCACGCAGTCCTCTTCATAGGCAATCACCGGATTGTTGCGGATATCCGCCACCGTCATTTCCGACAGTACCTGTTTTGCCGCTACGCGCTCCTGCGAACTTGCCGCGGCAACCCCGGCCAGCACATCCCCCGAACGCAGTTCGTTGGCTTTGGCCAGTACCTCTTTTACATCCTTAAACTGATAAACATTGCCGAACAATGTGGTCTTTAGTTTCATAAGTCGTTCCCTCAGGAAGGAAATGCGAGTGATTTCACCGTCACCGGCACAACCGATCCGCCAAAAAGAGGCGTACCAATGTCGATATAGTCTCCCGCCCGCACGACCACCTCATCGATGACCGCCAGCGGAAGTTGCGGTAACTGTGGGCGCAATAACATGCCCAGCGCTTTACCAAAATCCTGCTCGGCCACCACCAGCAGGGGATGTGGATTGGGATAACGCGCGACAAAAGCCGTCAGCGCGTTGATGACCGTGAGTAATGCGGCGTAACGCACCGGAAGCGTGGCGGGAAGCGCCAGCACGTAAGCGTCGGTTTGCGGGTCGAGATCAAGCTGGAGAAGCGCCTGCCGCCAGGCGTTCACCAGATCGGCGTCATCCTGCGGGATCGCCACCGGCAGGTTGCGCAGCGGCAGTTGGACGTCTTCCAGCCAGATAGTACTGCCGGAAAGCGAGAGCGTATGGGCCCCCGCGCCAATCACCGTGGCACGCACGGTTTGCGCCGGAAACTGCACGTTCATCTCGCGCAGACGCGGGTGTTCATGCAACGCCGTGGCGAGCAGCGGTCCAATGTCAGAAAAGCAGAACGGATCGGCAGGCTGATGGCGATAGCACTCGCCCACCCCGCCGGAAAGAGTGATCACCTCCGGCGTAATATCGGCGGGCAGCAGCCCGGTTTGCATCAGCGATTGCGCCAGCGGCGAAAGCGCGCCGGTGATAACCTCGACGATGAGATCCGCCATCCGCCGCGCCACCTGCCCCAACTGTGCGGCAGCTAAGGCGCGAGCATCAGTACCCGAACCGAATACCTCATCGATAATCATCTGCCCCGGCTGATGGGCATAAACCACGCGCCCCTGAGCGTCGGTTTCCAGCAGGCGACCACCGACGTTAAGGCAGGCGGTGCCGCTGACTTTTCCCGCGTCAAACAGCGCGTAGTTAGACGTGCCGCCGCCGATATCAATATTCAGCACCCGACACATCCGCTGCTCAGACAAGCTTTGCGCTCCGGCGCCGTGACCGGCAATGACTGATTCCAGATGCGGCCCGGCGCTGGCGACCACAAAGTCGCCCAGCGACTGCGAGAGCGTCATGACCGCCGGACGGGCGTTGCGGGTTTTGGCGCTTTCGCCGGTGATAATGATAGCCCCTGAGTCCACCGATTCAGGCGCGATGCCTGCGGCCTGATACTGGGCCAGAATCAGCGCTTTAAGTTCGGCCTCTTTCAGACCGCCCTGCTTATCCACGGGCGTAAAGAAGACCGGGCTTTGCCAGCTAATGTCGCGTTTGATGAATTCGTAGCGCGGCACCTGCGACACCGCCGCACGGTTAACCAACTCCAGGCGCGAGAAGATCACCTGCGTGGTGGTGGTGCCGATATCGATACCGACGCTCAGTAGCTGGCGAGTGTTCACGATTGCGCCTCCGCTTCGGTTTTCACCTGGGCGGCGTCATCTTTCGGCACCAGCATCATCGCCACGCCAATCGCCGTCACGCCGCCGATCAGCTTGCCGACAATCATCGGGAAGATCATGGCGTTCATGTTGGCAGCGGCGAAGCCTAAATGGTCGCCCAGCGCGAACGCCGCAGAGACGGCAAATGCGCAGTTAATCACTTTGCCGCGGGTATCCATCTGCTTCATCATGCCGAACATGGGGATATTGTTCGCCAGGGTCGCTACCATGCCTGCCGCCGCAATATTATTTACGTTCAGCAGTTTACCGACATTCATCAACGGTTTTTCAAACCAGCGGGTCAGTAACAGCACCATCGGATACGCGCCGAGCAGCACGCAGGAGATAGAGCCGATCACTTCAATGGCGCGCATCACTTCGCCGGGTTTGTCGCCTGGCGCCATAAAGATCGGGTCGAGCCCCGGAATCAACTCCCAGCCCAACAGGAATTTAACCACCGCAGCCGCCAGACCGATGGTGATCAGCGCCACCAGAAATTTGGCGAAAATCTGGAAACCGTTGATCATTTTTTCCGGGATGAACTTCAGCCCCAGCGCTACCAGCACCGCGACAATCAATACCGGGATCATGTTCATCAGGATCAGCGCGAAGGTAAACTCCACTGGCTGACCATTGATCTGCACGCCTGAGTACATGGCGATCAGTCCCCCCGCAATGCAGCCAATGGGAATGGTGACGATACCCGCCAGTACGCCAAGCGCCAGGTAGCGGCGGTCAGACGGTTCGATAATGCCGAGCGCCACCGGAATGGAGAACACAATGGTCGGCCCCATCATCGACCCAAGTATTAACCCTGAGTATAGCCACGCCGCGATATCACCGCCGGCCAGCTCTTTGGCGAGGAAGAACCCGCCCATATCACAAGCCAGTAGCGTACCCGCGAACATGGATGGGTTCGCGCCCAGCATTTCGTATACCGGGATAATAACCGGCCCCAGTACATGCGCCAGCACCGGCGCCAGCGCGGTCATACCGACCATCGCCAGTCCCAGCGCGCCCATCGCCATAAAGCCCTCTTCAAACTGGCCGCCAGACCCCTCGATACTCTTGCCGAATTTACCGAGGAAGCGCGCCGACCCGCCGAACTGCGACAGGATTCTGTCCACGGCGGCAATCAGCATAAAGAACATCATGATGTACATGATGATTTCGTTAATTCCCATAGCCCTTACTCCCTGCCATTTATGATTTGTAGGCCGGATAAGACGTTTACGTCGCCTCCGGCATTAACGCCGTGTTATTGCCGGATGGCGGTGCGAGCACCTTATCCGGCCTACAGGCATTACCCGGCAGCCACGTACAGGTCGATAATCTGTGCCTGTGTGGCGGTGCGTGGGTTACTGCGCAGACAAATATCCTCCAGCGCGGCTTGCGCCCACGCGCTGTAGTGTTCGGGTTTGGCGCCAGCGTCAGCCAGCCGTTTGCTCTGCCCCACTTCGGCAATCAGCTCGCTCACCGCCGCAATCGCATCGCGATCGTCCGATTTCTTATTGGTTAGCGCCCGGCCGATTTGACTGAAGCGTTCGCGGCATACCATCCGGTTAAAGCCCATGACCGTTGGCAGCAGCATAGCGTTGGCCTGGCCGTGCGGAATATGCAGCGCCGCCCCTGGCTGGTGCGCCATCGCATGACACAGCCCCAGACCGGCGCTGGAAAAGGCCATTCCCGCCATACAGGAGGCCAGTAACATATTTTCACGCGCCGCCAGATCGTGGCCGTAACCCACGGCTTTCGGCAGCGATTTGCCAATCATCGCTATCGCGCCAATCGCCAGGCTGTCGGTAAACGGCGTGGCGTTGAGCGCGCTGTAGGCCTCAATCGCATGCGTCAACGCATCGATACCGGTCATTGCCGTCACATTTGGCGGAACGCCTTCGGTCACGGCAGCATCAAGAATCGCCACATCCGGCATTAGTGACGCGTGTGCCAGCACCTGCTTGCGCCCGCTGACCGCGTCGATAATCACCGTCACGTTGGTGGTTTCTGAACCGGTTCCGGCGGTGGTCGGCACCGCAATCAGCGGCAGACGCGGGCGTAATGTACTGCGCTCGGTCATGGCGCTCAGCGTCTGGTCAGGGTTAGTCACCAGCAGGGCGACCGCTTTCGCCGCGTCCAGCACCGAACCGCCGCCAAAGGCCACTACGCCGTCGCACGCCGCCTCACGCAGTTGCGCCACCGCCGCGCAGACATCGGTGATGCACGGCTCGCCTGGCGGACACGGCCAGACCGTCATCGCCACGCCTTTCATCGCCAGGCTGCGTGCCAGCGGCGCGGTCATTCCCGCCTGATGCAGGAAGCTGTCGACCATCACAAACAAATGGCTTACGCCTCGCGCTTGCGCTTCCTGGCCGCAGGCGCCGAGCGCCCCAAGCCCGCATAGCGTGACCGGCGGTACGCTGAACGTTTTCACCCGTTGTAGATTCAGGGTGTCGAATGCCTGAAACAGCGCCGTCTGTAGTTCAGCTTGCATAGAGTCCCTCCGCTTTCGCTCTCCCGCTGTTAGCTATCGCCAGCGGGGTCATAAACAGGCTGTGCTGCGGTAAATGCACCTGTAACTCCGGGAAACGCTGGCGAAATAACGCCTCCACGCCCGGCTGCATACAGGAACCGCCCGCCAGCCATAAATCAGCAATTCCTTGCCCTTCAATGTGGCGAGCAACGATCTCCGCCATCTTTTCGTACACCGGCTTCACTACCGGCCAAATCTCCTGCGCATTGCTGCGCTTGTACTGTTCCGCCTCTTCCAGGGGAATACGGCGGTTGCCCGCCAGCGTCAGGGAGATATGGTGCCCGCCAGTGGCTTCATCGGCGGAGTAAGTCACCTTGCCCTGTTTGACGATGGCAATGCCGGTAGTGCCGCCGCCAATATCCACCACGCCTGCATTATCAAGCGCCAGCAGATCCGCTACCGCCGTCGGCTCATCCAGTACGTGGCTGACTTCTAACCCGGCAGACTCCAGCACGTTGATCGAAATACGCGGGTCGGTGCCCGGCGGGAACGAGGTCGCCGCGTGGGTAAAGCGGCAGCCGAGCTGCTGTTCAAGGGTGTCGAGATGGCGGCGCACGAGGGTGACGGCGCCGAAGAAATCCCAGACGATGCCGTCACGCACAACGTCGGCCCAGTCAAGGCATACCGCCACCGGCTGGGCGTTGCCGTCGACCACCATCGACACCACGTCGCAGGTGCCCAAATCGACGCCCAGCCACAGCGGTGTATCGCTGGCGGCGGGCGTCTGGTTACACAGGGCCGCCGCTTTTTGCAGTCTTGGGGTGAGCCAGAGTTGTTCGTCGTGCGCCATGAGTCATCCCTTATACAATGCGAAACGCATCCACCAGCACGCATCGACGCAGCCGCACAAAGGTACGCGCGCTGGTCACCCCTTCGCCGGTTGGCGTGGTGATGGTCATGGTGGTCCAGCCTTCACCGCCCAGTCCGAGACCAGCAATGCACGGACCGTTTTTGACGAAAATACTGGTATCAATGGCGTTCGCCATCTGGTTCATATTGTCGATATTGCGCGAGTGCATTGCCGCGGTGTGGTGGCAGCCGCCCTCAAGCTGGACCGCCAGCGCAATGGCTTCTTCAACGTTGGCAACGCGTACGACAGGAAGCACCGGCATCATCAGTTCGGTCACCGCGAACGGATGGTTGGCAGAGGTTTCAACAAACAGCAGGCGCGTTTGATCCGGGACGTTCAGGCCGATGGCTGCGGCAATCTTGCCCGCGTCACGACCGACCCAGTCACGGCTGACGGTGCCTTTGCCGCGCTCATCAATATTCTTCAGCAGCACCGGCTGGAGCTGTTCGGCCTGAGCGGCGGTCAGTTTCACCGCGTGCTGACCTTCCATCAGACGCATCAGCTCGTCGGCGACGCTATCCACCACAATCAGCACTTTTTCGTCGGCACAGATGATGTTGTTATCAAACGACGCGCCTTTGACGATGGATTGTGCAGCGCGCGGCAGGTCGGCGGTCTCATCCACCACCACCGGGGGATTGCCGGCACCGGCGGCGATCAGGCGTTTATTAGTATGTTTACGCGCCGCGTCCACCACCGCTTCGCCGCCAGTCACCACCAGCAGGCCAATACCGGGATATTTGAACAACCGCTGGGCGGTTTCGATATCCGGGTTCGCCACGGTGACCAGCAGATTTTCCGGGCCGCCGGCGGCGACCACCGCCTGATTGAGGAGGGTGATTGCCCGCTGAGAGACCTTTTTCGCCGCCGGATGCGGGGCAAACACGACGCTGTTGCCTGCGGCAATCAGGCTGATGGCGTTATTAATCACCGTCGCCGCCGGATTGGTGGACGGCGTGACCGAGGCCACCACGCCCCACGGCGCATTTTCAATCAGCGTCAGGCCGTTATCGCCGGTCAGCACCTGCGGAGATAAACACTCGACGCCCGGCGTGCCGCGCGCCTGCGCCACGTTTTTAGCAAATTTATCGTCAACGCGTCCCATGCCGGT
Organism: Salmonella sp. 2020_1395; assembly: GCF_043848115.1. Taxonomy (NCBI): domain Bacteria; kingdom Pseudomonadati; phylum Pseudomonadota; class Gammaproteobacteria; order Enterobacterales; family Enterobacteriaceae; genus Salmonella; species Salmonella sp. 2020_1395. Next base: position 172,748 of record NZ_JBCMFH010000007.1, on the reverse strand, counting down.
TTCGCTGACGGCAAGTTCCGCTAATTCTCGGGCGTGTTTTTCGCCCGCTTCGCGAATGGCATGAATGGCAAGCTGGCGCATCGCCACGCTCTTCAGCCCCTGCTGGGCCCGTTTTGCTGCCGCCACTGCGTCATCCAGGGAGGCAAAAACGCCCATCTCATGAACAGTGCTGGCCGGCTGGCTGCTGTCTTTCATTTTCAGCAGTACCGCTTTCACCACCTGTTCAATATCCTGTTGATTCATGATGTTCAGTCCTATTTATGGAAAACCACTTTCCCGCCAGCCACCACTTCATCGACGATGCCAATGACGCACAGATCGACCGGTGATAATTCGCTGCGATGCGCCTGGCGTGCGGAACTGCCGCTGACCAGCAGTACCCACTCTCCGGTTCCCGCCCCGATACTGTCGATGGCGACGGCACACTGCCCGTCGGGGTTGCCCTGGGCATCGATCATTTCCACCATCAGCAATTTGTCATGCGCCAGTCCCTGATGGCGGACGGTACATACGATTTGTCCTGTGACGACTGCCAGTTTCATATCCGCCTCCATGGATTGCCCGTTGGGTCGTAGGCCTTGGATCTGCGCACCATCAGGCAATGGCGCGCATTCATGCCGGATGGCGACGCTGCGCGTCTTATCCGGCCTACCATCAAATGTTGCTGTCGCCTTTGAAGCTGATCGGGAACACTTCTTCCAGATCGCCGTGCGGGCGTGGAATCACGTGTACGGAGACCAGCTCGCCAATGCGCTGCGCCGCAGCGGCGCCAGCATCGGTTGCGGCTTTGCACGCCGCCACGTCGCCACGCACCATGGCCGTACACAGGCCACCGCCAATCTGCTTCACGCCGACCAGCTTCACGCGTGCGGCTTTTACCATCGCATCTGAGGCCTCAATCAGCGCAACCAGGCCCCGGGTTTCAATCATTCCTAATGCTTCCATCGTGTTTTCCTCTCATTAAAGGGGTCCAGAACGGGACCGTTCATTCAACCAGTGTGTGTAAGCTGCGTTCGCGGCTCACGTCAGCCTGGCGCGGCACGGCTGCCACCAACGCCAGTTCGATAATTTCCTGCACGCTACAGCCTCGGGAGAGGTCGTGAAGCGGCGCGGCAAGCCCCTGAATTAGCGGCCCAACAGCGCGATAGCCTCCCAGACGCTGAGCGATTTTGTAGCCAATATTGCCCGCCTCCAGCGACGGGAAAATCATCACGTTGGCGCGGCCTTGCAGCGGGCTGTCAGGCGCTTTTTGCGCGGCGACCTCCGGTACGAAAGCGGCGTCAAACTGCAATTCACCGTCCACAAGCAGTTGCGGCGCACGTTCGCGAACGAGCTCTGTCGCCTGCTGCACGTTGGCAACATTGGGGTGACGGGCGCTGCCGTTGCTTGAAAATGACAGCATCGCCACGCGCGGCTCTTCGCCGGTAATGGCCTGCCAGGTGTCGGCGCTGGCGATAGCGATATCCGCCAGCTGCGCCGCCGTCGGCTGCGGCACTACGCTGCAATCGGCGAACCCTAATGCCGGACCGGCATACTGCGGCAGCATCAGGAAAATAGACGACAATGTTTTGCACCCGGGTTGCAGGCCAATCACCCGCAGCCCTGCGCGCAGCACATTCGCCGTTGACGACAGGTTGCCTGCGATACACACATCAGCCTCACCGGCGCTCACCATGGCGGCAGCGAACATTAGCGGGTCGCTAAGCTTTTCCACTGCGTCCGGCGGCGTTTTTTCTCCGGCACGGGCGAGCCAGCGTTGTGCAAAACGCTGGCGCATACTCAGGTTGCTGTGTGGGTCGATGACCTGAATGCCATCCATCGCCATACGATGACTCAGGGCAAACTGACGCAGCGCAAACGGACTGGCGACCAGAACGGGGCGAGCCAGACCGTACTGTTGCAGGTAATGCGCCGCTTTCAGCACGCGTTCGTCCAGCGCATCAGGAAAGACGACTCTGGCGGGGGCGCGTACCGCCAGTTCGCGGGCGCGTTCAATGATCATGGCTTCTCTCCCAACCGTTGTTGAATTTGGGCGACCGTCAGCGGATGTTTCGCCACGCTCAAAATCATCATCACGTAAACCGTGCTGGAGAGACGGTTTAGCGCCTGTAAAATGTCCGGGCGCAAGACCTCAAAACTACGGGTAATAAACACTTGTGCGGCGAGGGTTTCCGTTTCGCGGACTTTGGTTCGCAGCAGATTAAGCAGCGCCGCATCGCGACCGTGGCTGGCCTCCGGCACCAGGTGATCGTGGTCGAGATAGCGCAGCGGCTGGTGGGAAAGCCGATGCAGCTCATCCTCGTTCAGCCCGACGATAGACTGCGCCGCCAGCGGTTCATCTATAGCGTCGGCGCGCATAATGTTGCCCAGCCGCGAGCGGATATCGAAAAGCCACGGCTGCCAGGGTTCCGCCAGTTCGATTTGTAGCCACACGGTCAGTGCGATGGCGCTGTCGAGCGCGGCGCGAAAGCCGAGGCGCGGGTCGCTTTTGGCGACCATTTTGTCCGCCGTCAGATGGGTCAGCGTATCGGGCTTTTTCACCACCGGCTGGCGGCACAGTTCACAGCAGGCCTGTGGGTGCGTATCGCTACTGGTTAAGCCATGTACCGGCTGCGGCTGCTGTTCGTCATCATCGACAAACAGCCGGCCTTGCTGATCCAGAAACTTAATGCGCAGGCGGCGACTTTCCAGCAGTTCCCGGGCCGAGGGCGTCAGTCGTGCGTCAGCGGGCAGATGGATCTCCGATCCTTCGCTGAGCGTATGATTCGCTCTGAGCCACGTTTCGGTGATGAAATCGTTCATACGGATTGCCAGTTCGCAGGCCAGGCGACGTACAGAAAGCGCACGGACGTTGGCGTGCCAAATTCAATGCTGGAGCCTTTAGGGATGAACATGACATCTCCGGCTTTGGCAATCATGGTTTCGCCTTCATGGCGTACATGCAGTTCGCCCTCCAGCACCATGTCGATTTCGTCGTAGTTCAGCGTCCACGGGAAAAAGGCGTTGTCCCACTGCATAAACCCGGCGGCCATGCTGCTGCCGTCCTGCTCTGTAACCAGATCGGTTAAGCCGACGCAGTGCGGTTCGGCGCCGTCGAAGCGGCCAAATTTCACGCTGCTGCCGTCAATGACTTTCACGCCGCCTTTACCCGTGACGGAGGTAAAGCTCGGCTGCATCGTCCCCAGTTCCAGCGACTGCTTTTCCTTCAGCACTTTTTCCATCAACTGCGCCACCAGGCTTTCAGTAAACTGCCCTTCCGGGAGCTGCGCGATGATGGCTTCCCGAATGCGCTGGCTTTCGCTTTTACACGCCTGCGCCGATGTGGATGCCGGGACGGACTCGTCGCATTCGGTAATCGTGAATCCCAGTAGTTCCGCCACTTCGCGAGCCTCCGGGGTAATAATGCTGGCGCGCAGCACTACCGACATCGCCTGTTCGCCGCGGGCGTGGGCCGCACGAATATCGTTAGCTGTGATAAGTTTTTTCACCTGCCTTTTCCTCCTGTTCACTGAGAGCCGCCAGATAATCCACCAACTGCCGCACGCTTTGCGGGTCGTGGCCGTTGAGCTCGAAAATCGGCTCCCGGAATCCAATCTCGCAAAGCAACTGCCGCGTAGCGGCGACGTCGGCATCCGGCATGTCCGTTTTGCTGATAACGGCGATATGTCGTTTACGGGTTCCAACATCCAATAACCCGGCAGGTAAGCGACTTTCTTTATCGTTTACCGCGTGGACATAAATCAGCGTGTCCACATCCTGCAACGTGGTAATTAAGGCGTGATACCAACGGGGATGGCTAAAATATTCACCCGGCGTATCGATATCGCCATGATCATTAAATTCCACGGCCTGCGTTTTTCTGGCGAGGGAATAATTTCCCCGTAACGCGTTAAAAAGCGTTGTCTTTCCGGCACCGACCGCGCCGACAAAAGCAATACGTTTCATTACCGCCACCAATTAACTTTTTGTTAACTCACACAGGGTAAAGTTTAATAATCGCCCCAGCCCGCTGACCGTCTGTAATAGCGCTTCTTCTACTGCGCCGACGGTGCCATAAATCACCAGCGCGCCGCTAAATCTGTCGAGAAAACCGATGTGTACATCCGCAGCCTTCATCGCTAAATCGCCAGCGATCATCGCCGTTTCCCCCGGCGTTAAAGTCATAATGCCAATCGCGCCGGCATCGGGAACACCGATCTTTTTCGCCAGTTCTTCACCAGGGTGCGCAATGAGATGCGCCAGCGTGACCTGTTTGCCCGGCACAAATTCCTGAATAATGCGTTCTTTATTCATTGCTCACCGTCTCCACTGAAACTGCCGTCATCGTGGCAATTTTTTGTCGGAGTAAATAACAAAATTCGGCAAGGTGATGTAAAAGGTGAGGTAGATCACTAAGAGAAAGAAAATAAAAGTGACTTCTGTCGAAGGTGTTAACGATAAATATCGTGGTGCATCACATTTTCAGGCGTCATTCTGAATTTAAGCCTGTTCCGCAATAAATACTCACCGACTATTCTTTGTATTACTACCATTGATAAAAATAATACGTATCACTCGATTTGTGCATAGTACAGATTCAGTGAAATAAGTAGGGGTAACGCAATAGGTTCCAGAATATCCCCACCCGAGCCTTTCATACCATGGCGAAGCCCAGCGGCGCATAAAAAAAGCGCAGGAGAACCTGCGCCAGAAGAGAGAGTAATGCGTTATTAAAGCGGCGTGGTTTGCGCTTCAACTACCGCTAACGCCACCATATTCACGATACGACGTACAGAGGCGATCGGCGTTAATACATGTACCGGTTTAGACACGCCCATCAGGACCGGGCCGACCGTGACGCCTTCGGAACTGGAGACGCGTAGTAAGTTGTAACTAATGCGGGCGGCTTCCATATTCGGCATCACCAGAATATTGGCGGCTCCCTTCAGCGGGCTATCCGGCATCCGGTCATTACGAATACTTTCCACCAACGCCGCATCACCGTGCATCTCGCCGTCAATCATCAGATCGGGCGCTCGTTCGCGTACCCGCTCAAGGGTTTCGCGCATTTTGCTGGCGGACAGCGAATTTGAGGAACCAAAGTTAGAGTGCGACAACAGCGCGACTTTCGGCTCAATACCAAAGCGGCGAACGGTTTCCGCCGCCATTACGGCGATCTCCGCCAACTGTTCCGGTGTGGGATCTTCGTTAACATAAGTATCGGCGATAAAAGTGTTGCCGCTTGGCAGCAGTAAGGCGTTCATCGCCCCTGCCGTATGCACGCCGTCACGGTAGCCAAAGACGGCTTTCACGACGCTGAAATGCTCATGGTAGTCGCCGATGGTGCCGCAGATCATCGCATCCGCTTCCCCACGCTGCACCATGATTGCGCCAATGGCCGTATGGTTGCCGATCATCGCACGCTGCGCCTGTTCCTGAGTTACCCCGCGACGCTTCATGATCTGGTAATACTCGCTCCAGTACTCTTTGAAGCGCGGATCGGATTCATTATTCACGATCTCGAAATCAACTCCCGCTTTGATCTGTAGCCCCAGTTTCTGGATACGCATTTCGATCACGCTCGGACGCCCGATCAGGATGGGCTTCGCCAGCCCCAGGGTTATCAACTCCTGGGTTGCGTGCAGCACGCGCGCCTCTTCCCCTTCCGGCAGCACTACGCGCTTCGGATCTTTGCGTGCCTGCGAGAAGATCGGCTTCATGAACAGGTTAGTTTTGTAGACAAACTCGGTCAGTTTATCGATATAGGCATCAAAGTCAGCAATCGGGCGCGTCGCCACGCCGGAATCCATTGCCGCTTTCGCGACCGCCGGAGCGATTTTGACAATCAGACGCGGGTCAAACGGTTTCGGAATAATGTATTCTGGCCCAAAGCTCAGGTCCTGATCGCCATAGGCCGAGGCCACCACTTCGCTCTGTTCGGCGTGCGCCAGCTCGGCAATCGCACGGACCGCCGCCAGTTTCATCTCTTCGTTGATCGCCGTCGCGCCGACGTCCAGTGCGCCGCGGAAGATAAACGGGAAGCACAATACGTTGTTCACCTGGTTCGGATAGTCGGAACGACCGGTACAGATAATGGCGTCCGGACGCACTTCTTTCGCCAGCGGCGGCAGAATTTCCGGTTCCGGGTTGGCCAGCGCCAGAATCATTGGCGCGCGGGCCATTTTCTTCACCATCTCCTGAGTCAGCACTTTCGGGCCTGAACAGCCGAGGAAAATATCCGCGCCGTCAATGACCTCATCCAGCGTGCGCTTGCCGCTGTCGTCTACCGCATAGGCCGCTTTGGTCTCCGCCATATTCGGCTCACGGCCTTTGTAAATAACGCCCTTAGAGTCGCACACCACGATGTTGTGCTTTTGCATCCCCAACGCGACCAGCAGGTTCATACAAGCGATTGCCGCCGCCCCTGCGCCGGAGACGACCATCCGCACGTCGGAAATATTTTTCTCTACGACTCGTAGGCCATTAAGAATGGCGGCCGTACTAATGATCGCCGTTCCGTGCTGATCGTCATGGAAAACCGGGATGTTCATGCGCTCGCGCAGTTTCTGCTCAATATAGAAACATTCCGGCGCTTTAATGTCTTCGAGGTTAATGCCGCCAAAGGTCGGCTCCAGCGCTGCGACCACATTGATAAATTTGTCCGGATCAAGCTCATCGACTTCAATGTCAAACACATCGATGCCGGCGAATTTTTTAAACAGAACGCCTTTGCCTTCCATGACCGGCTTGCCGGCCAGCGCGCCAATGTTGCCTAACCCCAGTACCGCTGTACCGTTGGAAATGACCGCGACAAGGTTGCCGCGCGCGGTGTATTTGTAGGCTGCCAGCGGATCTTTTTCGATTTCCAGGCAGGGCGCCGCCACGCCTGGCGAGTAAGCCAACGCCAGATCGCGTTGGGTAGCAAGGGGCTTAGTCGGAGAAACCTGAATTTTACCGGGTACCGGAAATTCGTGGAAATCAAGGGCGCTTTGTTTTAACTGCTCATCCATTTTGTTGTTCCTTTCACGTATCGTTCAAAAAGTGACGCGGCCTGGTGCGCCGCACATTATCACCGTACTGCGCAACACAAACTTTGAAGGTCTGCAAACTATCACGACACGGCGCAAGAGTTTGTTATCAACTTATAACGGCCATGTTACCTGCTTATACCAGCAATACCATGCCTGTCTGCTATGCTTTTTGGTTATGTAGTGTATCAATCTTTCAGAAGTGTGAATCAACACACTCATCTAACACTTTACTTTTCAAGGAGTATTTCCTATGAACCAGCTAGACGGCATCAAACAATTCACTACCGTCGTCGCCGACAGCGGCGACATCGAGTCCATCCGCCACTACCAGCCGCAGGATGCCACGACAAATCCCTCTTTACTGTTAAAAGCCGCCGGGCTTGAGCAGTATGGTCATTTGATTGAGGATGCGATTGCCTGGGGAAAAAAACACGGCGGTACGCAGGAACAGCAGGTTGCGGCAGCCAGCGATAAACTGGCGGTTAATTTTGGCGCGGAAATACTGAAAAGTATTCCCGGTCGCGTCTCCACTGAAGTCGACGCGCGGTTATCATTCGATAAAGAAAAAAGTATCGAGAAAGCGCGCCATCTGGTGGATCTCTACCAGCAGCAGGGTATTGATAAATCGCGCATTCTGATCAAGCTCGCCGCAACCTGGGAAGGTATCCGCGCCGCCGGGCAGCTCGAAAAAGAGGGCATTAATTGCAACCTGACGTTGTTGTTCTCTTTTGCCCAGGCGCGTGCCTGCGCCGAAGCGGGCGTCTATTTGATCTCTCCGTTCGTGGGCCGAATTTACGACTGGTATCAGGCGCGTAGTCCGCTGGAGCCGTATGTCGTGGAGGAAGATCCCGGCGTGAAATCGGTACGCAATATCTACGATTACTTTAAACAGCATCGCTATGAAACCATCGTGATGGGGGCAAGTTTCCGCCGTACTGAGCAAATCCTCGCGCTAACCGGCTGCGATCGACTGACTATCTCCCCTAACCTGCTTAAAGAGCTGAAAGAAAAAGAAGAACCGGTGATCCGTAAACTGGTGCCTTCCTCGCAGATGTTCCACCGTCCTACGCCAATGACGGAAGCGGAGTTCCGCTGGGAACATAATCAGGACGCGATGGCCGTAGAGAAGCTGTCGGAAGGTATCCGTCTTTTTGCCGTTGACCAGCGCAAACTGGAAGACCTGCTTGCCGCCAAACTATAAACCTTGCATGGAGTGATTTATGTCCCGTAAAGACCTTGCCAATGCGATTCGTGCGCTGAGCATGGATGCCGTTCAAAAAGCCAATTCCGGGCACCCCGGCGCGCCGATGGGGATGGCGGATATCGCTGAAGTGCTATGGAACGATTTTCTTAAACATAACCCCACCGATCCGACCTGGTATGACCGTGATCGTTTTATCCTTTCCAACGGTCACGCCTCCATGCTGCTCTATAGTCTGCTGCATTTAACCGGTTATGACCTGCCGCTGGAGGAGTTAAAAAACTTCCGTCAACTGCACTCTAAAACGCCAGGTCACCCGGAGATTGGCTATACGCCTGGCGTTGAAACCACCACCGGGCCGCTGGGCCAGGGGCTGGCGAATGCCGTCGGGCTGGCGATTGCCGAGCGTACGTTAGGCGCACAGTTCAACCGGCCGGACCATGAGATTGTCGACCACTACACCTATGTCTTTATGGGCGACGGCTGTCTGATGGAGGGGATCTCGCATGAGGTGTGTTCGCTGGCTGGTACGCTGGGACTGGGCAAACTGATCGGCTTTTACGATCACAACGGCATCTCCATTGATGGCGAAACCGAAGGCTGGTTTACCGACGATACCGCCAAACGTTTTGAAGCCTACCACTGGCATGTCGTACATGACATTGACGGGCACGATCCGGAGGCGGTGAAAAAAGCCATTCTCGAAGCCCAGAGCGTAAAAGATAAACCTTCGCTAATTATCTGTCGGACGGTGATAGGTTTTGGCTCGCCGAATAAAGCCGGGAAAGAGGAGTCGCACGGCGCGGCGCTGGGCGAAGAAGAGGTGGCGCTGACCCGCCAGAAGCTGGGATGGCATCATCCGGCGTTTGAGATCCCAAAAGAAATTTACCGCGCGTGGGATGGCCGTGAAAAAGGCGAGAAAGCGCAGCAGCAGTGGCAGGAAAAGTTTGCTGCTTATGAGAAGGCTTATCCTGAGCTGGCCGCGGAGTTTACCCGCCGGATGAGCGGCGGATTGCCGGAGGCATGGGAATCCGCCACGCAAAAATTTATTAACGACTTGCAGGCTAATCCGGCCAAAATCGCCACCCGTAAAGCATCGCAAAATACGCTCAATGCCTACGGTCCCCTGTTGCCGGAACTGTTGGGCGGATCGGCGGATCTGGCGCCGAGCAACCTGACTATCTGGAAAGGTTCGACCTCGTTGAAAGAGGATCCGGCAGGTAATTACATCCACTATGGCGTGCGCGAATTCGGCATGACCGCCATTGCTAACGGCATCGCCCACCACGGCGGCTTTGTACCGTATACCGCCACGTTTCTGATGTTTGTCGAATATGCGCGTAACGCGGCGCGTATGGCGGCCTTAATGAAAGCCCGGCAGATTATGGTCTATACCCACGACTCCATCGGTTTGGGCGAAGATGGCCCGACGCACCAGGCCGTGGAACAACTGGCGAGCCTGCGCTTAACGCCTAACTTCAGCACCTGGCGTCCCTGCGATCAGGTTGAGGCGGCAGTCGGTTGGAAGCTGGCCATTGAACGTCAGCACGGGCCGACGGCGTTGATTCTCTCGCGGCAGAATCTGGCGCAGGTGGAACGCACGCCGGAACAGGTGAAAGCGATTGCCCGCGGCGGTTATATTCTGAAAGATAGCGGCGGCAAGCCGGATATCATTCTGATCGCTACCGGATCGGAAATGGAAATTACCCTCCAGGCGGCGGAAAAATTGACTGGCGAGGGGCATAACGTTCGCGTGGTGTCGTTGCCTTCAACGGATATTTTCGATGCGCAGGACGAGGCATATCGCGAATCAGTGCTACCGGCGCACGTGACCGCCCGCGTCGCGGTGGAAGCCGGTATAGCCGACTACTGGTATAAATATGTTGGCCTAAAAGGCGCAATTATCGGCATGACGGGATACGGTGAATCCGCTCCGGCTGACAAACTGTTCCCGTATTTTGGCTTTACCGTGGAAAATATTGTAGAAAAAGCCCGCCGGGTGCTAAACATCAAAGGCTAAGGCGAGCGTTAGCAACACAGACTTTGCACAGTCTGCAGACCTGTTCTGTAGGCTGTGCAAAATTACTTCGTAGACTCAGGCGCATCTGACTGCCCGATGACGACCTCATCAATGGATTTATGGCACATCAGGCAAAAGGCCTTTTTTTTATGCGCCTGTAATGTTGAATCCCATGCCGCTGATCCGCCTTCTTTATTCACTTTCTCTCTTATCGCCGCCAGCCGATCTATTTCATAATAAGCGCTCAGGCAGCCACAATGGGGGCATAATACGGGGCCATTATTTATTTTCATACTATTTCCTGCTGTGGTGAGGCTATCGGGTAAAGTAACAATCCTACCGTAACGTAGCAATCTCTATACCATAAATGAAACCTCAATAGGTGTATCCCTATTCTGAAAAGGGGATAACAACCAGGATTCAACGCGTGATCCACAGCGTAGGCCAGGCATCCGGCCCGTGCCAGTTATCGCAGCTCGGTTCTTCGGCATAACGTACCAGACGAAAACGATCGCCATCATAGCGCCAGCGCGTCTGGATACCACAGTCGGTTAACCCCCGCCCTTTCGCCAACGTCACCAGCTCGCGCGTTTTCTCGTCAAAGAAGGCGTTCATCAACTCCATGTCATTACTTTCGACGCCGCGATTAAACGGCAGCCGCAAACGTACGGCGCGCGAGGCGAGCGTTTTTTTGCGTGAAACTACCCAGGCGAGATCAATAGTGTTATAGGCGCCGGCTTCGCAGTTAACAATCAATAACGCTTTATCATCCGTCAACGCGCTGACCTGCGTCTCGCGACGCAGCGGGTCAAGCGAACAGCGAATGCCGTTTACCCGCCATGCTGCGTAGTCCAGCAGATCGTCGCGTTCTTCCTCACTCAGCGGTACGGGCGTTGGATTAATCACGGCGATCCCCTTTAATGCCGGTGCCGGGGGCACGCTGAGCGGCGGTTCGTTTCCTTTTTCAATCCAGGCGGTTTCGCTGCCCACACGTTTTTGTTGCGCGTCGATAAACAGTAATGCCGCTTTTAATCCCGCCAGCGAAAGCGTCTGAACGCCGTTTTTTAAGGTGATAGCCTGCGCATCCTGAATCGTCTGTAAAAATGCGGTGATGGTGGCAGGATCGCCAGTCATGAGATGCCAGGGCGACACGCGCCAGTGTGGACTGTTGAACGAAAGCGGTTTGCCATCCAGCAATAAGCGAGGCGCAATTGCGGCTTCTTTAGCGTCGGGCGGCGCCAAACCGCCGCGGTCGATACGCAGTACCGCATCGGTACGCGCCCCGGCGCTGCGGCTTAATGTCATCACCAGCCCATGATGTTCGCCAGTATTGCGCGCTACGCAAAAATTTTGGTTATTGCAGGTGACCTGCCAGTCGGAAAAAGTCCGTTGCGCTGGCGCAGCCCACAGTAGCTGGACCGGCAACAGGCCAAACAGACAAAAAAGAATAACGCGGTAGCGCATGAACGGAACAACCCCAGATTCAGAACAACACAGCTAAGGCGGTATCTTCCTTGCGCGCCTCAGGGTTCTCAATCAGATTTATCGGATTGGTCTTTTTTGTGTAAAGAAATATATTTCTTTTTTTTCAGTCCATTAGATGAGACGTCTGTAAATAGTTAAGCAATAACACGGTCTTACCGTCCCGAATCTCGCCTGAGCGCACCATTTCCAGCGCCCGGGAAAACGGCAGTTCAAGCACCTCAATCTCTTCATCCTCCACGCCGCCGCCGATGCTGGCGCGCTCGCTATCATGATATTCGGCAATGAAGAAATGAATCAGCTCCGTGACGCCGCCTGGCGACATATACAGCTCAAATATCTTGCGTACCTCACCAACGTCATACCCTGTCTCTTCAATGGCCTCTTTACGGATACAGACCTCCGGCTCGTCGTTATCAAGCAGGCCAGCGCAGGTTTCAATTAACATACCGTCTTGATTACCGTTGACCCATGTCGCCACGCGAAACTGGCGAACCAGAACCACGGTTTTTTTAGTTGAGTTGTAAAGCAGAATGGTTGCGCCATTCCCGCGATCGTAAACCTCACGCTTGTGACGGATAACCTCGCCATTACGACGGGTCAGGTCATAGGTAATGTTGCGCAGAGTAAAATAATTATCAGAAAGAATTTTATCCTTAATAAGCGTAATGGTTTGCGACATGCTGGCTCCAGGGTGTAAAAAGAGCATTAATATTACGCCGTGAGGCCGGTTTTGTCTGCTGAAGGGTTAATCCTTAATGCCAACTGAACGGACGTACAGCCATATTTTTCTGTCACTGTCATGACCATATTCTGCTTCTCCGGGCCGCAGAGTCCATGCTCGCGATATGATTTGACGGCCGGAGTGAGACTGAGGGAATCATCATGAAATTTACTCTCGTTGCGACGGTTCTACTGACGTTTTCCCTTTCAGCTTTTGCCGTTGAGTATCCGGTATTGACCACCGCGAGCCCTGATCAGGTGGGGTTTGATAGCCAAAAACTTCACCGACTTGATGGCTGGATTCAAAATCAAATTGATGCCGGATATCCCAGCATCAATCTTCTGGTGATAAAAGATAATCATATTGTTCTACAAAAAGCCTGGGGCTATGCCAAAAAATATGACGGTTCCACGCTGTTAGCCCATCCCATTCTGGCGACCACTAACACGATGTATGATCTGGCTTCAAACACAAAAATGTATGCCACTAACTTCGCATTGCAAAAACTAGTGTATGAAGGAAAAATAGATGTCAATGATTTGGTATCAAAATACATCCCCGACTTTAAGGATATGCCTGGGGATAAAATAAAAGGCAAAGATAAACTCCGCATTATTGATATTCTTCATCACGTCGCGGGCTTTCCTGCCGACCCACAATATCCTAATAAAAACGTCGCCGGTAAATTATTTTCACAGAGTAAAAGCACTACTCTGGAGATGATTAAAAAGACACCGCTGGAATATCAACCTGGGTCGAAGCATATCTACAGCGACGTGGATTATATGATTCTTGGTTTTATCATTGAATCGATAACGGCAATGCCATTAGATCGCTACGTCGAAACCACCATTTATAAACCGCTCGGATTAAAACATACCGTCTTTAACCCGCTGATGAAAGGCTTCACGCCGCCGCAAATCGCCGCAACGGAACTACACGGCAATACGCGTGACGGCGTGATTCATTTCCCCAATATTCGCACCAATACACTATGGGGCCAGGTGCATGATGAAAAAGCCTGGTACTCAATGGGCGGCGTTTCAGGACACGCCGGACTGTTTTCTGACACCCATGATATAGCTGTGTTAATGCAAGTCATGCTCAATGGGGGCGGCTACGGTAACGTGAAGCTATTCGACGACAAAACGGTTGCGCAGTTTACTCGCCGCTCGCCAGAAGACGCTACCTTTGGTCTGGGGTGGCGCGTTAACGGCAACGCCTCAATGACCCCCACGTTCGGGGTATTAGCCAGTCCGCAAACGTATGGACATACCGGATGGACCGGAACGCTGACGTCTATCGATCCGGTTAATCATATGGCGATTGTGATTTTAGGTAACAGGCCGCACTCGCCGGTAGCAAATCCTAAAGTGAATCCGAATGTTTTTGTCAGTGGATTATTACCTGCGGCGACGTATGGCTGGATTGTTGACCAGATATATGGTTCCTTAAAATAAAAATTAAGAGCCTATCTCTGTAGGCGTTATTGGCGCAGCCAGTTTGGACACGGACAGCGCGCAAAAACCGGAGCGTACACGTAGTACGTGAGGTTTGACTCGCTACGCTCGCCCTTCGGGCCGCCGCAAGCGGCGTTCAAAACGCTAACGCGTTTTGGCGAGCACTGCCCAGGACCAAAATGGCAAGTAAAATAGCCCTAATGGGATAGGCTCTAAGAAGGGATTCTGATAGCGTCCCTTCCTTCAATTTACACTCTATTTTCAATACTAAGATTGGCCTCATCAGGCCGGTTAAACGTCGACCCGACGGGAAAATGTTTATCGCAGGGCGTCCAGCCCTGCGAGCGTCAACATTTCTGCAAACGGAGTAAGGTTAGCCAATAAGTTTAAGATTTTTTATCACTCAATCATTTAACCGTTCCAGGCCTTAACCGGCCTACAAATACGCTTATTTAGCTAACCAGTCGAGTATCCCCTGCGCCGCATGTCGGCCTTCTGCCATCGCCGTCACCACCAGATCGGCGCCGCGCACCGCATCTCCGCCGGCGAAAATTTTCGGGTTGGACGTCTGGTAACGAAACTCGCTCTCGACGCTGGCGGCAATACGTCCCCAGTTATCCACCTTCACGCCATGCGATTCCAGCCACGACATACCATGCGGATGAAAACCAAACGCCATAATGACCGCATCCGCCGGCATCACGAACTCGCTGTCCGGTACAGGTACCGGGCGGCGTCGTCCCTGACCATCCGGTTCGCCAAGCCGCGTACGCAAAAAGCGAATACCGCTGGCGCGCCCGTGCGTATCCAGCACCAACTCAACCGGCTGAACGTTAAATTCAAAGTTCGCGCCCTCTTCCCGCGCGTTTTTCACCTCTTTTTTCGACCCCGGCATATTGGTCTCATCGCGTCGATAAGCGCAGGTGACGTTGGCAGCGCCATGACGCAGCGCCGTACGTACGCAGTCCATTGCGGTGTCACCGCCGCCCAGCACAACCACGTTAAGACCCGCAGTATCAATAAACGGCTCGTCAGGCAACGCCGGAAGCCCCATCACCTGTTTGGTATTGGCGATGAGGAATGGCAACGCATCATATACCCCCGGCGCGTCTTCATTCGGTAAATCAGCCTTCATGGAACGGTAGGTTCCTACCCCGACAAAGACGGCGTCATAACTCTCCAGCAGCGTCTCCAGAGAAATATCTTTCCCTACTTCGCAGTTAAGCTCGAAACGAATCCCCATCGAGCTGAAGATCTCCCGACGGCGCGCCAGCAGAGATTTATCCAGTTTGAAAGCCGGAATACCAAAGGTGAGCAAACCGCCGATTTCCGGATGGCGATCGTAGACGGTGGCGCTTACGCCATGGCGCGCCAGCACGTCAGCGCAGGCAAGACCTGCCGGCCCCGCGCCGATAATCGCCACGCGCTTATCGCTCTTCTGTACGTCCGACAGGTCGGGACGCCAGCCTTTGCTCAGAGCGCGATCGGAGATATAGCGCTCAATGTTGCCGATGGTAACCGCGCCATACTCATCGCGGAGTGTACACGCGCCTTCACATAGCCGGTCCTGCGGACAAACGCGCCCGGTAATTTCCGGCAGGCAGTTGGTCTGGTGAGAAAGCTCTACCGCCGCATCAATATCGCCGGCTTTCACCAGTTCGATCCACTGGGGAATATGGTTATGCAGCGGACAGGTCCATTCGCAGATACTGTGTTCCCCGCATGTGAGGCAGCGGGACGCTTCACGCTCCGCCTGCGCGGCGCGAAACGGCAGATAAATTTCCTCAAAGGTGGTTTTACGCGCTTCAATCGCCAGTTTATCCGGTTCGCCGCGCGGCGGCGTCGCCTGCATACGCTCGGCTTTGCTGCTTGCTGCCCCACTGTGTTGTGTATCCACGGTATGCCAGGGGCGAATCTCCTGCCGGGCGGTACGCAGCCGTCGCGTTTTAGCCAGACGGGTCAACGAGTCTTCGGTGACCAGTTGCAGCGCATCCGCCGGGCAATTTTCCACACAGGCCGGACCCTGTTCACGTCCCTGACACAGATCGCATTTATGCGCGCTGGCTTTGAACTGGTTTGGCGCGACGGGCGTCAATACCATCTGCATGGTGCCGAATGGACAGGCGACGACGCAGGATTTACAGCCGATGCACTTCTGCGCATTGACCTGCACGCTGTCGTTAATATGCGCGATCGCGCCGTTCGGACAGCTACGGGCGCAGGGCGCATCTTCGCAATGGTGACATGTGACCGCGCTGCGCTGGTGCTGATGTTTAATGACAGTAATTCGGGGCTGATAGCGCTGTGACGTCAGGACATGTCGCTCATCATTGTGAGCCATTACGCAGGCGACCTCGCAGGCATGGCAGCCCAGACACTGCTGGCTATTGGCCATAATAAAACGATTCATGGCATCCTTCTGTTTTGGTTGTAAAAACCTTATTCTTTATATGAGCATTGTTATTAACTGACGAAGGCGGGGTCGGCAATGTTCATCTGCCCAGGAAGCACAACTATCTGTCCAGAACCTGTGGCAGATCAATTTATTTCAAAGCAAATGCAATTGCGATTCAGCTAAATGCGGGGAGTGCCAGCGTGACGGTTAAACGCCCGGTCTCAGCCAGTCTGGCTAAGGCTTTTTTCTATATTGTGCTGTTGTCTATTCTGTCCACCGGCAGCGCATTACTGACGCTGACCAGCAGTTTACGGGATGCCGAAGCGATCAATATCGCCGGTTCGCTACGAATGCAGAGCTATCGGCTGGGTTACGATCTGCAAAGCCGTAGCCCGCAGATTAATGCGCATCGTCAACTTTTCCAGCACGCGCTCAACTCGCCGGTACTGCAAAATCTCAACGCCTGGTATGTGCCGCAGGCGGTGAAAACTCGCTACGCGCGCCTGCACGCCAACTGGCTGGAGATGAATAGCCGCCTACAGGACGGCGACATTGCCTGGTATCAGACCAATATCAACAATTACGTCGATCAAATTGATCTCTTCGTTCTGGCGTTACAGCATTACGCCGAGCGTAAAGTCATGCTGGTCGTCGCCATATCGCTGGCGGGCGGTATCGGCATCTTTACGCTGGTCTTTTTTACCCTACGGCGTATTCGCCAGCAGGTCGTTCGCCCGCTGAATCAACTGGTCACCGCCAGTCAGCGAATTGAACATGGTCAGTTCGCCCCGCTGCCGCTGGATACCAGCTTACCCAATGAGCTGGGATTGTTGGCGAAAACGTTTAGTCAGATGTCGAGCGAGCTGCATAAACTTTACCGTTCGCTGGAAGCCTCGGTGGAAGAAAAAACGCACGATCTGCACGAAGCGCATCGCCGCCTGGAGGTGTTATACCAGTGCTCCCAGGCGCTGAATACCAGCCAAATCGACGTCCACTGTTTTCGCCATATTTTGCAAATTGTCCGTGAACATGACGCCGCCTGGTATCTGGAGTTAACCGTGGGCGATAACTGGCGGATTAGCGAAGGCACGCAAAGCCCCGACCTGCCGATGCAAATGCTGCCAGTGACGATGCAGGACACGGTCTATGGCGAACTCCACTGGCAAAGCCCCAACGTTAATGCCTCTACGCCGCTGCTGAACAGCGTCTCCACGATGCTGGGGCGTGGTTTGTACTTTAATCAGGCGCAAAAACACTTCCAGCAACTTTTGTTAATGGAAGAGCGCGCGACGATTGCCCGTGAGCTACACGATTCGCTGGCGCAGGTACTTTCTTATTTACGTATTCAGTTAACGCTTTTGAAGCGCGCTATTCCTGAGGATAACGCCGGCGCGCAAAGCATCATGGCGGATTTTTCCAGAGCGCTGAACGACGCCTACCGTCAGCTTCGCGAGCTACTCACCACGTTCCGTCTGACGTTACAGCAGGCCGATTTACCCTCCGCATTGCATGAGATGCTGGAAGATTTACAGAGTCAGACTCCGGCCAAACTCACGTTGGATTGCCGTTTACCCACGCTGGCGCTGGATGCGCAAATGCAGGTGCATTTATTGCAAATTGTGCGTGAAGCGGTCCTGAACGCCATTAAACACGCCAACGCGAGCGAAATCGCCGTGAGCTGCGTCACCGCGCCTGACGGCGATCATACCGTTTATATTCGCGATAATGGCATTGGTATCGGCGAACCGCATGAGCCTGCCGGACACTATGGTCTGAATATAATGCGTGAGCGCGCGGAGCGCCTTGGCGGCACGCTGAATTTTTCGCAACCCTCCGGCGGCGGCACGCTGGTCAGTATCAGTTTTCGCTCCTCCAATAAGGAAGAGAGTCAGTTAACGTAAAGAACGGCAAATCGCCGGAAGGCCAGATGTCAGGCTTTCCGGCGTTGGCACAAAAAGTATGCTGTAAAAGCGCATGATAATTTACATTATCTCCTTTATTTCTCCACGTTTGGCTCGTAGCTTGCCGCTACAGTGAAGCAGTTCAAATCTATAATGATATGTAGAAACACGAGGTTTCCCTTTAATGGCGAATTTTTTTATCGATCGCCCCATTTTTGCCTGGGTGCTGGCTATCCTGTTGTGTCTGACAGGGGCGTTAGCCATTTTCTCTTTACCTGTTGAACAATATCCCGATCTGGCGCCGCCCAACGTACGTATTACCGCGAATTATCCGGGAGCGTCGGCGCAAACGCTGGAAAATACCGTAACCCAGGTTATTGAGCAGAATATGACGGGCCTCGATAATCTGATGTACATGTCATCACAAAGTAGCGGCACCGGACAGGCGACCATCACCCTGAGCTTTATTGCGGGAACCGATCCTGATGAGGCGGTTCAGCAGGTGCAAAACCAGTTACAGTCCGCGATGCGTAAACTGCCGCAGGCGGTACAGGATCAAGGCGTCACGGTACGCAAAACGGGCGATACCAATATTTTGACCATCGCTTTCGTCTCTACCGACGGCTCTATGGACAAGCAGGATATCGCCGACTACGTCGCCAGTAATATTCAGGACCCGCTCAGCCGCGTCAACGGCGTCGGCGATATTGACGCTTATGGTTCACAGTACTCTATGCGTATCTGGCTCGATCCGGCCAAATTGAATAGTTTTCAGATGACCACGAAAGACGTGACCGATGCAATTGAGTCGCAGAATGCGCAAATCGCCGTCGGGCAGCTTGGCGGTACGCCTTCGGTCGACAAACAGGCGCTGAACGCCACCATTAATGCGCAGTCACTGCTGCAAACGCCGCAACAATTTCGCGATATCACCCTGCGCGTTAATCAGGACGGTTCCGAGGTCAAACTGGGCGATGTCGCCACCGTGGAGCTGGGGGCGGAAAAGTATGACTACCTCAGCCGTTTTAACGGCAATCCGGCTTCCGGTCTTGGCGTTAAGCTGGCCTCCGGCGCGAATGAAATGGCGACCGCGAAGCTGGTGCTGGATCGCCTCAACGAGCTGGCGCAGTACTTTCCCCACGGGCTGGAATACAAGATCGCGTATGAAACCACCTCCTTTGTCAAAGCCTCGATTATCGATGTGGTCAAAACGTTGCTGGAGGCTATCGCGCTGGTTTTCCTGGTGATGTACCTGTTCCTGCAAAACTTTCGCGCCACGCTAATTCCGACGATCGCCGTGCCGGTAGTATTAATGGGCACCTTCTCTGTGCTTTACGCGTTCGGCTACAGTATTAACACATTAACCATGTTCGCGATGGTGCTGGCAATCGGGCTCCTGGTCGACGATGCCATCGTGGTGGTGGAAAACGTCGAACGTATCATGAGCGAAGAAGGGCTCACGCCGCGTGAAGCGACGCGCAAATCCATGGGACAAATCCAGGGGGCGCTGGTTGGTATCGCGATGGTGCTGTCTGCGGTATTCGTGCCGATGGCGTTCTTTGGCGGTACCACCGGGGCGATTTATCGTCAGTTTTCTATCACCATTGTCTCGGCAATGGTGCTGTCGGTGCTGGTCGCCATGATCCTGACACCGGCGCTGTGCGCAACGTTATTAAAACCGCTGCACAAAGGCGAACAACACGGGCAACGCGGATTTTTCGGCTGGTTTAACCGTACCTTCAATCGTAATGCCGAACGTTATGAGAAAGGCGTAGCGAAAATTTTGCATCGCAGCCTGCGCTGGATTCTGATTTATGTTCTGTTGCTTGGCGGCATGGTGTTCCTGTTTCTGCGCCTCCCCACCTCCTTTCTGCCGCAAGAAGATCGGGGCATGTTCACTACGTCTATCCAGCTACCGAGCGGTTCTACGCAACAGCAGACCCTGAAAGTCGTTGAAAAGGTTGAAAACTATTACTTCACCCATGAGAAAGACAACATTATGTCGGTCTTCTCGACGGTAGGTTCCGGCCCTGGCGGGAATGGGCAAAACGTCGCGCGCATGTTTGTTCGCTTGAAAGACTGGGACGCGCGCGATCCCACCACCGGCTCCTCGTTCGCCATTATTGAGCGGGCGACAAAAGCGTTTAACCAGATTAAAGAAGCTCGCGTCTTCGCCAGCAGCCCGCCGGCAATTAGCGGTCTGGGCAGCTCCGCCGGTTTTGATATGGAATTACAGGATCACGCCGGAGCAGGCCATGACGCGCTGATGGCCGCACGAGATCAACTCATTGAGCTGGCCGGGAAAAACAGTTCCTTGACCCGCGTGCGCCACAACGGCCTGGACGACAGCCCGCAACTGCAAATTGATATTGACCAACGGAAAGCGCAGGCGCTGGGCGTATCGATTGACGATATCAACGACACCCTGCAAACAGCCTGGGGATCGAGCTACGTCAACGACTTTATGGACCGTGGTCGCGTGAAGAAAGTCTATGTTCAGGCCGCAGCGAAATATCGTATGTTGCCGGATGATATTAATCTTTGGTATGTCCGTAACAAAGATGGCGGCATGGTCCCCTTCTCCGCCTTCGCCACCTCGCGCTGGGAAACCGGCTCGCCGCGTCTGGAACGCTATAACGGCTATTCGGCGGTAGAAATTGTCGGAGAGGCCGCGCCGGGGGTCAGTACCGGGACGGCGATGGATGTCATGGAGTCGTTGGTGCATCAGCTACCGGGCGGTTTTGGCCTGGAATGGACAGCCATGTCTTACCAGGAACGGCTCTCCGGCGCGCAGGCGCCCGCGCTGTACGCTATTTCGCTATTAGTCGTCTTCCTGTGTCTGGCGGCATTGTATGAAAGCTGGTCGGTGCCCTTCTCGGTGATGCTGGTTGTGCCGCTCGGCGTCATTGGCGCGCTACTCGCTACCTGGATGCGCGGGCTGGAAAACGATGTTTACTTCCAGGTGGGGCTGTTGACCGTTATCGGCCTCTCGGCGAAAAACGCGATTCTGATTGTGGAATTCGCCAACGAAATGAATCAGAAGGGACACGCGCTGTTAGACGCCACGCTGTACGCCAGCCGCCAGCGCCTGCGACCGATACTGATGACTTCGCTGGCGTTTATCTTTGGCGTATTGCCGATGGCCACCAGCACCGGGGCAGGCTCGGGTAGCCAACATGCTGTCGGAACCGGCGTGATGGGGGGAATGATCTCAGCAACCATTCTGGCTATCTTCTTTGTACCCCTGTTTTTCGTGCTGATACGTCGCCGCTTCCCGCTGAAGCCGCGCCCGGAATAAGCTCCCGGCCAGCCTGATACGAGGTGTCGGGCACAAAAAAGGCGACTTTCGTTGAGTCGCCTTTTCTTATCCCCTATGGGAGCGCGGTGCCTTCCAGGCATTTATTTACGAAGCATGACTTCGATAAAATCTTTCCAGTTCCCCAGTTCACGTTCAATCATAATAGCCTCTCTTATTATTATGGGTATTCTACGTAGTTAGCGGTATAGAGAGAAGTTCATTTAACCGATTGTTGCGATATCCTCTGGTTACGCTGTCTATGATATTACTATGGCGCTGTAGCCGTAAATTTTATGTGACTTACTGCAATATTTAGCAACATTAATACCTTTTCTACTACTTTATCAAATCGGGTTAAAAAACAATCAATTGCATGTGCGCAAAATAGGATTTTCCTCGCGAATTATAAACAAGCCACATCTGGAACGTTTTGGAATCATTATTCACATTCACTCAACAATGTTATATTGATTGCCGATCAGCGCTGGATAAATAACCATTAACAGCCACACTTATTATCCCGCAGACGATACTATTGATTATTTATTCGAATTTCGCGTTAAAGGATTCAATATGATTACCCTCTATGGCATTAAGAATTGCGACACGATCAAAAAAGCGCGCCGTTGGCTGGAGGAGCATGGCATTGATTATCGTTTTCACGATTACCGTGTGGATGGCATAGACCTCCCTCTTCTTAATACCTTTATTGCCGAACTCGGCTGGCAGCCGTTACTGAATACGCGCGGCACAACATGGCGCAAACTGGATGAAGGCGACCGCAGCGGGATTACCGATGCCGACTCCGCCGCTGCTCTCATGGTTGAACAGCCGGCAATCATCAAACGCCCATTGCTCTGCGCGCCCGGGAAGCCTATGCTGCTTGGTTTCAGTGAATCCCGTTATCAGCAGTTTTTTGATGAGGTGTAGTCTATGTCGTGCCCGGTTATTGAGCTGACACAGCAACTTATTCGTCGCCCCTCCCTGAGTCCGGATGACGCAGGCTGTCAGGCATTAATGATTGAACGCCTGCGTAAAATCGGTTTTACCATTGAGCATATGGATTTTGGCGACACGCAAAATTTTTGGGCATGGCGTGGGCGTGGCGAAACGCTGGCGTTCGCCGGGCATACTGACGTCGTACCGGCTGGCGATGTCGATCGCTGGATCAATCCGCCGTTTGAACCTACGATTCGCGACGGAATGTTGTTCGGTCGCGGCGCGGCGGATATGAAAGGTTCACTGGCGGCCATGGTGGTGGCTGCTGAACGTTTTGTTGCGCAGCATCCTCATCACCGGGGCCGCCTCGCGTTTTTGATTACCTCTGATGAGGAAGCCAGCGCAAAAAATGGCACCGTAAAGGTGGTTGAAGCGCTGATGGCCCGTCACGAGCGGCTGGATTACTGTCTGGTCGGCGAACCTTCCAGTACTGAAATTGTGGGCGATGTCGTCAAAAACGGGCGTCGCGGTTCCCTCACCTGTAACCTCACTATTCATGGCGTTCAGGGGCACGTCGCCTATCCGCATCTGGCGGATAACCCTGTTCATCGCGCTGCGCCTTTTCTTAATGAACTGGTCGCTATCGAGTGGGATCGGGGCAATGACTTTTTCCCGGCCACCAGTATGCAGGTAGCCAATATCCAGGCAGGCACCGGCAGCAATAATGTCATTCCCGGTGAACTGTTCGTGCAGTTTAACTTCCGTTTCAGCACGGAACTGACCGATGAGATGATCAAAGAGCGGGTACATGCGCTGCTTGAGAAGCATCAGCTACGCTATACCGTAGACTGGTGGCTTTCCGGCCAGCCGTTCCTGACCGCACGCGGCAAGCTGGTGGACGCGGTGGTAAACGCCATTGAGCACTATAATGAAATTAAACCGCAATTACTGACGACGGGCGGTACGTCCGACGGACGTTTTATCGCCCGTATGGGAGCGCAGGTGGTAGAACTGGGGCCGGTGAACGCCACCATTCATAAAATTAATGAATGTGTGAATGCCGCCGATCTCCAGCTACTGGCCCGTATGTATCAACGCATTATGGAACAGCTCGTCGCCTGATGAGCGTTCCGGTAAGAGGAAATAAGCATGGACTGGCTGGCAAAATATTGGTGGATTCTGGTATTGGTGTTTCTGGTAGGCGTACTGCTGAATGTGATCAAAGATCTCAAACGCATCGACCATAAGAAATTCCTTGCCAATAAACCTGAGCTGCCCCCGCATCGCGATTTTAACGATAAGTGGGACGATGAAGACGACTGGCCGAAGAAAGATCAGCCGAAAAAGTAACTGGATAACATGCCGGACAGGTATCGCTATCCGGTATGGTTCCCACCGCCGGGCATTACGTCGCGCAAACGCTGCGTTCGTCCGGCATCCAACGCAATTAGCGCCTGCGCCGCCTGCGCACGCTGCAACGCCAGCAGAGCTTTACGGCCTGAAATGCGTAGCCGGGCGCACAGTTCGGCATCGCTGGCTTTTTCCTCCAGCCGCCCTCTCAGCGCCGGTAATGGCAATGCGCTGTATTGCAGTAAACGATGCAGGCAACCTAACGATGTCAGTAGCGGGCGGTGCGCGAACGCAAAACCGACCAGCTCACGCCAGTCTTCATCATTAAGCGCCTGTTCGCGCAACGCCGCCAGCGGTATCGCCTCGCCGTTCCACTGCGTCAGGATATCCGCATCGCGGCGCAAACGTCGGTGTTCCTGTTGCGCCAGCCGTTTTCCCGCGTCGCTCAGCGGCAATAACGCCATCGCCGTATAGCAACCGCTGCTCGCCTCCCGATGGTTGCCCATCCGTACCAGCACAAAGCCGCAGCGTTGCCAGAAACGCCACAGCTCCGGCGTATAGCCAAAGCTGACGGAAAGATAATCACACTGCGCCGCCTGCTCGCACGCGCAGGCAATCAACTGCTGACCGATGCCTTCGCGCTGGCGGGCGGGGTGCACCGCGATACGGCTTACGCGACGCCCGACCAGCGTCGCGGCTAAAGGGTCGCTACCGTGCGCCGCCAGCGACTGCGCCACCAGATTTCCACGCGGACGCCGGAAACCGCACCATACAGCCTGACTGAGTTCTGCGGATAACCCGCCCTCTTCGACCAGCCAGACGGCGCCCGCCACACGGTTATTCGCCGTGGCCTGCAAGAAATGCTGTCCTGGCGCATCCATCATTCGGCGCAGATCCAGCGGCGAAGTACGATAGTGCGCCCCCGACAGTAACTGATACACAGCCCTCGGCAACGCGGGCGTATTCACCCAGGCCTGTTGGTAAAACGCCGAGATTGCTATCGCGCCATGTGGCGCCTGCGCAAACGCTTCATCGTCGAATATCAGCGCCTCGCTGACGATATTTTCCAGCGGGCATTCTGGCGCCCAGCGGACAGGCTGACGAAGCGTGAAGCGGTGAAGCTGCGGAAAACGGGCGCAAAACTTAAGTAAAAAACCGCGTCCGGTGCCTTCGTAGCCCTGAACGGTGGTGGTGAGTAGTATGCGGGGAAAGCGCGAAACCAGTTGCAGCAGCAGCGGCGCGGGGATTGCCGCCGCCTCGTCAACCACCAGCCAGTCGGCTCTTGCCCCGCTCGCCAGCAACGCATCCGGCGCCATAAAGCAGAACCGCTCACCGGCAAACGCTGCCAGGATATCCGTTGCCGTTTTCGCCGGTGCGGTCACGATAGCCGTACCCGCCATCCGGGAGATGAATTGCCCGGCCAGCGCCGATTTGCCGCGCCCACGGGGGGCAATCACCGTCGCCACGCCGGGCGGCATTTCACGTAAACGCGATAAGATAGCCGCCTGCTCCGGCTGCGGCTCGCCGGTGGCGGGTCGCCAGCGTCCACGGAAAGGATAAGATGGCCAGCAAAACGGCTGGCGCTGTCGCCAAAGCAGCGTTTGCGGATCGCGGGAAAGAGTCCGTTTAAGATGCTGTGCAAACTGCGGTGTAGGGATAGGCTGCGCGCAGTCGCTCCAGCGCAGTGAATCGGTATCAGGCCTGCTTTCCCACGTCTCATACGGCGGCATCAGCAGAAGCAGCCAGCTTCCGGCCTGCAAGGTCCCGCTCAGGGCGGCAAACGCTGCGGCGTCAAAGCCCTGCCAGGCATCAAATATCGCATGACGGAATTCACGGCCCAGCAGCGTTTGTAACGCCTGTGGCGTACAGCGCGGCTGGGCGGGCGCGTCAGGCGCGACCCACAGCCAGTCACCGGGCAGCGCAGCGCGTATCGCCTCGGCCCGCTCCCGGCACCACGCCGCATCGCCGCTGATGACCAGTAAACGGCGAATGCCTTCCTGTGTCATTTGCGACGTTAACGCCTGTAGCGCATCGATATCAGACATCCCTGCCCCGGTTTATCAAAAGTTTTTGCCAAACGTATTACATTGCGCCGGGTCACCGCTGTCAAAGCCACGCTTAAACCAGCTGTAGCGCTGTTCTGAGGTGCCGTGGGTAAAACTATCCGGCACGACGCGCCCCTGCCCCTGTTGCTGTAAGCGATCGTCGCCGATAGCCTGTGCGGCATTGAGCGCCTCTTCCAGATCGCCCGCCTCCAGTACGCCTTGCTGCTGCATACTGTGTCCCCACACGCCGGCAAAGCAATCCGCCTGTAGCTCCATGCGCACCGAAAGGCGATTCACCTCCGTTTGCGACGCGTTTTGCTGCAACTGGCGTACTTTCGGCTCAATACCTAACAGTTTTTGTACGTGGTGGCCGACTTCGTGGGCGATGACATAACCCTGGGCAAAATCACCGTCCGCGCCCAGCTTATTTTTCATATCATCGTAAAATGAGAGATCGATATAAACGGTGCCGTCCGCCGGGCAGTAAAACGGCCCCATCACGGACTGACCCGCACCACAGCCGGTGCGCGTCATACCACGGTACATCACCAGTTTTGGCTGCTGATAGCCGCGCCCCATTTTTTGAAAGAGTTGCCCCCAGGTATCTTCGGTCGTCGCCAGAATCACCGAGGTAAATTTTGCCGCTTCATCATCATTGGGGCTTATCGAACGCGTCGACTGCTGCTGCGAAACCGGCTGACCGGTCAACAGACCGGTTAAATCCACCCCATAGTACCCTGCGACCAACACCACCACCAACAGAATGATGCCGCCTTTCCCGCGCGGAAGACGAAAGCCTGGGCCACCCAGCGAGGGGCCGCCTGGCCGATTACGTCTGTCCTCTACATTGTTGCTTTCACGACGCCCTTGCCAGCGCATAATCACCTCATTCTCTCTTTGTTATACAGATGATCGTAGGCGGTCAGGCGCAGGATTACCACAGGTAAACGCTATCAGAATGAGGAAAGGATGATACCGGAGAGCGGTTGCCCCCCGGTCAGAAGCGGAATTAATCTAATTTCACGCCCAGGCGATGCGCGACGGCTTCATAGGCTTCAATCAGACCGCCCAGACTCTGGCGGAAGCGGTCTTTGTCCATTTTGTCCAGCGTCTCTTTATCCCACAGGCGGCTGCCGTCCGGCGAAAACTCATCGCCCAGCACCACTTCGCCTTTATACAGGCCAAACTCCAGTTTGAAATCCACCAGGATAAGACCCGCGTCATCAAACAGTTTTTTCAGTACGTCGTTGGCTTTGTAGGTTAGCTCTTTCATACGCGCCAGATTTTCCTGACTTACCCAACCGAACGTTTCACAGTAGGAACTATTCACCATCGGGTCGTGCAGCGCGTCGTTTTTCAGGAACAGATCGAATATCGGCGGGTTAAGCTCCATGCCTTCTTCCACGCCCAGACGCTTGACCAGCGACCCTGCCGCACGGTTGCGCACCACACATTCAACCGGCACCATCTCCAGCTTCTTCACCAGACACTCGGTATCAGACAGCAAACGTTCCATCTGGGTCGGGATGCCCGCCTCGGCCAGTTTGGTCATAATAAAATGGTTGAATTTGTTATTTACCATGCCTTTGCGATCAAACTGTTCAATGCGCGCGCCATCCCCTGCTGACGTATCATTGCGGAATTCGAGCACCAACAGGTCCGGGTTTTCCGTGCTGTATACGGTTTTCGCTTTACCACGATACAACTCAGCTTGCTTTTGCATCTTTAACACTCCTGGGTGTGAATTAACGATAAGTATTCATTTCCTGCTACGCCTGCCGGAGACGTCGGCCTGTAATTGTGGTGCGAAATAGCGGTTAAATCGCGTTTTTGTACCGACGCACACGTTTGCGTATCTTATCAGAAAAAAGGGCCGGATTACTCCAGCCCTGTTAAATTACTTGTTGAACGCTGCCTGGAAGACGGCAACCAGCGCGTCGTTCTGGCTTTGCGTCAGAGTATGCCCCTTAGGATCGATAAACTGCAAGCTGCTGCGGTTATCTAAATCGCCAACCTGCAATTTATAGTCTCCGGATGCCAGGCCCGGGTCGCTAGCGCCCAGATCCCGCCAGTCGCTGTCAGACAACGGTTTGTACGTTACCGCCATGCTGCCCTGAGAGCGAGTGCTGTCGGTGACTTTCATGCCCACTTTTTCCAGCGCGGCCGGGAGGCGCTGCCACACGAGGTTGAACGGACCGCGAACGACCAGCATAGGTAAACCGGTATCATCAGCGGCGCTCTGCACATCCATCGTTGCGGCGGAACGGTTCTGCGCGGCATTTGCCGCATCCGTAGCGGTCTTATCCAGACCGGCGGAAATGACGTTCATCATTTCCGTGCTATAGCGCTGCAGCGACGCCGCGTCAGCGACCGGCTTGCCAGCCTGTTCCAGATTAACCAGTTTTACCGTTACCGCCTGCTGATAGCCCTGCGGCTTCACCGAGATTTGATAACGTCCACGATACTGTTCGTCTTCATCCAGGCGGTTCCAGCTCACCCAATCGGTCGTCAGGGTCTGGCTGGCATCGTCACGTTTTTCAATCGGATAATTTTTCGCCTGAATCACGCTGACGACTTGCGGCCACAGCGTGCTGCTACGACCATTTTCCACCAATAGCGTAGCGGTATCGCCAGAGAACTGGGTACGCGCGCCGCTCACTAACGCTAACGGCTGCGCTGGCGGACGGATATCCAACGCCTTACCAACCGCGCCGCTCCCCTTCGTGACCGGAATAACGTAGTCGCCGGTCGTTATCGGCAGGATCATTCCTGCCGGGGCGTGAAGTTCAGCAAGCGGCGCGGCATCCAGATAGGATTCATCGCCGCTTACCTGGCGCTTGTAGCGCGAATCGGAACTACAGGCAGCGAGCAGCAAAACAAGCGAAACACCCGCAACCTTCGCCAGGCGCGACTTTTGTACTGAGTAAGCCATCAAATCTCCCTAAACTTTACAGCAGGCCAGCATGCTGAAGCGCTGCTTTGACGATGTCACGACCATGGTCCGTGATAGGCGTCATTGGCAGGCGCAGCGTGTCGGTCGCCACAAGACCCAATGCCTTACATGCCCATTTCACCGGGATAGGATTGGGTTCGACAAATAGTTTGTTGTGTAACGGCATCAGACGCTGGTTGATAGCGCGCGCCTCGGCAAATTGCCCTTCCGCCGCCAGTTTGCACATGTCAGCCATCTCGCGCGCCGCTACGTTAGCCGTAACGGAAATCACGCCATGACCACCCAGTTGCATAAAGTCCAGCGCAGACGCGTCATCGCCGCTAAGCAGAATAAAATCGTCTGAAACCAGCTCTTTGATCTGGTGAACGCGGGTTAAGTTCCCTGTCGCCTCTTTGATAGCGATAATATTTTTTATTTCCGCCAGACGACCCACGGTTTCCGGCAACATATCGCAACCGGTACGGGACGGCACATTATACAGAATTTGCGGCAAGTCAGTGTGTTCCGCGATGGCTTTGAAATGCTGGAACAAACCTTCCTGCGTGGGGCGATTGTAGTACGGCGTTACCGTCAGGCAGCCAACAATGCCGCTATCGTTAAAACGCTGCGTCAGGCTAATCGCTTCCGCGGTCGCGTTTGCGCCCGTGCCGGCGATAACCGGAATACGTCCGTCAGCCAGTTCCAGCGTCATCATCACGACATCGCCATGTTCATCATGGCTTAGCGTGGCAGACTCGCCGGTAGTGCCAACCGAAACAATCGCCGAGGTACCGTTGGCGACATGATAATCAATGAGTTTTTTCAGGCAAGACCTACTGACGTTACCTTTCTCATCCATCGGCGTAACAAGCGCGACAATACTTCCCGTGAACATGGGCCATCCTCTGTGCAAACAAGTCTCTCAATGGTACGTTTGGTATGGCAATAAAAGCAAGCGACCAAAGCCGTTCTGATTGTTGTATGCAGGTTTTTTTTATGGTTTCCTTAAGATTACCTCACCGCTCAAAGGAATAACTGGTTTGACACCGTCATCACAACACTATTTGGTTATCACTGCGCTGGGCGCCGACAGGCCCGGTATTGTGAATACCATTACTCGCCATGTCAGCAGTTGCGGCTGTAATATCGAAGACAGCCGACTGGCGATGCTGGGCGATGAATTCACGTTTATTATGCTGTTGTCCGGCACGTGGAACGCGATTACCTTGATTGAATCGACATTGCCGTTAAAAGGCGCGGAGCTGGATCTGCTGATTGTGATGAAACGAACGTCCGACCGACCCCGCCCGGCAATGCCCGCGACGGTATGGGTTCAGGTTGAGGTCGCCGACTCCCCGCATTTAATTGAGCGATTCACCGCGCTGTTTAATAGTCATGAAATGAATATTGCGGAGCTGGTCTCCCGCACGCAGCCGGCTGAAGGTGATAAAGCTGCGCAATTATTTATTCAAATCACCGCACATAGCCCGGCGTCGCAAAATTCCGCAAATATTGAGCAAGCCTTTAAAGCACTATGTACAGAACTCAATGCGCAAGGCAGTATAAACGTCGTCAATTACTCACAACATGATGAACAGGATGGAGTTAAGTAATGAATCCACTGAAAGCCGGTGATATCGCACCGAAATTTAGCTTGCCGGATCAAGACGGGGAACAAGTAAATTTGACCGACTTCCAGGGACAGCGCGTTCTGGTTTATTTCTACCCAAAAGCCATGACACCCGGCTGTACCGTGCAGGCCTGCGGCTTACGCGATAACATGGACGAGCTCAAAAAAGCAGGCGTGGACGTGCTGGGCATCAGCACCGATAAACCTGAAAAACTCTCCCGTTTCGCTGAAAAAGAGCTGCTGAACTTTACCCTTTTGTCCGATGAAAACCATCAGGTGTGTGAACAGTTCGGCGTCTGGGGCGAAAAGTCGTTTATGGGCAAAACGTATGACGGCATTCACCGCATCAGCTTTTTGATTGACGCTGATGGTAAGATTGAACACGTCTTTAATGATTTTAAAACCAGCAATCACCATGATGTGGTGCTGAACTGGCTGAAAGAAAACGCGTAAAAGCCTCAGGCCGCGCTGATGTGCGGCCTGGAAAGGGAATGCGCCGTCAGGCTTGCCGCGCCAGACGCCATATCGCCGCCACATTGCGCGCCGACAGGCTCAGGTTATATTCCGCCTCGTGTAAGGCTTCCGGCAGCGTAACGATATGCGACAAAATCGATAGCGCCGCATCGATACCCTGCTGATACACAACGTGATGATCGTGTTGCAGCCCACCGGCGAGCGCGATAACCGGTTTATGATACCGCTTCGCCACTCTGGCGACGCCAATCGGCGTCTTGCCGCAAATACTTTGGCTGTCCAGCCGACCTTCTCCGGTAATCACCAGATCGGCATCTTTAACCGCCTGCTCAAGCTGTAGCGTTTCCACGACAATCTCTACGCCGGCGCGTAATTCCGCATTGAGCAACCCTAAAAGCGCGGCGCCCATTCCACCTGCCGCGCCCGCGCCGGGAGCATTAATCACCTCACGTCCCGTAGCCTGATAAATATGCCGGCCCCAGTTTTCCAGCGCCGCGTCCAGGGTGTTCACCATTTCCGCTGTCGCCCCTTTTTGTGGGCCAAAAATGGCCGATGCGCCCTGGGGACCACACAGCGGATTGTTGACATCGCACGCCACGGTTATCGATACCTTACGCAGCAATGGGTGACAACCGGACAGATCGATAGAGGCCAGCGCCGCCAGCGCCTCGCCGCCCGGAGAAAGCGAGCGCCCCTGTTTATCGCGCAATATAACGCCAAGCGCCTGCATCATCCCCGCGCCGCCGTCATTCGTCGCGCTGCCGCCAATTCCCAGAATAATACGCTTTACGCCACGCTCCAGCGCCGCGACGATTAACTCGCCGGTGCCGTAGCTGGTGGTATTAAGCGGGTTGCGCAATTCAGGCGAAACGTGATGCAGCCCGGATGCCGCCGCCATTTCAATCACGGCGGTATCGCTATCGCCCAGCATTCCCCAGCGCGCGGCCACCGGTTGCCCAAGCGGGCCTTGTACCCATTGGTCGACATAACACCCACCGCTGGCCTCCACCATTGATTGTACGGTTCCTTCCCCGCCATCCGCCATGGGCACTTTAACGTAGTCGGCGTCAGGATAAATTTCGCGGAACCCCTTTTCTATCGCCTCAGCGACCGCCATTGCGGACAAACTTTCTTTAAATGAATCAGGAGCAATAACAATTTTCATAGGGATTATCCTGCAAAACCAAAGAAACCGAACATCAGAGTAGAAATAAAGGTAATGGCTAACCCCACCAGCGTTTCATACGGCATTAGCTTTAAACGTTCATGAATTTGCATATTGACGCTGCCGCCCGTCGCGTGGAAAAAGCTGCCGTGCGGCAGATGGTCCAGCACCGTGGCGCCCGCATGGATCATAGCGGCTCCCGCCAGGGCGGAAACGCCAAGTTCAAGTAACGTGGGAGAGAAAACGCCGGACGCCACCGCCGTTCCCGCTGTGGTTGAGGCCGTCGCCATTGACATCATGGCGCCAGACACGGGCGCCAGCAGCCAGGACGGCAATCCCGAAGCGGTGAGGCCATGAATCAGGACATCTTTAAGTTCGGAATTAGCGATAATGCCGGCCAGCGTACCGGTTCCCAGCAACATAATAGCGACAGGCGCCATACGCATCAGACCGGCGACCATGTACTGGTTACAGTGGCGCGCGCGTCCCATCAACAGCAGACCGACCAATCCCCCTACGGGCAGGGCAATTAACGGGTCAATGGAAATGCCGGCAAACGGACGGAGAGAAAGCAGGAAAATAGCGACCAGCGGCGCGCTAATCGCCACCAGAAAACCGGGTCTGGCGACGGAGTCATCATGGTGAGTCACTTCATGATCGGCGACGCCCGCGCCTTTATTATTCAGCCGTTTCGCTAACAGATAGGCGATAATAAGCCCAACGATGCCCGGAACCACGCCCGCCAGCATAATAGAGGTAAGAGGAACATGAAACGCATCAGAGGCGGCAATAGCGTTCGGGTTGGGTGACATCACGTTACCCGCTTTGCCGCCGCCAACCATCGCCAGCAGAATAGCGCTTTTTGACAGGCCTGCATTACGCGCAATCGACAGCGCAATCGGCGCGACGGTAATCACCGCCACATCAATAAATACGCCGACGGCGGTCAAACATAGTGTGGCAATGGCTAATGCCAATAATGCCCGGGTTTCCCCCACTTTGCGGACAATCGTCTCAGCAATCGTATTCGCCGCCCCGGACTCAATTAATACGCCCGCCAGTACGCCTGCGGCCAGAATACGCAATACGGCATTAACGATGCCCTGCGCGCCTGACACCATCAGCGACACGGTTTGCAGAAGATCGGCGCCGCCAATCAAACCGCCGACCAGCGCGCCCGCCATCATGCCGTAGGCTGGCGACACTTTTCTTAAAATTAATACGATGGCCACAACCAATGCGGCAATGGCTCCCAGGGTGGATATCGACGTCATATACTGCGCCTCCTTTAACATGGAGCGCGCAGTATGGAAAAACCCGCCTAAAAATCCGCTGGAGCTTTCAACAAATTTCGATTCGACCTGGCAGCGGTAACTTGTCGGACGGTACAGATTCGGCCTGGAGCTCCATACCGATATAAAGCCAAAGCGTACTTTTTAACTCGTTGATTTTTATGTGCGTAATATCCTCACAGCGCTGTAAGCGATAGCGCAATGTATTCACATGAATATGCAATGCTTTGGCCGTTTGCGTCAGGTCACAATTATGTTCAAACCAGGTCCGCAGCGTCTGTTGCAATACGCCTTTCGCGTCATGTTGCGCCAGTTGTAGCCACAGACGCGATAACTCCTGCACTTGCCAACTTTCAGACAGCCCGCTTAGCAGCGCGGGAAGCGCGTGGTCATGATAAAAAATGTACTGGCTGCGCAGCTTTTGTCTTTTCGCCATCGCCTGCGTGGCTCTCGCAGTGAGCAAAGATCGGTGCAATCCCGTCTCGCCGGCAAAATAACCCCCAACCAAAATACGGCTAAAGCCCGATGATGCAGCCCATGATTTAAAAATCTGCAATTCGCCCATTTCCTGGCGGGTATTCCACTTTCCCTCTTTTAACGTGATAGGCTTAATAATGATTAATTCATTAAATTCGGTAAACGTCACCAAATGGTTGCGCGCGTGATTCTCGAAATAATCCATTACATTGCGCAACGCTTCGCGATCCGGCTGGGAAAGTTCAATAATCAGCACCACTCTGGGAACCGCCAGATCAATGCCCAGATAGGCTGCCATGGAGCGCAACGACTCTGTTGAATTTTCTCGCAAAATCAATTGGTTGATCAGCTCTTCGCGATAGCGTTTATCCCACTGTCGCTGTTCGATCAGCACCATATGCTCGATCACCAGCTCCGCCGCCATTTTAACCAGCTCGGCATACGCGCGAACCTCCTCCGGTTCGCCGGTAATGCCGACCACGCCAATAAGCTGTTCATGAAAAGAGATGGGAAGATTAATGCCGGATCGCACGCCTTTTAGCTGATTGGCGGTAGCGGAATCAATTTCTACAATACGGTTTTCCTTTAGCGCCAGAATGGCTCCTTCATGACGCTGGCGAAGTCGCGAAGGTTCGCCAGACGCGATAATGACGCCATGTTCATCCATGACATTTACCGAGTAAGGAATAATTTTCATGGCTCGCTGTACAATTTGCCGCGCGGTATACCCTTTCAAGTAATGTTTTCTCAACACACTCATTCCCTGTTTCGTTATCGCTTCACATTAAAAAAACAATCTCGCATCAATGATGTCACTTATTAACGAATTTCTCAGAAGAATGCTTAGGCTAAGTCACCAAATTTTGGCGGCTTTACAGCGAGAATTTTGTAGGTTCCGACAATAAAAATGCCGCAACACGGTGCGGCATTAAAAAAAAGAGCGGCTTTCTAAGCGCTTGTCCCTCATCAGGCGTGCGCAAAATGGCGGCAGGGCACTATGATGTCGTTCACGCTTTACAACTTTTGTACAGGCCGCTCAGGATGAGGCATCTGTCACCTGACCATCCGGCCAGGCATGGACAACGGCTTTAATCAGCGTCGCCAATGGAATGGCGAAAAACACTCCCCAGAAACCCCACAGACCGCCGAAAATCACCACTGACAGAATAATCACCAGCGGATGCAAATTCACCGCTTCGGAGAAAAGTACCGGTACCAGCAAATTGCCATCCAGCGCCTGAATAATCAGATAAACGGCAAAACAGCTCCAGAATTCCGTCCCCAGGCCAAACTGAAACAGCGCGACGCCCACCACCGGAATTGTCACCACAAAGGCGCCGATATAGGGGATCAGGACCGAAAAGCCCACCAGTACCGCCAGCAGTAGCGAATAATTGAGGCCAAACAGCAAAAAGCCCAGCCAGGTCGCTACGCCCACCACCACCATCTCCAGCACTTTTCCGCGGATATAGTTGGTGATCTGCTGATTCATCTCATTCCACACCTGCCCCGCCAGCCCGCGATTACGCGGCAGCACGCGGCGCACGGCATTCAGCATCTGCTCTTTATCTTTTACCAGGAAAAAGACCATCAGCGGCACCAGCACCAAATATACCGCCAGCGTCAGTAGCCCGACTAACGAAGCCAGCGAATACTTCACCACCGAATCGCCCATGTTAAGCATCCGGGTACGCATGTTTTCCGCCATCGCATCAATAATGCCCGCATCCATCAGCGCCGGATAGCGTCGCGGCAAGGTCGCGGCAAAATCGGACAGTTTATTCAGCATACCGGGCATATCACGAATCAGGTAAATACCCTGCTGCCAGGCAATCGGCATCACCACAAACGCCATTAATAACAGAATGCCGACAAAGAGGATAAGGACAATGGAGGCTGCCCAGCGCCGGGAACAGCCAATCGCCTGCAGGCGCGCCGTCGGCCACTCCAGCAGGTAGGCCAGTACGATAGCGACCAGCAGCGGCGCTAACAGGCCGCTAAAGAAAAAGAGGATGCTAAAACCAGCCACCAGAATGACCAGCAAGGCAATCGCCTCCGGGTCGCTGAAGCGACGGCGATACCATTGCATTAACATTTCGAGCATAAAACCCTTCCCAGAACTCAACTGCGGGATTGTGATGCCGAATTGTATCGAAATGTCACAAAAAAGACTTCGCTTTTTATCGTTGATTCAGGAAACTAAAATAGTGAGTCTGTGCTCATCACAGTTACACTTATGAAGTGTCGGAGCGTGGAACGATATTTCACGACGTTGGTCAAAGGGCTATCTCAAAACAACAGGATAGAGGTTATGTTCAGGCAGTTGAAAAAAAACCTGGTGGCAACCCTCATTGCAGCATTGGCTCTCGGTCAGGTCGCGCCCGCATTTGCCGACCCTGCCGACACGCTGCCCGATATGGGAACCTCGGCAGGAAGCACGCTTTCTATCGGACAAGAGATGCAAATGGGCGACTTTTATGTGCGCCAGCTACGCGGCAGCGCGCCGTTAATCAACGATCCGCTGCTGGTGCAATACATTAACGCGCTGGGGATGCGTCTGGTCTCGCACGCCGACTCCGTCAAAACGCCCTTCCATTTTTTCTTGATCAATAATGACGAAATCAACGCGTTCGCGTTCTTTGGCGGCAATGTGGTGCTGCACTCGGCGCTTTTTCGCTACGCGGATAACGAAAGCCAGCTAGCTTCAGTCATGGCGCATGAAATCTCCCACGTGACGCAGCGCCACCTGGCGCGCGCGATGGAAGATCAAAAGCGCAGCGCGCCGCTTACCTGGGTGGGCGCGCTGGGTTCCATTTTGCTGGCCATGGCCAGCCCACAGGCCGGTATGGCGGCACTAACCGGTACTCTGGCTGGAACGCGCCAGGGAATGATAAGTTTCACCCAGCAAAATGAGCAAGAAGCCGACCGTATTGGTATTCAGGTACTGCAACGCGCCGGATTTGACCCACAGGCGATGCCCTCTTTCCTCGAAAAACTGCTCGACCAGGCGCGTTACTCCACGCGTCCGCCTGAAATTTTGCTCACTCACCCCTTACCGGAAAGCCGCCTTGCGGATGCCCGCAACCGTGCCAACCAGATGCGCCCGGTCGTGGTGCAATCTTCCGCCGACTTTTATCTCGCCAAAGCGCGCGCCCTGGGAATGTACAATTCCGGACGTAACCAGCTCACCAGCGACCTGCTGGATCAGTGGTCTAAAGGCAACGTGCGTCAGCAACATGCGGCGCAATATGGCCGGGCGTTGCAGGCGATGGAAGCGAGCAAGTACGATGAAGCGCGCAAAACGTTGCAGCCGCTATTAAGCGCGGAACCGAACAACGCCTGGTATCTTGACCTCGCCACCGATATTGACCTCGGGCAGAAAAGAGCCAACGACGCGATTAATCGCCTGAAAAATGCCCGCGATCTGCGCGTTAATCCTGTGCTGCAGTTAAACCTCGCCAATGCGTACCTCCAGGGAGGCCAGCCGAAAGCGGCGGAAACCATTCTGAATCGCTACACCTTTAGCCATAAAGATGACGGTAACGGCTGGGATCTGCTTGCTCAGGCCGAAGCCGCGCTGAACAACCGCGATCAGGAGCTGGCGGCGCGCGCTGAAAGTTATGCGCTGGCGGGACGACTGGATCAGGCAATTTCACTGCTCAGTAGCGCCAGCGCCCAGGCAAAACTGGGTAGCCAGCAACAGGCGCGTTACGATGCGCGTATCGACCAGCTGCGCCAGTTACAGGAACGCTTCAAGCCATACACGAAAATGTAATCGCCGTTTATTAGCCGGATGGCGTCACAAGGAGAACTCATGACCGACACGATTAAAATCTACCATAACCCACGCTGCTCGAAGAGCCGCGACACGCTGAACCTGCTGAAATCTAACGGCGTGGAACCGGAAGTGGTGCTTTATCTGGATACGCCCGCCGACGCCGCCACCGTGCGGGAACTGCTGCGTATGTTGGGCATGTCCAGCGCGCGCGAACTGATGCGCCAGAAAGAAGATCTCTATAAAACGCTTCACCTGGCGGATAGCCAGCTAAGTGAAGAGGCGTTAATCCAGGCGCTGGTTGAACACCCTAAACTGATGGAGCGCCCCATTGTGGTGGCAAATGGTCAGGCGCGCATTGGCCGACCGCCTGAGCAGGTGCTGGACATCCTCGGTTAACCGTTGAACGCCGCCGTCGCGGCGTATTACAGTTTCAGGATCTCTTTGACAAACGGGATCGTCAGTTTTCGCTGGGCAGTGATCGACGCATGATCGAGCTGATCCAGCGTCATAAACAGCGTGCGCATTTCGCGATCAAGACGTTTGAGTAAAAACCGCCCGACATCTTCCGGCAGTTCAAACCCCCGTAACCGGGCGCGCAACTGTAGCGCCTGAAGTTTGTCTTCATCGGAAAGAGGCTGGAGTTTATAGATTTGCCCCCAGTCCAGACGGGAAGCGAGATCGGGCAAGCCCAGATTTAACTGTCTTGGCGGACGATCGCCGGTGATCAATAACCGCGTCTTACCGGACTCCAGAATGCGGTTATAGAGATCAAAGATCGCCATCTCCCACAGTTCATCGCCAGCGACACACTCAATGTTATCAATACACACCAGCGAGAGGTGTTCCATACCGTCGAGCACTTCCGGCACGAACCAGGTACGTTTATCGAGCGGGACGTAGCCTACCGCATCTCCACGCTGCGACAGTTCAGCGCAGGCGGCGTGCAGCAAATGGCTGCGGCCCGCGCCTTCACGCGCCCAAAGGTAGATATATCCACTATGTTCCTGGCGCAACACGTTTTGTAACGCGGCCAGTAGAGAGGCGTTATCCCCCGGCCAGAAACTTGCGAAAGTTTCGTCGTCAGGAAGATAAAGTGGCAAAGAGAGCTGTGCCGGTGTGTTCAGAGATACCTCAACCCAGGATGACATAAAATCGCGCTGAGTTTACCACATAATTCCCTTGAGATAGAACCGGGCAGCATCGCTGCCCGGCAACCCGTTACTGATGCGGAGACTCCGCATCATTTGCCTCCAGTACCACTTCTTCCGGACGCAACAGGCTAATCAGTTTAAAAATCAGGCTCAGGCAAATCCCGACGATGGTCGCCAGCGCCATCCCTTTCAATTCTGCCGCGCCGATATGCACTTTCGCGCCGCTCACGCCGATGATCAAAATCACCGAGGTGAGGATCAGGTTTTGCGCTTTGTTGTAATCGACTTTTGATTCGATCAATACGCGAATCCCCGACGCGCCGATGACGCCGTACAACAGCAGCGAGACGCCGCCCATCACGGGTAACGGGATAATCTGAATCGCCGCCGCCAGTTTGCCAACGCAGGAAAGCAGAATGGCGAAAATCGCCGCGCCGCCGATAACCCAGGTACTGTAAACGCGGGTAATCGCCATGACGCCAATATTTTCCCCATAGGTGGTATTCGGCGTGGAGCCGAAGAAACCGGAGACGATCGTCGACAGTCCGTTAGCGAACATCGAGCGGTGCAAACCGGGATCGCGCACTAAATCTTTTTTGACGATATTCGCCGTCACCACCAGATGACCGACATGCTCGGCGATCACGACCAACGCTGCGGGCAGAATCGTCAGGATCGCGAACCATTCAAAACGCGGCGTATAGAAAGTCGGTAGCGCAAACCAGTGCGCCTGGGCAATCGGCGTGGTATCGACCACTCCCAGCGCGAATGACAGCGCATAGCCCGCCAGCACGCCGATCAAAATCGGAATGATCGCCAGGAAACCGCGAAACAGTACGGAGCCGAACACCGTCACCGCCAGCGTGACCATGGAGATGATAATTGTTTTCGTGTCCGGCGACTGCCCTTGCGCAGGCAGCAATCCGGCCATCCCCGCCGCAACGCCAGCCAGCTCCAGACCGATGACGGCAACGATTGCGCCCATTGCCGCAGGCGGGAACATCACATCCAGCCAGCCGGTGCCCGCTTTTTTAACGATGAAAGAGACCAGACAGAACAGCACGCCGCACATAATAAAACCGCCCAGCGCCACTTCATAACCCAGCGGCAACAGCAGTAGTACCGGGGAAATAAAGGCAAAGCTCGATCCGAGGTAGGCCGGAATTTTACCTTTGCAGATAAAGAGATACAGCAACGTTCCGATACCGTTAAACAGCAGCACCGTCGCGGGGTTGATATGAAACAGAACTGGCACCAGCACGGTCGCGCCAAACATGGCGAAAAGGTGCTGTAAACTAAGCGGGATTGTCTGTAAAAGCGGCGGTCTTTCACTCACCCCGATAGCACGGCGCGTCATAGTGTTTTCCTCTAAGTGTGTTTGTTATGAGTTGTTTTATTCAAAAAAAAGCCGACTCTTAAAGTCGGCTTTTAATTATTTATTCACTTATTTGGTACCAAAAATCTTATCGCCGGCATCGCCAAGCCCCGGAATAATGTATCCGTGCTCGTTAAGCCCCTGATCGATAGAGGCGGTGTACAGTTCAACGTCCGGGTGCGCTTTTTCCAGCGCTGCAATGCCTTCCGGCGCGGCGACCAGCACCAGCACCTTAATGCTGCTACAGCCTGCTTTTTTCAGCAGGTCGATGGTCGCGATGACAGAACCGCCGGTCGCCAGCATCGGGTCGACGATCAGCGCCATGCGCTCATCAATGTTCGATACCAGTTTCTGGAAATAAGGTACTGGCTCAAGCGTCTCTTCGTTACGGTACATCCCGACTACGCTGATACGCGCGCTCGGTACATTTTCCAGAACGCCTTCCATCATACCCAGACCCGCGCGCAGAATCGGCACAACGGTAATTTTTTTACCTTTGATCTGGTCGATTTCCACCGGGCCATTCCAGCCTTCGATGGTGACTTTTTCCGTTTCCAGGTCGGCTGTCGCTTCATACGTCAGCAGGCTGCCTACTTCTGAGGCGAGTTCACGAAAGCGTTTAGTGCTAATGTCGTTTTCACGCATCAGACCCAGCTTGTGTTTGACGAGTGGGTGTTTGACTTCCACGATCTTCATACTCTTCTCCTATCCTCAGATGACTGGCAACCACAAAAAAAATCGCCGGATTATACCGCTTTTCCTCTCTGACGCAACACAATGTATGCTTGACCTGGATCAACCAAAAGCGCTGATAGTGGAAAAGTGAGTATAAATCACTCACGTTGAAACAGGCGATAAAGGCTAACAACCGATTGAATATTAGCAATTTTAAGGGTGAATGACCTGTCCCGACCGCCTGTCGTAAACCAAGTGCTGGATATCCTTTTCTTTTTTACCAACAGAGAAATTTTCAAGCAGCGACCGAAACCATGCCAAAAAAATCGCCCGGATATCCAGGGCGCAGACCACGCTCGCAAACGTTTGCTTTCCCTGTTAGAATTGCGCCGAATTTAACTTTTACCGCAAGAAAAAACGTGGGGAACCAGGCAGTGACCGATAAGACCTCTCTTAGCTATAAAGATGCCGGCGTCGATATTGATGCGGGTAACGCTCTGGTTGATCGAATCAAAGGCGTAGTGAAGAAAACTCGCCGCCCGGAGGTTATGGGCGGTCTGGGCGGTTTCGGTGCGCTGTGCGCGTTGCCGCAAAAATATCGTGAACCGGTACTGGTTTCCGGCACTGACGGCGTAGGCACCAAACTTCGCCTGGCGATGGACTTAAAGCGTCACGACGCTATCGGTATTGATCTGGTGGCGATGTGCGTAAACGATCTGGTCGTTCAGGGCGCGGAACCGCTGTTTTTCCTCGATTACTATGCCACGGGTAAACTGGATGTCGATACCGCTGCCAGCGTGATCAACGGTATTGCCGAAGGCTGCCTGCAATCCGGCTGCGCGCTGGTCGGCGGCGAGACGGCGGAAATGCCGGGCATGTATCACGGCGAAGATTACGATGTGGCGGGTTTCTGCGTCGGCGTAGTCGAAAAATCAGAAATCATCGACGGCTCCCGGGTTGCCGAAGGCGACGTGCTGATTGCGCTCGGCTCCAGCGGCCCGCACTCGAATGGATATTCGCTGGTGCGGAAAATTATTGACGTTAGCGGCTGCGACCCACAAACCACTCTGCTGGAAGGGAAGCCGCTGGCCGATCATCTGCTTGAACCGACGCGTATCTACGTAAAATCGGTTCTGGAACTGATTGAAAACGTCGATGTGCACGCTATCGCCCACCTCACCGGCGGCGGCTTTTGGGAAAATATTCCGCGCGTTCTGCCGGAGAATACCCAGGCGGTAATTAATGAGTCGTCCTGGCAGTGGCCCGCCATCTTTACCTGGCTGCAAACCGCCGGTAATGTCAGCCGACATGAAATGTACCGTACCTTTAACTGCGGCGTCGGCATGGTGATTGCGCTCTCCGCTCCGGAAGCGGACAAAGCGCTTGCTCTGCTAAACGAGAAAGGTGAAAACGCATGGAAAATCGGTATCATCAAAGCCTCTGATTCCGAACAGCGTGTGGTTATTGAATAATGAATATTGTGGTGCTGATTTCCGGCAATGGAAGCAATTTACAGGCGATTATCGATGCCTGCGAAGCGAAGAAAATTAAAGGCACCCTCAGGGCAGTATTCAGCAATAAGGCCGACGCGTTCGGCCTTGAACGCGCCAGAGAAGCCGGTATTCCGGCGCAAGCGCTGACTGCCGATCGGTTTGACAGCCGCGACGCCTTCGATCGCGAGTTGATTCGCAAGATAGACGCGTATGCGCCCGATGTGGTCGTGCTGGCCGGTTTTATGCGTATTCTGAGTCCGATGTTTGTCGCGCATTACTACGGGCGTCTGCTGAACATTCACCCTTCCCTGCTGCCAAAATATCCAGGGTTGCATACCCATCGCCAGGCGCTGGAAAACGGCGATGAGGAGCACGGTACCTCGGTGCATTTCGTGACAGACGAACTCGACGGCGGCCCGGTCATTCTCCAGGCGAAGGTGCCGGTTTTTGCCGACGACAGCGAAGATGATATCACCGCACGCGTACAGACTCAGGAACATGCGATTTATCCGCTGGTGATTAGCTGGTTTGCGCAGGGGCGTCTAAAGATGCGCGATAACGCCGCCTGGCTGGACGGGCGTCGTCTGCCGCCGCAAGGTTATGCGTCTGACGAATAATACGTCATCGAACAGGACTGCGTCTGCTTGCCGGATGGCGGCATAAATGCCTATCCGGCCTACTCTTTTCCCTTCCTTTATGCTATCAGTTTATTGTCATATTTTTCTGGCGCAGTTGGACATTAACACGTAATGCTCGCCATAATCATCAGGCAGTGTCCCGTGAATAAAACGGAGTATAGGTAGTAATGGGTCAGGAAAAGCTATATATCGAGAAAGAACTAAGCTGGTTAGCATTTAACGAACGCGTGTTACAGGAAGCGGCGGACAAATCCAACCCGTTGATTGAGCGGATGCGGTTCCTGGGAATCTATTCTAATAACCTCGACGAGTTCTACAAAGTGCGTTTCGCTGAACTGAAACGACGCATTATTATCAGCGAAGAGCAGGGTTCAAATTCTCATTCACGCCATTTGTTAGGCAAAATTCAGTCCCGCGTGTTGAAAGCAGACCAGGAGTTCGACGGCCTGTACAACGAATTACTGCTGGAAATGGCGCGTAATCAAATCTTTCTGATCAACGAGCGTCAGCTCTCGGTGAACCAACAAAGCTGGTTGCGCCACTATTTTAAGCACTATTTGCGCCAGCATATTACCCCGATTCTCATTAACCGGGAGACGGATCTTGTTCAGTTTTTAAAAGATGATTACACCTATCTGGCGGTGGAGATTATCCGCGGCGACACCATCAACTATGCGCTGCTGGAGATACCGTCCGACAAAGTCCCACGCTTCGTTAATCTGCCGCCGGAAACACCACGCAGACGCAAGCCGATGATCCTTCTGGATAATATTCTGCGCTACTGCCTGGATGACATTTTTAAAGGGTTCTTCGACTATGACGCGCTTAATGCCTATTCGATGAAAATGACCCGCGATGCCGAATATGACCTGGTGCATGAGATGGAATCCAGTCTGATGGAGCTGATGTCTTCCAGCCTGAAGCAGCGCCTGACCGCTGAACCTGTGCGCTTTGTCTACCAACGCGATATGCCCGCCGCGCTGGTCGACGTGCTGCGGGAAAAACTGACGATCTCCCGGTATGACTCAATCGTACCCGGCGGGCGCTACCACAATTTTAAAGACTTTATTAATTTTCCGAATGTCGGTAAAGCCAA
The DNA here is from genome assembly GCF_043848115.1 of Salmonella sp. 2020_1395. Taxonomy (NCBI): domain Bacteria; kingdom Pseudomonadati; phylum Pseudomonadota; class Gammaproteobacteria; order Enterobacterales; family Enterobacteriaceae; genus Salmonella; species Salmonella sp. 2020_1395. Next base: position 128,747 of record NZ_JBCMFH010000007.1, on the reverse strand, counting down.
CCTGGTCAATAAACCGTTACCGCGGTTACGCCATCTTTGGTTTGATAAAGAGAAATTTCGTAACGGTTTCGACGCGATTCGTGAACGTGATGTGCTGCTCTATTATCCTTATCACACCTTTGAACATGTGCTGGAACTGCTGCGTCAGGCGTCGTTTGATCCAAGCGTGCTGGCGATCAAAATCAATATTTATCGCGTAGCGAAAGACTCGCGCATTATTGACTCGATGATCCATGCCGCCCATAACGGCAAAAAAGTCACCGTGGTGGTGGAGTTGCAGGCGCGCTTCGATGAAGAGGCAAATATTCACTGGGCCAAGCGGTTAACCGAAGCGGGCGTCCATGTTATTTTCTCTGCGCCCGGGCTGAAAATTCACGCCAAACTCTTCCTCATCTCACGAAAAGAGGGCGATGACGTGGTGCGTTATGCGCATATCGGCACCGGTAACTTCAACGAAAAAACGGCGCGGCTGTATACCGATTATTCGCTGCTGACCGCCGATGCGCGCATTACCAATGAAGTGCGCCGGGTCTTTAATTTTATTGAAAACCCCTATCGCCCGGTCACTTTCGATTATTTGATGGTTTCTCCACAAAACTCACGGCGTCTGCTGTATGAGATGATCGATCGTGAAATCGCCAATGCCCAGCAAGGCTTACCGTCAGGGATTACCTTAAAGCTTAACAACCTGGTCGATAAAGGGCTAGTCGACAGGCTATACGCCGCGTCGGGTTCGGGCGTCCAGGTCAATCTGCTGGTGCGCGGTATGTGTTCTCTTATTCCGCAACTGGAAGGCATTAGCGATAATATTCGCGCGATTAGCATTGTGGATCGCTATCTGGAACACGATCGGGTTTATATTTTCGAAAACGGCGGTGATAAGCAAGTTTGGCTCTCTTCAGCTGACTGGATGACGCGTAATATTGACTACCGTATCGAAGTCGCTACGCCTATCCTCGACCCGCGGCTTAAACAACGCGTCCTGGATATCATTGACATTCTGTTTAGCGACACGGTAAAAGCGCGTTTTATCGATAAAGAACTCAGCAACCGCTACGTACCGCGCGGCAATCGCCGTAAAGTCCAGGCGCAGCTGGCAATTTATGACTACATCAAATCACTCGAGCAACCAGACTAACGCTATGCCAATTTACGATAAATCCCCCCGCCCGCAGGAGTTCGCTGCGGTCGATCTCGGCTCAAACAGCTTTCATATGGTTATTGCCCGCGTGGTTGACGGCGCAATGCAGATTATCGGCCGTTTAAAACAGCGCGTCCATCTGGCGGACGGGCTGGGCGCAGATAACAAACTCAGCGAAGAAGCCATGGAACGGGGGCTTAGCTGTCTGTCGCTGTTTGCTGAACGCTTACAAGGTTTCTCCCCTTCCAGCGTCTGTATCGTAGGCACCCATACGTTACGTCAGGCGCAAAATGCCGCTGATTTTCTCAAACGCGCGGAAAAGGTTATTCCCTACCCGATAGAGATTATTTCCGGTAACGAAGAAGCGCGCCTGATTTTTATGGGCGTAGAACATACGCAGCCGGAAAAAGGCCGCAAGCTGGTGATCGATATCGGCGGCGGGTCAACAGAGCTGGTCATTGGCGAAAACTTCGAACCCAGGCTGGTTGAAAGCCGTCGTATGGGCTGCGTGAGCTTCGCGCAGCTCTACTTTCCCGGCGGCGTTATCAATAAAGAAAACTTCCAGCGCGCCCGAATGGCGGCGGCGCAAAAACTGGAAACCTTAACCTGGCAGTATCGTATTCAGGGTTGGAACGTGGCGATGGGCGCTTCCGGTACGATTAAGGCCGCTCATGAAGTTCTCCTGGCGCTGGGTGAGAAAGATGGCTTCATTACGCCGGAGCGCCTCGATAAACTGAAGTCAGAAGTGTTGAAGCACCGCTCCTTTAATGCGCTCAGCCTGCCGGGTCTGTCTGAAGAACGAAAAGCGGTCTTTGTGCCGGGCCTGGCGATTCTGTGCGGCGTTTTTGATGCTCTGGCTATCCGCGAGCTTCGCCTTTCCGACGGCGCGTTGCGCGAAGGCGTGCTGTATGAAATGGAAGGCCGCTTCCGCCATCAGGATGTTCGCAGCCGTACCGCAAAAAGTCTGGCCAATCAATACAACATTGACAGAGAACAGGCCAGACGCGTGCTGGAAACCACCATGCAGATGTACGAACAGTGGCAGGCCCAGCAGCCAAAACTGGCGCATCCGCAGCTTGAAGCGTTGCTTCGCTGGGCGGCAATGCTGCATGAGGTTGGACTGAATATTAATCACAGCGGTTTACATCGCCATTCGGCTTATATTCTGCAACACAGCGATTTGCCCGGCTTTAATCAGGAGCAGCAAATGATGATGGCGACGCTGGTGCGTTACCATCGTAAAGCCATAAAACTGGATGATATGCCCCGCTTTACGCTGTTTAAGAAAAAACAGTATCTGCCGTTAATTCAGCTACTTCGGCTGGGCGTATTACTGAACAACCAGCGGCAGGCGACCACCACGCCGCCGACGCTGCGGCTAACGACCGATGACAGCCACTGGACGTTATGTTTTCCGCATGACTGGTTCAGCCAGAATGCGCTGGTACTGCTTGATCTGGAAAAAGAACAGCAGTACTGGGAAGCGGTAACTGGCTGGCGTCTCAATATTGAGGAAGAAAGCTCGCCGGAGATCGCCGCGTAAATTGTGGGCCAGACGCCGCGCCGCGGCGTCTGCCTTTACTGAATCTCAGATAATAGCTGCGGCTCGCCAATTAAATATCCCTGAAGATAGTCGATCCCCAACGAGAGCACGACGCTTCGTATTTCTTCGCTCTCGACATACTCCGCGACGACCTGCATATTTTTCATTCGCGCTAAATGACAAATAGAAGCCACAATCTGATAATCGAGACTGTTTGACACTATATTGCGAATAAAACTGCCGTCAATTTTAAGAATATCGGCGTCAACGTTTTTCAGCCGCGCATAGCTGGCGTAGCCAGTACCGAAATCATCAATCGCTATCTGACAGCCAAACTGCTGTAGCTGTCCCAGCGTCAACTGCGCCTGCTCAGCATTGGTGAGAGAGTTGCTTTCCGTTACCTCAAAAACCAGTTGCCAGGGTTCAACCTGATATTGCGTAAGCAGCTGCTTAACTTCTGCAGGAAAACGAGCGCGGCATACCGATGTTGGCGACAGATTAATGGCAAAACGATGCGCGGGCATATATTCCCGGCTGGCCGCCATAAACCGCAGCGTGTTTTCAATCACCCAGAGATCGATAGCGGAAGACAAACCAAACTCATGCGCCACGGGTAAAAAATTGTCCGGGTTGATAACGTCGCCGTTGTCATCCCTGAGTCGCAGTAAAATTTCATGGTAAACGTCCCCACGAACACCGAAAATAGGCTGCGCCATCAGGAAAAAATGATCGTGCTCCAACGCCTGTTGCAGGCGATTCATCATCGCAATTCTGCCCTTCAAATCGCGCTGCAGGTGCATTGCGCCGCGCCGCTGTAAATCCTCCGGCGCGTTAGTCGTCAACGAAAGATCGGAACTGGTGCTTAATTCGCCCAGCAGAAGATAAAGGTGGCTAACCGGAGAACGCACGCAGCAGTAGCTCACGCCGACAGGCGGCTGTAGCGGCAGTCCATCCCAGATAAACCGAAACTGCTTAATATGTTTATCCAGCGCTTCAATACGCTGCTGATGCGCCTCTGTATTAAGACGCAGCACCAGGTCGTGCCCTGACATCTGGTAGACGCACTCATTTGAGGCCAGCATCGGCGTAATCCAGTGAGAGAGCTTTTGCTTATACTGGATGCGTAGCATGACGCCATAATTTTTACCCAATAGCTCCAGGCCCGGCACGTGTAAAAAACAGATCGTAGACCAGGGCGCATTTTGGAGCGCGCGGTTTAACGCACGTAAATTGGGAAGATGTACAACCGGGTCAAGATAGGCCAGCCGCCGTGCGCGACCACTCACTACGCGCTGACGCGTGGCCAGTACAGACATATAATTAACAATAAAAGAAAAAACCAGATAGCTCGAAGAGGTAATCGCTAATTGCGTATCATAACCTGAATACCAGGGCATATAACGCTGATAATAATGAATCGACGTAATTAACACGACGGCCCAGATAATTGAAATAAACTTATAGCCATAGCGCATCGCCCCCCACAGCATGACCGGCAATAATAACGAAAGCGTATAGTTGGTACTAAATATTGAACTATTATCAGTCAATGGCATACACAGTATAAACATTAGTGTAGTCAATACGGCCAGCCAAATAACGATCTCTTTTTTAGTGGCCTTGCTATCAATCTGTAGCTTTAATTGCTGATAATACCCCCGCAGGTGCAGCGGATTGCGGAGAGTACGAATAATAAAATAGCACAATGGCACGCCGACAAGGTTACCGACCAGTAACGCCTGGTAATTAATCAGCGTGTTGATATTAAAGGGCATTACCCCCATCAGGCTGGCTTTGCTTTCGTACATGCCAACAAAAGCGGCAAACTGGTAGATGACCAGAAATAATGTTGCAGAACAAAATACCTGCCAGAATATTCGTTGAAACAGCAGGTGGGCGTCGCCGTGGGAAACATTGTTTCGCCGGGGGGAAAAGACACGATAGCCGCCCCAGCTTAGCACGATAGTGATGATAAAGTGCATCGTCACAGAAAGGGTTTCATACAGCCCTGTCTGCGGGTATCTGCGCCAGAAGATAGCAAGCACAATGCCCGGCAGTGCTGCCCAGCCGAAAAAGAGCATCAGGCTAAGCATAAAAGCTAACGGCAGGTAAAAAAGAACCACATTTCCAGTGCTGGTAAGCGCATAAGTATTTGCGCTACTTAAAACAGGTAGTAAAATCGAAGGAAGGATGAGCGGTAGTCCCCACCATTTATCTCTGATATTTATATAAGTTTTATTTAGTTTCATAGATGCTCAGCAGAACCCCCCAATCCCAAAGGGGCGTTAACAGACAGGCATCCCACCTGACTTTAAATTGATGATGCGATATACATCACACGATAGTCATCGATTGTAATTATTAAACAAAAGTAACATTTGATTTAAGTCAATTATTACCTTTCTCCTGCAGCCTTTATTCGCCTTTTTATTCTTTGTTATCATTAATTTATTATTAATGTAAATACTAAAATTATCTTCCATAACAATATAAGATAAATCAACTGACGCAATTTTACATTAAGAGGAATTGACCATCGGTTCGCAGTATGCCTTAATGTAGAGTGAACGCAGGCTTGTTACGTTCTTCGCCTTGATAATACCCGTGAAGAACCCAGCCTGATCCCGCCCATATCGCTGGGCCAACGTTAAGGAACCCTTTGTGAGTCAGGCCAACAGTATGCGAAAACGACATCGATTTAACACTCGCATGACCCGTATCGTACTGCTTATCAGTTTTCTCTTCTTCTTTGGACGTTTCGTCTACTCTTCTATCGGCGCCTGGCAGCACCATCAGGATAAAAAAGAAGCGCAACAGTCATCGCTTTCTGTCACCACACCGGGACAACGTTAAGCTGTTATCCGTTAAAAAGCCCGCGCAAGAAAAAGAAGCTTTAGCGTTAACGCAAAAAGACAACCCACTCAATGGGTTCAGGCCATGATCAGACGCTTAAAGAGCAACCGCGGGATATCCTGCCTGGGTGATAAGATCACATGCGCGGTTACTAAGATTCCCTCGACCGAATACAAAACCCGATAGCCTTCAGCGTGGTTAAACTCCCGGTAGCTGGCACAAGTTCAGGGCAAATCTGGCATCCCAGCGGGCACTGACGTACGGTACTCTCAAACTGTGTGAGTATCTCTGCGATAGCCGGATGCGGCTCAACCTCAACGCGCTTCAGGAACCCGCTATTGTGTCGATGCAGTGCTTTACCGTAAACGTATACTCAAAGGTCACCTGCGGTTCCGCCCTATCCGCCAGAATCAATGCGAAGATAACCACCGTGGAAGGAGAATAAGGTGACCAGTCCCATACGTCAGGATTTGTTTTGTAAAGAGCCACGAGGGATCAGATCACCAACGTTGACAGGCAAAACCATCAACTCATTACAGCTAAGCTCAACGAATAATTTAGGTCGTTTCGTTGGTCGTAATGTACCCTGGCTCGATTGAGTTATGACATTCACTACGATTTATGATATCCAGCGTGATATTAAAGATACATTTAATCGTGTGGCGGTTCCTAAAGATCGCATTCAGTGGACGTACTTCTAATGAGAGATATTGAGAAAGAAATTATCGATTTTATCGATCAGGAATATAACACTAAAAAGTACTTTCTCTGTGGGCCAAAGCGAATCATCACGCTTGATACCAGTATTAGGGATGATCTTAAACTCGTTTTTGAAGATAGTGAAGAACTTCTACAAAAGTACTTCAAGCGTTGGAATGTAGATTCAGAAGGATTTGACATACTCAACTATCTGAATCCAGAGTACTTTGGAAGTAAAGAGCCTGATCCGCGTAAGCCACTAACGGTTGGTATGCTCGTTGAAAGTGCTAAAGCTGGGCGTTGGTTATATAGTTGAAGAATAAAGTTATCATATTTTTAAATACCCCTTATTTGGGCTGAATCGCCACGGATAACCTGGACACTTCTGAGTCGTTGGTAGATCTTTTTCTTTATCCGCTCACGCTTCAGTAGCTGGAAAAAGCTTTCTGCAACCGCATTATGACAGTTGCCACGACGGCTCATACTGCCCTCCAGTCCGTGCGATTTCAGCCATTCATAGCGGGTGTACTGACTACCCTGATCAGACTGAACCAGCACCTGTTTTTGGGGATGACGTCGCCACACGGCCATCAGAAGCGCATTCAGAACAATGTCTTTTGTCATTCGTGGTTGCATTGACCAACCGATAACTTTGCGCGAGAACAAATCAACGACCACGGCAAGATACAACCAACCTTCGTGGGTTCGTAATTACGTCAAATTTGCCGTCAGGAACTGTGCGCCACATAGAAAATTCATGAATGCACATAAATAAAAACCCTCTGCAAAAACAGAGGGTTAAATTCACTTTTACCTGTTCATGAAAACACAGGAAGGATTATCGACTTATTCCCACTCAATTATCAATTAAATTAAAATTAATCGAAATAACAGTTAGTTATAAAGTCGATCTTTCTCGATACCACAATCTATACCATGCGGAGATTTTTTTATTTTTTCTGCTCATCGATGTTTATTAAGCTCAGGCTCATGCTGAGAAAACTCTCGCACAACATGAATAAAATCTCAAATTAAAGATAAAAATCAGTATATTACACAAATTTATGCACAACCTCCATTTGAACTCCTAAGCAGATTCTACCGTCCATGACATCTCTTGTATTTCATGCCACTGCCACATGGACAAGGGACATTACGGCCAATCTTTTTGCTCTTGCGACCAAGGTGGACTTGTTTTTCCCGTTCGAGATTGACCGTACGTACAGGATTGGCCATTTTCGCCGCGTCTTCATAAATGTGTGCGTTTTCTGCTGTTTGCTCCGTCGGTATGTAAATTTTGAAAGACCGCGCCTGGACATAAGTACCATCGGCACTAACTTCAGCCACAACGCCAATGACGTTAGTAGCCTTGGCGCTCAACGCAACTGCGCTAGCCTTATTGTTCACCTTATTCCAGTCAATTGGATGACCATGCCGTTGAAGCCAAACGAAGAGCAGTACACCGTCCCCGCCCAGAACAAAGTAACGAACGGGATGCTGAATCAGTGTTTTTCGATGGTCGGACAGCATCCTGGCCAGATTATTCCGGCCTTCCTCTCCTAGGTCACGGATATGACTCTCTGCTGAAAGCCAGCCGCTAGCTCGGGTGCTATCGAGTGCTCCAAGCAGCTTCAGAACCTCCTCCGGGAACTTCTGACTTGGGAACGGTTTGCTTTCCCACTCCTCACCTTCGAAGGCCCTGTCGACGATGTCACTCATGCCATCCCAGATAACCATGTTCGCTTTCTCTTCCTTCAATTGCTCGATAATATCCTGATCAAAACGGTTCTTCGACAGGTAAGCACCCAAGTGATCGAACTCATCAAAGAGATGAGCCCCGCGTATTCCGGCCACGGCTTGCCGCACCTCCAAGTAATGGACAAACTCCCCGGGTGTGGGCAAGAGTCGCTTGAGCACAAACAAATCGTCGATGGACAGTGAAATGAAAGCATGCTTTCCAAGTAAAGGCTCAACCTGCGGTAATTCTTTACAGTACGTGGAAAAGGGCGAGAACGACTCGACTGTCAACCCAATCGGCACCATCACCCGGTAGTCAGAGCGACGCACACGACAACACTCTTCGTATTTGCCATTCACGAGGTGGTAGAGGGACACTTCATCCGCCGAATTCATATAATTGAAGAAGCGCGCACATTGTTTATATGCCTTGAGTACTAAGTCCTGCACTGATTGAGCATGGCGGCCAAAATCAAGCGCCGGTGATGCAATGGTGGCAGCTGCACCAGCCTTAGCCTCAACTAGTAACAGCACATCATCGACCAGGATGAGAGTATCATTTTCGGACCACTGCTTGCTGTCAGGATCCTTGTAGTAAACCTCCTGGAGAACTGTGGCTCCCGGAAGCTGGGCATAGAGAATGTCAGCAAAGGCTGCTTCGCTCATCATTTTCTGCCGATCTTTAAAGACCTTATTGTAATCCGGCTTTCGCTGAAGGAGATTAAATAGGAGCGCACGATACCCCGCATCGCGAGCAAAACAGGGATCGACCGCGTAGTAGTCCGACCCAAGTTGAATTAGAGGTTTCTTACGTGCTGGCAGTGTCCGAAAGGGTGTCCCCTTAAAATCGCCCGCTGCGAAGAACTCTGTATCTTCTCCTCGCTGGTATGACAAGTCTGCTAGCAATGTCGGTGGCAACTTCGTGTGACGACTTACATTGGCAATACCGCCGCGAAGTATATCCTCCATCGCCCCCCGGGCCGCTTTCGACTGCTCCTCATTTTCAGCAATCCATGACTCCATAGCGTCTTCCATAGACTTACTTTGCTCTATAGAAAAAGCTTTTACCGCCTCAAACTGCTTCATCATCTCAATGATAGCGTTGGCCTGTCCAGAACGAGTAGCGTCGGCCATGGCTTGAAAGCCTTCCGCAATATCGGTGGCACCAATGCCGTACACCTCCTCCAAAACATCATTGTGAGGCGCCAGAACGTAGCGATAGAACTCGCCCTCCAAAACTTGATAACGATTCCCGCGTATCATGACCCAAGTGGATTTCGCACGGAATTCAATGTCGGCCGTATTAGGACCGAAGATGCCATCTTTGGTATCAGCAGAGGTGGCCATAGCAAAGAACATGGCCAGCTCTCTCAGTTTTCGGCTACGTTCAAACAGCTCAGCGCACAGTGCTTCGTCGAATTCCATATCCGCAGGTGCGGCCTCAGATGCCAGAACCGCGTGAACATACTCCAGTAAGAACTGGGTTTCATTAACTACGTCAGCTGGGCTACCCTCTTGGCCTTGCTTTTCGCCCCCAATTTGGTTTCCCATTTTTTTCATCATGTGCTGAGCGTAGATGTACCCGAGCAAATCATGCGGAGGCATTTTGACAATCAACTCACGCATTCGGTCAGCAATGGATTCCATATCCTTCAATAAAGAAGCTACAGCCTTCTTTCGATCTTCTTCCATATTCATTCTTATCACCCCATTTTGAACTACTGATCTTTCGAGCACCATAATGCTCACTCGTCAATCATATCAGCTCAGTCCTGCATCTTGGCTTTACGCTGTTCACGATAATCAGCTTTCTTATATATCGCCCTTACTCTGGTTACGTCGAGGTTTCGAGTGACCTTCCACTGGCAACCATTTTTTTGGCTTCATTGAGCCGTTCACGCGCTTCTGCAAGCGTGATCCCTCCAACACCATAGCGGCCAAAAGTAACGGTCTCCTGTCTTCCGTTTATTGAATAGTTATAACGAAATGAAATAGTTCCAGCCGGAGTGACCGCAACATACAGACCATCACGGTCATTAACTTTATAGAGTTTCTCCTTCGGCTTAAGGTGACGCAGCCTGGTGTCAGTCAACATGGTTTATTGTTTTCCTTTATCAAAAAATACCATGTTGTAAAAAATTCAGAAAATTCATTTAACTCGCTGTTTTTAATTGAGTTATAAAAAAAAATACCATAACTCAACCGAAATTTATCACATGGTACTTTTTCAAACCTGAATTCAAAACCAGAGAGTACCATCAAAAATTCCATTGAAAAAACCATGCTTCCCGTTGCTAAAAGCTGCCAGAAAGTGCCAGACACAAAAACAAAAAAGCCCGCAGTTACGCGGGCTTAGAGGTACTTTACTGCTTTTACGTGCAGGCTGTTGCCAGACGTTAAATCATTCCCACTCAATGGTAGCCGGTGGCTTACCGCTGATGTCATACACCACACGGGAAATCCCGTTGACTTCATTGATGATGCGGTTGGAAACACGACCCAGGAAGTCATACGGCAGATGTGCCCAGTGTGCGGTCATAAAGTCGATGGTTTCGACGGCACGCAGGGAGACCACCCAGTCATACTTACGACCATCGCCCATGACGCCAACGGAACGGACCGGCAGGAAGACGGTGAACGCCTGGCTGACTTTGTCGTACAAATCCGCTTTGCGCAGCTCTTCAATGAAGATGGCGTCCGCGCGACGCAGCAGGTCGCAGTACTCTTTCTTCACTTCACCCAGAACACGCACGCCGAGGCCCGGCCCCGGGAACGGATGACGGTACAGCATGTCGTACGGCAGGCCCAGCTCCAGACCGATCTTACGCACTTCGTCTTTGAACAGCTCTTTCAGCGGTTCAACCAGACCCATCTTCATCTCTTTCGGCAGGCCGCCGACATTGTGGTGAGATTTGATGACGTGCGCTTTACCGGTTGCAGACGCAGCAGATTCGATAACGTCAGGGTAGATGGTGCCCTGCGCCAGCCATTTCACGTCTTCCAGTTTGAGCGCTTCTTCGTCGAATACTTCAACGAAAACGCGACCGATGATCTTACGCTTGGCTTCCGGATCGTTCTCACCAGCCAGCGCTGACAGGAAGCGATCTTCTGCCGGTACGTGAACAATGTTCAGACCAAAATGGTCGCCAAACATGTCCATCACCTGCTCGGCTTCGTTGAGGCGCAACAGGCCGTTATCGACGAAAACACAGGTCAGATTTTTACCGATCGCGCGGTGCAGCAGCATCGCGGTGACGGAAGAATCCACGCCGCCGGAGAGACCGAGGATCACTTTATCGTCGCCTACCTGCTCGCGAATGCGCGCCACGGCGTCGTCGATAATTTTCGCCGGCGTCCACAACGCTTCACACTGGCAGATATCGCGTACAAAACGCTCCAGCATGCGCATACCCTGGCGGGTGTGAGTCACTTCCGGGTGGAACTGTACGCCGTAGAAGCGTTTTTCTTCATTGGCCATAATGGCGAACGGACAGCTCTCGGTGCTGGCGACTGTCACGAAGTCGGACGGAATCGCCGTCACTTTATCACCGTGGCTCATCCAGACATCAAGCAGCGGTTTGCCGTCGGCGGTCAGGGAATCTTCAATACCGCGAACCAGCGCGCTGTCGGTCAACACTTCGACCTGTGCGTAACCAAATTCACGCTCATTAGAACCTTCTACATGACCGCCAAGCTGCATCGCCATGGTCTGCATCCCGTAGCAGACGCCAAATACCGGCACGCCTGCTTCAAAGACATACTGCGGCGCGCGCGGGCTGTTTTCTTCGGTGGTGCTTTCCGGGCCGCCGGAAAGAATAATGCCGCTTGGGTTGAAGTCACGAATTTGTGCTTCTGTCACATCCCACGCCCACAGTTCGCAGTAAACACCCAGCTCACGCACGCGGCGCGCAACCAGTTGAGTGTACTGAGAACCGAAGTCCAGAATGAGGATGCGATGCTTATGAATGTTTTCCGTCATTGACGCTTATTCCGAGGCAAGTGAAACAGATTAAATAAATCGCCCGACGCGAAGGTCGGGCGAAGAAAATCAGGAGCCCAGACGGTAGTTCGGGGACTCTTTGGTGATGGTCACGTCGTGAACGTGGCTTTCCTGGATACCCGCACCGCTGATACGCACAAACTCCGCTTTAGTACGCAGTTCGTCGATGGTAGCACAACCGGTCAGCCCCATACAGGAGCGCAGGCCGCCCATCTGCTGGTGAATGATCTCTTTCAGGCGACCTTTATAGGCTACGCGGCCTTCGATACCTTCCGGCACCAGTTTGTCGGCGGCGTTGTCGCTCTGGAAGTAACGGTCGGAGGAACCTTTGGACATCGCGCCCAGAGAACCCATCCCGCGGTAAGATTTGTAAGAACGGCCCTGGTAGAGTTCGATTTCGCCCGGGGATTCTTCGGTACCGGCCAGCATAGAGCCCACCATTACCGCGCTCGCGCCTGCGGCGATGGCTTTGGCGATATCGCCGGAGAAGCGGATACCGCCGTCAGCGATAACCGGAATCCCGGTGCCTTCCAGCGCTTCTACCGCGTCGGAAACAGCGGTGATCTGCGGAACGCCCACACCAGTCACGATACGGGTGGTACAGATGGAGCCAGGGCCGATACCGACTTTCACCGCGCTGCAACCGGCTTCCGCCAGTGCGCGGGCGCCTGCGCCAGTGGCGACGTTGCCGCCGATGATTTGCAGGTCAGGATATTTAGCGCGCGTCTCACGGATACGTTGCAGAACACCTTCCGAGTGACCGTGAGAGGAGTCGATCAGCAGAACGTCAACGCCTGCCGCCACCAGCGCGTCAACGCGCTCTTCGTTGCCCGCGCCTGCGCCGACCGCCGCGCCGACACGTAAACGGCCCTGCTCATCTTTACAGGAGTTTGGTTTACGTTCCGCTTTCTGGAAATCTTTTACGGTAATCATGCCAAGCAGATGGAAGTTATCATCAACGACCAGCGCTTTTTCTACGCGTTTTTCGTGCATTTTTGCCAGCACGACTTCACGGGCTTCGCCTTCACGAACGGTCACCAGACGCTCTTTCGGCGTCATGTAAACACTCACCGGCTGGTTCAGGTCAGTCACAAAACGTACGTCACGACCGGTGATGATACCCACCAGCTCGTTATCTTCAGTCACCACCGGATAGCCCGCAAAACCGTTACGCTCGGTCAGGGCTTTCACTTCATGCAACGTGGTGGTTGGCAGGACGGTCTGCGGGTCGGTCACTACGCCGGACTCGTGTTTCTTCACGCGGCGAACTTCTTCCGCCTGGCGCTCAATGGACATGTTTTTGTGGATAAAACCAATGCCGCCTTCCTGGGCCAGGGCAATTGCCAGGCGCGCTTCCGTCACGGTGTCCATCGCCGCAGAAAGCATAGGAATATTCAGACGAATGGTTTTCGTCAACTGCGTGCTGAGATCGGCAGTATTCGGCAAAACGGTGGAGTGAGCGGGAACAAGGAGGACGTCGTCAAACGTCAGGGCTTCTTTAGCGATACGTAGCATGGGCAATATCTCACCTGGGAGGTTAATAAATATTGCCGCGGCATTATACAGAACGTAATCGGTTGCATCTACATTTTTTTGCAAATAGTGCTTGCGATCCCCCGTGAGCAGGTTACTATCGATTGAATAACCTGCTGATTTAGAATTTGATCCCGCTCACATGTTATCCTCTCAAACTTCCTCAATTTTTACCGTAAGCCGCCTTAACCAGACGGTTCGTCTGCTGTTAGAACAGGAGATGGGACAGGTATGGATCAGCGGCGAGATTTCTAATTTCACGCAGCCTGCGTCGGGCCACTGGTACTTTACGCTCAAAGACGATACCGCTCAGGTGCGCTGTGCGATGTTCCGTAACAGCAACCGCCGGGTGACGTTCCGTCCGCAGCACGGGCAGCAGGTGCTGGTACGCGCCAATATCACGCTGTACGAGCCGCGCGGCGATTATCAAATCATCGCCGAAAGTATGCAGCCCGCGGGAGAAGGCTTGTTGCAGCAGAAATATGAGCAGCTAAAAGCCAAACTCCATTCCGAAGGCTTGTTCGATCAGCAGCATAAACAACCGTTGCCCTCCCCGGCCCACTGCGTTGGGGTGATCACCTCGAAAACCGGCGCGGCGCTGCACGATATCCTCCATGTGTTGAAGCGTCGTGACCCATCCCTGCCCGTTATTATCTATCCAACCGCGGTACAGGGCGACGACGCGCCGGGGCAGATCGTTCGTGCTATCGAACTGGCGAACGCGCGCGGCGAATGTGATGTACTGATCGTCGGGCGCGGCGGCGGTTCGCTGGAAGATTTGTGGAGTTTTAACGACGAACGCGTGGCGCGGGCGATTTTTGCCAGCCGTATTCCGGTGGTCAGCGCCGTCGGTCACGAAACGGACGTCACGATAGCTGATTTTGTCGCCGACCTGCGCGCGCCGACGCCATCAGCAGCTGCAGAAATTGTCAGCCGCAACCAGCAGGAGTTGTTGCGCCGGATTCAATCCGCCCAACAGCGTCTGGGCATGGCGATGGACTACTACCTCGCCAACCGCAGCCGCCGTTTCACGCAGATTTTTCACCGTCTGCAACAGCAACATCCGCAACTGCGTCTGGCCCGTCAGCAAACCGCGCTGGAACGTCTACGCCAACGGATGGGATTTGCGCTTGAGGCCAGGATTAAGCAGGCCACTCAGCGCCAACAGCGCGTAAGTCAACGCCTGAGCCAGCAAAATCCGCAGCCGCGCATTCACCGCGCGCAGTCGCGCATCCAACAGCTGGAATATCGTCTGACGGAGAATATCCGCTCACGGTTAAGCGAACAGCGCGAGCGTTTCGGCAACGCGGTCACGCATCTGGAAGCGGTCAGCCCGTTAGCCACGCTGGCGCGCGGCTATACGGTTTCGACGACAACAAACGGCAAGGTGCTGAAAAAGATCAAACAGGTCAAAGCAGGCGATATCATGACCACGAGACTGGAGGACGGCTGGCTTGAAAGTGAAGTCAAATCCGTCACGCCGGGCACGTAATCCAATATTCCCCCACCCTTTGCAGCGCGATGTTGGGTTTCGACTTCGCCTCAGCCAACCCACGCGCTACGCCGGATAAGGTGTAGCCACAATCCGACGATCAACCGGTTTGTCATTCGCCTCAAAACCGGGCAGGGAATACCCGCCCGGTTTTGTCTAACTTACCAGTTATAGCGCAGATTGAGGCTACCGTTCAGATCGCCAAAATCATTGCTGCCAGTCTGCCCGGCAACCTGAGCGCGAACGCTCCACTGCTTATCGATATCTGCCTGCAGACCCACTTTCAGCTCCGCACGGTTAGCCGGAAGATCCTGTTTCACCGTGGCATCATCAAACGATACCGACACATCATCGCTGGTGTGCAGCCAGTTAGCTTCAGCAAACGGCTGGATAACCGTACGGCTGCCTTTGTACAGCTTGCCGTCAACACGCAGACCCAGACGCGTTGTCCAACTGTCGCCATCCTGACCATCGATCCGGGTGCCGTAGTTATCCTTCACGCTATCCGCTGAGTAATTCTGCCAGACAACCTGCGCCTGCGGCGTCAGACTGACAGTATTACCGTTGCTAAGCGCAATATCGTAGCGATAACCGGTTTCCAGCGAGACAGCGTTAGCGGTTGAATCATAAGATTCAGATCCCGCATCACCGCTCTCTACGCTGTTGTTGTAGAAACCGTATTGATACCAGCTATCGACATACGCGCCGCTATGCGTTTGGGCATCGGCAAACCAGGTGGCATAGACACCGAGGTTGTAGCCGTCTACGTTGGCGCTACTGGTGAACTGGCTACCGTCTGCGCCACGGTTACCGGTGCTGTCGGTATCGGCGTTGATGTAGCTCGCCATGACGCCAACGGTAAAGCTCTGCTGGCCGTTACCCCAGGCCAGAATGTCACCGCCTAGCTGGAACTGGGAGTAGTTGCTGTCCATATCGATATTGCCGCTGACAGCCTCGGATTCCGCTTTACCCGCTTTGAAGCGCGCCCATACGCTGCCATCGGCATTACGATACTGGCTGCCCTCGCGGTCATAGAGGGTCTGCATTTGCAGGTTGCGCGCCATCCACTGGTTGCCCATGTACGCGCCGATATCCGCACGGTACTGCGGTGCGACATCGCCGCCGTGGTCCGGAGGCGTGACATCGCCGCCGTCGCCGCCGTCGTCCGGAGGCGTGACATTACCGCCATCGCCGCCATCGTCCGGAGGCGTGACATTACCGCCATCGTCACCGCCATCCGAAGGCGTGTCATCACCGCCGCTGTCGTCATCATCAGACTGTGCTTTTGATGCCAGATACCAGTCGTTGTCACTTTCATTCCAGTACAGACGGTAGGTATACAGACCGGCGTTAACCTCATTTTTTAGCTCAAACGCATCGCTGGTCGATACGCCGCCAACATCCACCACTTCGATACCGTTAGTGGTCTGTGCTCCATCGCCGATGCCGTTGATGTACAGATCGGTGGTGCCGGAGGCATCGCCGGTAATGACCAACTTATCGGTCGCCGAATCATCGTCGCCCAGGACGGTATTCAGGTAAAGCGAGCCGCCGTTGCCGGTGTAATTGCCATCAACATAAAGCGTATTGCCAGGCGTGCTGGAGCTGCTACCGCTGGTCATTGTCCCCATGTTGATCAGATCGCCATTGAGGGTGAAGATGGCGCCTGTTTCCTCGCTGTCGCCGAAGACCAGCGTCCCTTCGTTGGTCACCTTACCGTTAACGGTAGTACCGTTGCTGCCGCCGAAGGTCGCCCCGGAGGCGACGTTCACCGCCTGCTGGCTGCCCATCTCGCCAATCGAGCCGTCTCCGGACAGCCATAGCGTGCCTTCCTGTACGTTAGTATCGCCGGTGTAGGTGTTCGCGCCGCTCAGCGTCAGTTTACCCGCTCCCAGTTTGGTCAGCGATTTACCGTCCCAGTCGCCGTTGCCGGTTTTATCGCCCAGTACGCTGGTGACTTCAAAACTGTCGCCTGCGCCCAGAGTAAACGTGCCGTGTGCTGGCGTCGCTGACGTGGCGGTCGCATTCCAGCTCAGCCCTTCGGTAAGCAGATATTCTGACGCATCTTCAGGATTGATTGTCCCGGTTACGGTCAGATAGTCCGGCTGGTCGGTGAGGTTCATCGTCAGGCTGGTAAAGTCGCCGCTGATATCGCTGTCCATATCCATCAGTTTAAAGGACTGGAACTCCGCGTCGGAGGCGCGCGCTTGCAGGCTGGCGTCGCTGACGACCAAATTGCCGCCAAGCGTGGCGCTGCCGCCGGTAATCAGCGGTTGCACTGAGTCACTATTCAGCTCAACGTTCAGCGTACTGCCATCTTGCTGAATTAACGCGCTGTCGCCGAGATCCAACGAGGTGCCGAGCGCCAGTTGGGTCGTCGCGCCGCTATGAGTGGTGATGCCGCCCACCGCGCTGACTTCACCGTCTGCGTCCAGCACCAGCGTGGCATTATTGTCTACCAGACCGGTGCCCAGCGCCGTCGTACTGGCGGCGACCAGCGTACCTTCATTGATGGTGGTGCCGCCGCTGTAGTCGTTGTCGCCAGAGAGGATCAGCGTGCCTGCGCCTTCTTTGGTCAGCGATTTACCGTCCCATCTGCTACCCGGATCCAGCGTATCGTCAACGTCTGTCAGTGTAGCCGCAACGTTAAAGCTGCCGTCAGGGTCGCTCAGGGTAAAGGTGCCGTGGGCGTCGGTAGTGGCGTTGTCTCTGTCCGCATACCAGGAGAGGGAGGCCGTCAGATCATAGTTGGTGTTGTCCGTTTCATCGACTTTTCCGTCGATAGTCAGGAAGTCAACATCTTCGCGGTTCATCCCTGCAATGGTCAGATCGTCGAAATCGCTCGTAATGGCGCTGTCGCTGTCAATCAGCGTGTAGGTGTATGCCTCAGGCGTCCAACTGTCCGTAACGCTGCCGATGCCGGTAACATTCAGAGTGCCGCCCAGCGTGACGCTGTCGGCGGTAATCACGGCGTCGTCGGTGGCCGCGCCGAGGTCAATACTTAGCGTACTGCCGTCTTCCTGGGTGAGCTGGCCCGCGTCAAGGGTGCTGCCCGCCGCCAGCGCGGTCGTGGCGCCGCTATGGGTGGTGATGTTCGCAAGCTCAAATGCGCCGTTGGCATCCAGCATCAGCGTACCGCTGTTGTCGATATTGCCGCTGCCCAGCGCGTTGACGTTGGCGGCAATCAGCGTGCCGTCGGCGATGGTGGTATCGCCGGAATAGCTGTTATCGCCGCCTAACGTCAGCTCGCCGGTACCGGTTTTGACCAGCGAACCGCTGCCGGAAAGCGTATTTTCCAGCTCGCCCTCACCGACCTGAAGCACACCGCTGTTGGCAACAGCTCCGGTACCCAGCGAATCCGCATGGTCAGCAATCAGCGTGCCGTCGGAAATAGTGGTGCCGCCGGAGTAAGTGTTATCGCCGCTTAACGTCAGCTCGCCCGTACCGGTTTTCACCAGCGAGCCGCTGCCGAAAAGCGTATTTTTCAGCTCGCCCTCGCCAACCTGAAGCACGCCGCTGTTGTCGATATCGCCGCTGCCCAGCGCGTTGACGCTGGCGGCAATCAGCACACCGTCGTCAATGGTGGTGCCGCCGGAGTAATCGTTATCGCCGTTTAACGTCAGTTCGCCCGTACCGGTTTTCACCAGCGAGCCGCTGCCGAAAAGTGTATTTTTCAGCTCGCCCTCGCCGACCTGAAGCACGCCGCTGTTGTCGATATCGCCGCTACCCAGCGCGTTGACGCTGGCGGCAATCAGCGTGCCGTCAGTGATAGTGGTGGTGCCGGAATAGCTGTTATCGCCGCTTAGCGTCAGCTCGCCCGTACCGGTTTTCACCAGCGAGCCGCTGCCGAAAAGTGTATTTTTCAGCTCGCCCTCGCCGACCTGAAGCACGCCGCTGTTGTCGATATCACCGCTGCCCAGCGAATCCGCATGGTCAGCCGTCAGCGTACCGCCGGTAATAGTGGTGCCGCCGCTATAGTCATTAGCACCGGTCACGATCAGCTCATCGCTACCGCTTTTGACAATTTGGCCCCCGCCGGTCACGTTGTTATCCAGCGTGCCCTGGCTCAACTCAAGCTTTGCGTTTTCAGCAATGTCCACGTCGCCGCTGCCGAGCGAGGCGGCGTCTTTCGCAGACAGCGTACCGCCGGAAATAGTGGTGCCGCCGGAGTAATTGTTATCGCCGGTCACGATCAGCTCATCGCTACCGCTTTTGACAATTTGGCCCTCGCCGGTCACGTTGTTATCCAGCGTGCCCTGGCTCAGCGCAAGCGTTGCGTTTTCTGCAATCGTCACATCGCCAGTGCCGAGCGAGGCGGCGTCTTTGGCGGCCAGAATGCCGCCGACAATTTCAGTGTCGCCGTAGTCGTTGCCGGTGTTGCTGAGGATCAGCGTGCCGTCGCCCTGTTTGGTTAGCTTGCTGCCACCCCAGTTGGAGTTAGCCGTGGTTTCGTCCAGTTCGCTGGTGACGGTAAAGGTACTGTCTGCATCAACGGTAAAAGTGCCATGCGCAGCGCGCGCAGAATTTGCGCCCGCGTACCAACTCAAGCCCGTAGACAACTCGTAGTTGGTATTATCATTCGCATCAACGCCCGCGTTGATCGTAAGGTAATCCGGCATAGCAGAGGTGTCGGCATTCAGCGTTACGCTGTCAAAATCGGTAGTGATCGCAGTTTGCGAATCAATCAGCGTGACCGATCCAAAGTGTTCGTCGGTTTCGGGCGCGACAAAGGTGGCCGTTGAGCTAAGGTTCAGCGTCCCGTCCAGCGTGACGTTGGCGGCTTTGATAATTGGCGAGCTGTTGGCAGTATCCAGCGTCGCGTTTATCTGGCTGCCGTCCTGCAAGGTCAGGGTATTATCCACCGTCAGCAGCGTACCTGTCGAACCGCTCGCGTTGCCCAGCGTAATGCCGCCGTCGTTGGTCAGGTTGCCGACGGTTGACGGGTCGGTCATGTTCCACAGGCTGGTGTCGTCGAGCGACAATGAACTGTTCAGGCCGTTGACGCTCCCTTGCAGTGAGGATTTTTCGGCCAGCGACAAGGCCGATACTGTGCTCCCCGCTTCAATGTTGCCATTCAGCGTTGTGTTTTTGGCCTCTACGGTTGCCGCATTATCCAGTTTAATAGCCGTTGGGCCGGTCAATGTGCTGTCGGTTAGTGTAATGGGCGTTTCTATCACCGTGTTTTTATCAACGTGCAGCGCGGCGGCGTCTGATGAAGTCACGTCCGCATTTTCGACCGTCAGCCCGGAGATATTGCTGTAAAAGGTGCTACCTCCCGTGGTCATCAAAATGCCATCGCCTTTGGCTTCGACGGTGGCACCGTCAATGTTGACGGAAGATCTCGCGCTTTTAATGCCTATGCCTTCGGATTTAATGAACATTGAGCTTTTATTGTCGCCGGAAATATTCACCGTTGAGGCGTTAGCGGCCTCAATGGCGGCGCCTTTGGCATTATCGTGCGTGACGGTAGAGTTCGTAATATCAAGAACGCCCTTGTTGGACGCAATAACAGTACTGTCTGTACCCGTGGAACTAACTGCACTACCGTCCACCTCCAGCCAGGAGTTGTATGTCGTATCGCCAACCACACGCACCTGGCCGTTTGTCAGCGTGATTGTGCTGCCGCCCTCAATTCTCAGCGTACTTCCTTCTTGCGATGTTAAGTCACTGGTATTTTCCGTTGTCGCCTTAACCTCAGTCCCTATCAAGGTTGCTTTTGACTCGCCATTGAGCGTCAGGACACCATAGTTCCCCCCGATCTGGATGATTCCCCCCGTTAGTGTCATGCTACTTTGTTCTTTGAGATCGATGCCGGCAGTGTAGATTCCTGTCGTAGTGATTTGTGCGTCGGTAAGGTTAAGCGTCGCCCCTTTGTTAAGCGAAACCGCCGTGCCGATCGCACGAGTACTACCTGAGAGGATGTCTCCACCGCCGTCTGTTTCAATCACAACATCCGTGCCTGTACCCGACGTTGCCTGCCAGCCCCCCTTATCCGTTGGCAGACCTTCCAGAGACAGTGCTGTACCCTGGCCGGTACCTGAATAAGAGATTGGAGACGTTTCTGTGCTCAAGTCGTGCTCGGTTCCGTCAATGTAGGATACCGGATTATCGGCCATGGCCAGCGGGCTGAAAAATCCGAGCGCCGCAGCCACGGCGCAAGCCAGCGCCGCTCGCGTTGCTTTTATTATTTGTCCATATTCGGACTTTTTATTTGGGGAATGGGTTTCACTCGCGCATACTTGCGCTTTAACTTTGCTGTGGCCTCGCGCCAGTTCTGAAGCCACAACATACATATTTCGCACGGCGCTCCAGACAATACTGTAGGTCCTGTTCAATTTTTAAATTTCCTTTTAATAACGTTCACGAAGCAAACTGGATTTTGATTGGCTGTAAATAGCTTTTAAATGGTGTATATAAATGAGATAAATAATAAATGATAAAAATATGGTTTTATGAATGATTGCAATCACCTGTAACAATATATTATCAAAGCCAAATTATTAACCAATTTCAAGGCCTATTTCAATATCGGGTCAACTTTTGATTAATTTATAATTGATATAAATATATCCATCTCTTTTATATATATTTATATTGTGAATATCATTTAATGATTTCATATATTGAGATAAATAGATGCGTGAGGCAAAAAGGGGTAATTATCATGCGACACCTGGCGTTGTTTTAAATATACTCGTCATACTTCAAGTTGCATGTGCTGCGGCTGCGTTCCCTCACCCCAGTCACTTACTTTAGTAAGCTCCCGGGGATTCGCTCGCTTGCCGCCTTCCTGCAACTCGAATTATTTAGAGTATATAGGTAGCGCCAGACGCGTAATACGTTACTCCACACACGTCGCATAACCTGCTGTGCTTGCCGGCTTAATGGCGCAGTTTTGTTGCCTGGTATTCTCATCCACGCCGCAATACATGCCGCCGCTCGAGGTTGATTTAGATAAACAGGGATAGCCCTGCGTCGGCCAGCCTAACGAGCTACAGGATTCGCCGCATCAGAGCGCAACTGAACGCTACCCTGATATACCGGGATCGTTACACTGTCGGCCTGAGGCGGAGTGCCGTTAATAGCCGCAGTTTGCTCAGTGAGTTCCTGCCATGCGCCGCTGCTTCGCACGGCCTGCGCGAAGAAAGGCGTTAAACTGAGGGCGCATAGCAGCAGCCAGAATAAAAAACCGACACACTTTTTCGATTTCACTGACGTACCTGAGAAAGGTCCATTTCGTTGCAGTTCATTCCGTGAATACAAAAACGTAAAAATGCATCGCTACCGGAACAACGCCAGCCGCAAGGGATACCCAGGTTGGGCGACGCAATGCGTCACCCAACATTCAAAGGCGCTCCCGGCCCCATTCACTACGGCACCCGGCACGAGCCTAAGCCCGAGGTCGTCGATTTTTCACGATTACAGGTTGTCTGGCCGGTCGTTTCGTTAAATGAACAGTAGACCTTATTGCTTTGACCTTCATCTTGCGACACATAATCCCAGGACGATGTCGTCGGCCATTGCAACGTGCTGATAACGCTCTGCAACGCTTTCAGATCGTCCAGCGAGGCCATATTTTCCTGCGATCCGCAAAGATGTGTCAGCGATGTTTCAACGTGCTCGGACTGATAATAATAGTTCGACGCCCAGTATTCGTTAGTCATCAGCCAGGTATACTGGGGCATGGCAGAGAGCTCGGCTTTCAGATACGGGCGGCGCAGCGTAACGCCGTTCACCTGCACGGTATCCGGCATATGACCCCAGTATGACGCATACGGCGTATCCGGGCTGGTTTGTACCGTAAAGATTGTATCCACGCTCGCCGCCTCATCAAATTGATTCGCAAGCGCCGCCGTGACAGACGTTTTTAACCCCGACGATTTATCCTGAGTTAACGTAAACCGCAACTTACCGTCATCGCCAGTGAAGCCAGACCATTTTGTGCTGAGGCCATTCTGGTTATTAAACACCACTGCCGTACCCGCAGGTGCAACCGGCGTCAGCATCATATTCGCTGGCGCAGTTGTCAACGGAACCGGCTCGCCAATCACGCCGGGATCAATGTATTGCTTATCCACCGCACCGCGCGAATAAGCGTATCCACGCGTCAACAGTACGGCCACCCCGGCCTGCGGCTGCCCGTCGTCGTTAGTCACCGTTACCGTCATCGGTATCGTTTCGCCTTTTTTCGCCACGGCCGCTGATTTATCGGCGTTCCATGCGTCGGAAGAGAGCGCGATATTCAGCCCGCTGCGCGGTTTTGTCAGGCAGAGTTGTAAGTAGTAGTTACCCGGGTTTTCCGACATGCTGTAGTCTTTCCCCGTCTTGAGATCTTTATACTGCCAGTAAAGGGTTGAGCCTTTCAGCAGGCTATCGCCAGCCCACCACCGCTTCCCGACGGGCAATCCAATATCGGTCGCCACCTTGCCGCTTGGGTGATCCTTGTACAGCGCCGTGAAATCATCTATCGCAGCCATCTGATTCATCGGACACCCACCGTAATTACCGGTATTAAAATTATTCACCATGATCCAGTATTCATTGGTTTCGAAATAGGTATCCGTGTGCGCCTCCGATGAGGGCTCGCCTACCACCAGCGGGCGCTTAAACTCCGCACCGTTGCTGGCGGTGAAGGTCTCCGGCATATGGCCGTACATGTTGGCCTTGTCGCTGTCCGGGCTGGTGAGGACGGTGAACACCACCGGCAGCGATGAGGTCGCCGTCGGCGTATCGTACAGACTCGCGGTCAGCAGGTTTTTCAACCCTATGCCGCCGGGTTCGGCAAGTGTCAGAGTCAGCGTACCGTCCGCGCCGGTGGTGCCGGTCAGAGCCGATGTGGCATAGTAAAACTGTTGCTGCGCACCGGCTAGCGGCGTCACCGTCATGTTGGTGCCGTTAGTGGCTACAAATTTATTATAGTCAGTGTTGCGCGGCGTCCCGGCGTCGCGTTTAAGCGAAAAAGCCGTATAAGGCATCGGGTTGCCCATCGCATCGGTAGTGGTGATGAGCAGCGGGATCGACTCGCTGTTTTTCGCCTTCACCGCCTGAATGGCGTCATCCATCGCCTGCGGGGAGGTGAGGGTGATCTGCGTGGCCTGCGGTATCGGCGTCCTGGCGCAAATTTGGTACTGCCAGACAGAGTTGGGCGAGCTGTTTTCTGACCGACGCGAACCATCAGCCAGATCGACTACGTAATAGAAGTCAACTTTTGCCCCGCTGGAGAGTGACGTCGAGTTCGATCCGCTCCAGTAAGAATAGTAGACCGGCCAGCCCTGGGCAGTATTTATCGTTCGGTTCGGGTATTTGCTGTAGAGCGAATCCAGCGCCTCAACGGCAGGGTAATAGCCCGCCGCGCAGCGGGCCGGATTTGCCCCTGTATTGGCTGGCCCATGAAAAATCGCCCAGGTTTCGTTGGTTTCTTGCTTAGACGTAGTATTGTCCGTACTGGCCAGCTCAGCGTACAACAGCGGGCGCTGATACACCGCGCCATCTGCCGCCGTCAGCGATGGCGCCATATGCCCCCACATGCGGGCGACGCTGACATCCGGGCTGGTGACGACGGTAAAGATGGTGTCAATGCTGGCGCTCACGGCGGCATTTTCATACAGCGTCGCGTTAATCGCGGTGCGGGTGCCGTGGGTGTCCGGGCGGGTAACACTAATAATGCGGGTGCCGTCAGGGCCGGTCTGCGACCCCATTTTAGTGGTGGTCCAGGCCAGCGATTCGCCGTCGATCACCACGGGCGTCACGATGCCTTGCAGATCGTCACCTTCCTGGGCGGTATACTTTTCGCCCCGGCGATCGTAACCGTCGCCGCGGGTGAGCACAAACGGCGCTTCCGGGATCGGGTTGCCGCTGGCGTCCTTCACCGTCACCTTGAGCTGTAGGGTATCGCCCTTTTTCACTTTGACTGCATGCACGTCGCTGCCGTCGTACCACAGCGATGGATCGACCGGTTCAATGGTGATGGCGGCTGGTACCGGGTTGTCGCTGGCCAGGCAGCTGGCATAAATGGAGACGTTGCTGTTGGCAAATTCACTGCCGTTCGCCAGCGCGATCAGTTTCCAGGTGGTGGCGCTCTGGTAGGTGGACGACCAGTAGTTAAGATAGACTGGCCAGCCCTGAATGCCGTTAATTTTGCCACCGCTGTTGGCGTTATACAGCGCCTCAAGCTGGTCGATGCGCGGCAGGCGGTTCGCCGCGCAGCCGCCCGCATCCGGATTGCCCGCCGCGTCGGTGTGGGCCACACGCGTCCAGGTCTCATTGCTCTCGTCCTGGGTACGCAGCGGGTTGCTCACTTCACCCGCCAGTTTGGGCCGCTCAAAGGTCCAGTCACCCACGGTAATTGTGTCGGCCATATGGCCCCACATTTTGGCTTTTGCCGTATCCGGGCTGGTGGCGACGGTAAACTTCACGCTGCGGGAAACCGGCGTATTGATGTATGAATCGACGGGCACGATGCTTAACTGCGTCAGCAGCCCCACGCCCTTATCCTGGGTGAGGATAATGGTCGCATCGCCGTTGGCGTCGGTGATCCCCTGATAAACCTGTCCGGCAATGTAGCCGACGCCGTCAAACTGCATCTCGCCGTTGCTGGTATCGGTAAAACCGGTCGTCAGCCCGTCGCGCCGCCTGCCGTTCGCCATGGTGATGGTGAAGTCGGTATTGGCGATCGCCATGCCGTTAAGAGCGTTGCGCGAATGGATGTTCAGCTTAATCTGTTCACCCACTTTGGCGGTCATATCGGCGTTTTTGGTCGCCGGGTCGTCGTTGAAATAGACGTCCAGCACCACCACCATTTCATTGGCCGAGCAGGTCAGGTAGTTCGGCGTATCGGTAAATTTGCCACTATCGCCGTTTTCGAGGTTGACGTGTACCGTCCCGGAGGCGTCGCTGTCGGCGGCGATGTAATAATCTTCGGTCGGCCAGCCGTGTTCGCTTTCCATCTGCCCGCCCGCATGTTCGCTGTACAAATGCGCCAGCGACGACTGATCCGGCACCTGGCCGGTACCGCACTGCGCGGTGGCCGACGCCACGGAGTTAAATGTCGCCCACTGTTCGTTGTTTTCGTCGAACTGGCCGTCTTTATGGCTGGCCTCCACCGCCAGCAGCGGGCGTTTGTACAGGTTGCCCGCGTCCACCACGCCGCGCATATGGCCCCACATGTTGGCGCCGTCCACGTCCGGGCTGGTGATTACGGTGAAAATCACGCTAAAGGGCAGCTCGACGTTGCCGCCTTCGTCGTCCGGCATCACGATGCGGATAGGCGTTTCGACCCCCATACCGCTGTCGTGTTTTAACGTCAGATGCGCCTGGCCGTTAACGTCAGTCACGCCGGTATAGTGCTCCGGCGAGGAGGCGCTCATGCCTTCGGAATCGACGGTGACCCGCTGGTTATCCCACGCGTCCTGATGCTCCCCTTTGCGGTTTGTCGCCGGGTCGATAAACAGCTCCATATAACGGTAAGGCAGCGGTTTTTGCGTGTCCCTGTCAACCACTGTCATCACCAGATCAATCGACTCCCCTACCCGCGCTTTATACGGCCCTTGCGGGGAGAGAGTAATCTGCGGGTGCGCCGCAGGCTGGGCTTTATCCACACAGCTGACCAGCAGCGTGTCGCTGTCGGCGGCCCTGGCAACCGACGCGCTGTTCATATGTACGGCAGCGTGGTAGCCGCTCATCTGATCTTTGGTCGACGACCAGTATTCGGCATCGTCCGTCGCCGGCCAGCCGGTGTACGTTGCCAGCGTACTGTGCTCATGTCGCATCTGCACCAGTTGTTCGGCGTCCGGCAGAATATTGCAATGGTTATCGGCGCCGTTCCAGTCGAACAGCGCCCAGGTTTCGTTGGTATCGACGACGCTTTTGTCAGCGCCGCTCGCTTCCGCCGCCAGCTTCGGGCGGGTGAAGGTGTAGGTTATACCGTTCAGCGTCGCGGTGGTGCTCTCCACCATATGGCCGTACATACTGGCCTTATCGCTGTCCGGACTGGTGATGGTGGTGAAAATGACGTCGACATTGTCGGTCAGCGTGGGATAGTTTTGCGAAGAGACGATAAGTCGCGTTTTTACCCCCGGACCGTTCTCTTGCGTTACCACCACCGTGGCGTTGCCCTGCCCGTCCGTTACACCATGATATTCTGTTTGCGCAGTCGTTAACTCGGTATTGCCAACGCGCACCGGGTTAGCGTTATTGACCACACCCTGGCGATTTATTGCATCCTCGCGACGGATCACAAACGGCGCATTGATCGCAGGTTTGCCATCACACGCTTTGGTGGTGACAGTAAGAGTAATACTTTCTCCGACCTTAACTTTCGATGCTTCAAAACTGGCATCGACATGATCGCCGCTCACAGAAACAGGGTCGCTCACCGCTGGTTTGATATTCAGCGTCACTTTCGGGCTTAACAGCGGAATGGTCGCATAATTCGGCACCCCGGTATTCGTAAAGAGCCACAGCGCGGGAACGTTGGTTTCATCTTCCACCTGCGCCCAAGCCACCAGCTGTCGCCCGGCGAGGTTTTGGGCGCAAAAGGTCAGGTTCGGAACCGGCTGCGGCGAGAGCGGCGTGTCGGGCGTGGCGGCATCGGCCCATACCAGCCCCATGGCGGGCGGCTGGCGGTTTTCCCAGGCGATGGTGGGCGGATCGCTAAAGAGATCGCCTTCGGTATCGGTGGAATTGACCGCCTGCATCGAGGTTGAGGTAGCATCCGCGCTAAAATCGCGCGGCATGGCGCTGAATTCAATATCGTGGGTTTTGCTCGGGTCAAGCAACGTACTGCCCTGATACAGGGGGATAATGGCCCCGTCGGCCAGCGGCGCGGTGCCGTTAACCGCGCCGGTCGTCGAGTTCAGCTCTTGCCAGGTTCCGCCCTTCAATAGCGCCTGCGCAGGCGCGATCGACGCTGCAAACATGACCAGTAATGTCAGTAAGAAATGTACAACTTTATTCACTTGCCGATTCCTGTCCATGAGCGATAGCCACCCGTTTTCATTTTCTGTCGTGATTCAACCCACTTTGCTTAGCGCGCGGCTAAGCAAAGTGCGCGGAAAATACCACTCCCCGCAGGGAGTGGTATGTTGAGGACAACTTATTTGCGTTTGTAGTCGATGGACAAAGCAAAGCCCTGGACACCGTCGCTACCCACGGTAACGCCGCCTTCCGCACCCTCGAACGCTGCTTTCGCGTCGACATTGGTGACAGGGATGACAAGGTCTTTATCGTTCCAGCTTTCGTTGACAATACCGCCGGTACCAGTACCTGCAATTTTACTGGTGCCGACGAATTTCCAGCGGTAGTCATACTGGTCGGTAACGTTTTCACCAGCATCATAGGTGCCGTTGCCGTTCTTATCGCTCCACAGCAATACCTGATAGGTGGTATTCGTTTTGAGTGTCGTCCCTGTATTCTTCAACAGGTTGGTATTCGAACCTTTCTCATGAATAACCACATGGACGTTGTCATCCACCACCGGACCTTCCGGAATATCGTCGTCATCCCCATCCGCACCACCGCCCGCATAGGTCGACAGGTCTTTCAACAACAGTTCGGTTGCTACGGCAGGGTCACCGGTGGTGGTGGTCGGCGTGATTTTGATACCGATATAATGGTCTGCGTCACTCGCCTGAATTTCATAGGTATCGCTACCTTTGGTGCCAATCTCTTCGGGATTGCTACCATTCTGGTCGCTGTATCTCATCCACTGCACCGTCTGTTTCGTGGCGGCGTTGTCGGTGTCGAGGTCGCCTTCCGTATCGCCAATCGCCCAGTTCACGGTGACCTTATCGCCAACGTGGAACTGCTTATCGCCTTCGGTCACAACGGTACGATCGCCGCGATCGACCGTTACCGTTACGTGATCTTTGTCGGTATCCGCAGTTTTATCCGCTGCACGGGTAATCCACGGCACCGTACCCTGAATGGTGCCCGTCTGTTCAGAGACAATCTGCCACTGCCCCGATTTCAGATTACCGTTCGCCGCCACCGCTGGCGCGGCGCAATATCCGGCAACTACTAATGCTAAAGCGACCTTCGTCAGCCGCCGTTTTACTGTTGCTTGCATTCAGACTCTCCTTTTTCTCAAAATTCAGCGGCTGGCTGGTCAGCCATAACGCTGACGCTATTTCTGGCTATACGTAACGCGTATGCCGTAACCCTGAACGCCATCTTCCTCGTTGGCGGCAAACTTCTGCGCCGCCTCTTTATTGGTTACTGGCAGGACAAGATCTTCATTCATGGTGTTGGCCAGCGCGCCGGTATGTCCATTTGTACTCTGCCCGGTAAACTCCCACTGGTAGTCGTACAGCGCCATCTCTTCTTCCGTGAGCTGCTCGGACATCTGAAAAACATTGTCTTTATTCTTGTCGCGCCACAGCAGGAAACGGTAAGCATTATTGACCGTAGGGTGTTTATCTTCTTTGCCGATAAGGTTGACAGGGTTAGCGGCTTTGACCTGATAAATCACCGCATTCAGCGCGCTCAGGTTGTCGCCGATAAAAGTGACATCAACGTAGTTACTGTCGCCATAGGCGTCTGCTTTCGCCTTCCAGCGGAAAGTGCCCGGCAGGGTGCTGGAAAGCGTCACCGTCCCCGCTTCTTTATCACGGCTGGCAATAAACACGCAGGGGGTTTCCGTGGTGCAGGGCGTCTGGGCCAGGGTGACTTTTTTATCATTGCTGTCGTACAACACGGGCGTCATGGTATCGTCCACCAGTTCGTTACCATTGCGATCCGTGGAGTCGCCAAAGGAATCGGTGATCAGCAGATCCATCACCACGCCGTCTTCGCCATCGGCCAGCGCGCTGGCTTCATGGCTGTGATCGCTGCGATCGGTATCGGCAATGTTGTCGACGATCAGCTCAATTTTGCGATCCTGCTGGACGGTGATTTCCACCACGCCAGAGTTCTGCTTATTGCCCTTTTCGTCTTCCAGCGTCATGCGTACTTTCCAGGTGTTCAGGGCGGTGCGCTGCTCTTCGGTATCGGCGTTAACCCAGGCAGGAAGCACCAGATTCCAGCTGTTATTGTTGCCTTCGGTTAACGCATTAGCTTTTACTACCGGCATCACCAGCGTACGGGCGGCGTTGTTTTTCGCCTGCCAGGAAGCAGAAATAATTTTGTAATGGTGGTTAATCAGCGCGTTGACCGTCCACTTACATTTCTCCAGCCCCACCGCGGCCTCAGGCGTATCTTCAATCACGCATTCCGGGTGTTCGTTGGTGGCGTCAGCCTTCAGCCACAACGTGACGTCCAGCGGATCTTTCTCGCGATATTCGAGAATGATGAAATTGTTACGATCGACAAAATCGGTGCGGCTGCCCATTAAGGAGTGCTGAATTTTAACGTTTTCCGGATCGAGTTGCGCCGCCAGCGGCGTGCCTATCTGGTAGTTCACGGTCGCGTTAACGCTAAAGTCGTTACTGTCGCCAGTACCGGCTTTGTAATCCGTACCAACCGTGACCAGCGGTACCGGCGTATATTCCAGCCCCAAAGTGACGGCATGAGGATCTTTTTGCAGATTATCGGTGCCAAACAGCGCTACTTCATCGCCGTAGTACTGTTCGTAAACTAATTTAGCGCCAAGCTGCGGATAAAACGGCAGCCAGCTTTCCATGCGGATATCCCAGCCGCGCGCGGGTCGTTCTTCATAAAAGTCGAAATCTTCGGAGTCTTTCCAGTCAGAAAGAGGATGGTAATAGTTGCCGGAGAATTTCAGGTAATCTGTCCAGGCTTCGGTTCCCAGACCTAATCGACGGTGACCGCGCGTAAAATCGTAGTCATAGAATGCGTTGCCGCCAAGCAGCCAGTTGCCGACGTTCTGGCGCACGCCAAGCCCAAAGTTACCAATGGTGCGATCTTCCTTACGCTGAGCCGAAATCTGGCTAAAGAAAAGCGTGCTCTGATTGTCATACCAGGGAATAAAATAATCCAGCGAACTGCCGTCCAGATCGCCGCCTTCGCCCACGGTGAGGCTGGTACGGATCTTGCCATAAGGTGACATTACGCCTTCAAGATATGACTGTGCTGAGGAAGTAATTTGGTTTTGCAAATAGCTACGCGCCTGGGATTCCAGCGCTTCCGGGGTGAGATTATCAAAGCCCTGGGTGGCGGAATTAATAAAGTAGTCAGCGCCCTGTTCTTTAAAGGACTTTCCTTTATTTTCCTGTTCTTCTTTTTTGGCGGATTCGCTGGCTAAATCAGGCAGAGAGGAGTGGCTTTCATCATTTGCAGATACAGAGTTATCTGCGCCGGAAGCCGCAACCGATACTCCAGACACTAATAGCAAAACCAGAATGCGAATCCTTCGCACCATATGATATCCCTGTCGTTAAATAAACACGCCTCGATGAAAAGATATTATATGGATGATTCAGATGGAATCATAACTAACAGACCTAAATATATTCCTAAAAAGAAAAGTTTAATATGAAACAGACTTATAATATTGATATAATAAATAAAAAGAAGGCTGTTATTTATTTCTAATATTAGTTATCGGGAATAATATTCTCTATAAATAGTTGAATCAATAAAAAGAATAAAATAGCTGCCGGGCAGGATATTACGGGAGTATCGAATAACGCTTTTGCCCTTAGCCGGATAAGACGTCGGCGCCTCTGCTCTGCGGCGCAACGTCGACAGCGGTTTTATTGATCGGAAATGACGAAGTTAACCCGTTTTTTTGAAATTAAACCATGACCGTTCTGGCAAAAATAGTCCACTGCGCCGCAGGCTTTCAAAACCTGTAACGGCTGGCGGCAGTCAGGACAAATTGCCTGTAACGAGAAATCTTTAGCGCATGTCTCGCAATGCGCTGTATCGCCATTGCGCTCCAGCGCGTGATGGCAAACGGGGCAGGTTATTTCCATAACATTCTCCTCAGGCGCGTGACTTACTTTTACTTGAAAGGCCTGATAGCGCAGCGCTTGTCAGGCCTGGAATATTACTGAAAAAGCATTACTTGCTTTTCTTGATATGTTTCATCAGACGCTTACGTTTGCGCATTTGCGTTGGCGTCAGTGTGTTACGCTTGTTCGCATATGGGTTCTCCCCTTCTTTAAACTGAATGCGAATCGGCGTCCCCATCACTTCCAACGACTTGCGGAAGTAGTTCATCAGATAGCGCTTATAGGAGTCTGGCAGATCTTTTACCTGGTTGCCGTGGATAACCACAATCGGCGGGTTATAGCCGCCAGCGTGGGCATATTTCAGTTTCACACGGCGACCGCGCACCAGCGGCGGCTGATGATCTTCCACCGCCATCGTCATGATACGGGTCAGCATCGCAGTGCTCACCCGGCGAGTGGAACTGTCGTAAGCCTCGCGTACGGACTCAAACAGGTTGCCGACGCCGCTGCCATGTAGCGCAGAGATAAAATGGACGCGGGCAAAATCAATAAAGCCCAGACGGAAATCCAGCGTCTCTTTCACCTGCTCTTTGACTTCCTGGCTCAGGCCATCCCATTTGTTGACTACGATCACGAGTGAGCGCCCACTATTGAGGATAAAGCCCAGCAGAGACAAATCCTGGTCGGAGATCCCCTCGCGCGCATCGATGACCAACAGTACGACGTTAGCGTCTTCAATCGCCTGCAACGTTTTAATCACCGAGAACTTTTCTACCGCATCGGTGATTTTTCCGCGCTTACGCACCCCCGCCGTGTCAATCAGCACATATTCCCGTTCGTCGCGTTCCATCGGGATATAAATGCTGTCGCGAGTGGTGCCCGGCATGTCGTATACCACCACGCGCTCTTCGCCGAGAATACGGTTAGTGAGTGTTGACTTACCTACGTTCGGGCGACCGACAATCGCCAGCTTTATCGGCAGGCTTTGCGGGTCAAAATCATCTTCCGGCGCTTCTTCGCCATTTTGTTCCGCCTCGAACTGCGCCCAGTATTCCGCGTCTTCATCCACCTCTTCCTGCGGCGCGACATCATCCATCCACGGCAGAAGCACATGTTCCAGCAGGCTCAATACGCCGCGACCATGTGAGGCGGCGATAGGGTAAATTTCGCCTAATCCCAGCGAGTAAAAATCGACAACCGCCTGATCGGGATCGAGACCATCCGTTTTATTCGCCACCAGGAAGGTCGGTTTTTCACGGGAACGCAGATGTTTGGCAATCGCTTCATCCGCCGGCATCAGGCCAGCGCGCGCATCTACCATGAATAACACCACATCCGCTTCTTCAATCGCCAGCAGCGACTGTTCCGCCATCCGCGTTTCGACGCCGTCTTCGGTGCCGTCAATACCGCCGGTGTCGATACAGATAAACTCGCGGCCTTCAACTTCCGCACGACCGTACTTACGGTCACGAGTCAGACCCGGGAAATCCGCAACCAGCGCATCTCGGGTGCGGGTCAGACGGTTAAATAGCGTGGATTTTCCGACGTTAGGGCGCCCGACAAGCGCGACCACAGGTACCATGTTTAAAGCCTCATTAAAAAAATCATCAGACAACGCGCGCATTTTGCGCCATTGTTAAAAACAGGAAAACGGCCCCTACACCAGGAGCCGTTTTTTAAAACGCACAACCGTGACGATTAACGCGTAATCGCGTAGACCGTACCGTCTTTGGCCTGGATGAGCAGTTTACCATCCGCCACCGTCGGTTCGGTCAGGAAACCGGAACTGTCTACTTTTTGTTGGGCCACAAAACGCCCGTCATCAACATTTATCCAGTGCAGATAACCTTCGCTATCGCCGACGACTAAATCACCATTATACAGCACCGGGGAGGTCAGCAAACGGTGCAGCAGATCGCTTTGCGTCCACAGCGTTACGCCGCCGTCAGTGGTCAGCGCCAGCACGCGATCGTTCTGATCGACCAGGTAGATACGGTCGCCGTCGACGATAAAGTCATTGACCGAACCCAGCTCGCGTTTCCACATAATCTGACCACTGCGCAGATCCAGTGCCGTTAAGTTACCATTATACGCCAACGCGTAAACGACGCCGTTTACCACAACCGGCGTGGTATCAACGTCGCTCAGACGGTCAATTTCCGTTGGGCCAGTGGCCTGGGAGATACGCTGTTGCCAAATCATCTGGCCTTGTTGCATCAACACGGCGCTGACGCGGCCATTATCACCACCAACAATAGCCGCGCCGAACGCGGTTGCCGGCGCAGATTCGCCGCGCAGCGACAACGAAGGCATATCCAGGTTCACCGTCCATTTAATAGCGCCATCCGCCTGATTTAGCGCCTGCAACTGACCGTTGCTGGTATGGATAAGGACGATTCCATCACTGACAACCGGGCGAGACAACGCTTCGCCTGCGACCTTCGTCTGCCATGCTGTAGTGCCGTCGCTGGTATTCAGCGCATAAACCTCGGCCTTTTCACTGCCGATATAGACGTGACCGCCCGCGACCGTGACGCCGCCGGACAACAGCGCGGACGAACGAGAGAACCAGCCGTCTTTCTCGCCCAGATTCACAGACCAGATCTCTTTGCCATCATCCGCATTGAGCGCTTTTACCACGCCCGCGCGATCGGCTGCATAGACCACGTTATCTGCCATTACCGGATGAAGGTTAGAATAAAATTCGCCAATTCCGTTACCGACAGAGGTACTCCAGACAGTGGTCGGGGTAAACTGGTTTTCAACCTGCGGTAATGGAGACATCTTGACGACATCTTCTTCGCCGCTAAACAGTGAACAGCCGCTGAGCAGGGTAACGGAAAGCAACCCTGGCAGAAGTAATTTACGCAATTGCATCGGGTCCCTCTCAGATGGACAAATTATTGATTTTCATCTGCATCATTTCGCTCAACGCCGGAGAAGCATCGCTATTGACGCCCGCTTCCCATGCGCTGCGCGCGCCTTTTTTATCACCCTTACTCAGCAACGCTTCGCCGCGCAAATCAGCGACAATGGCCGTCCATCCTTCGCCTTTAACGGCATCCAGAGTTTTCAGCGCGGCGTCAGCTTGCTTAAGCTGTAACTGAACGCGAGCGAGACGCAGATTAATCACCGCTTTGAGATTTTCATCGCTGGTGGCCGCCAACCCCTGCTGCAACTGGGCTTCGGCTTTTTTAAGTTCATTCTTATCCACAAACTGCTGCGCCAGTTCCATAGACGCCAGCGCACCATAGGTATTTTTATTCTCAGCCGCGAATTTTTCAGCGGCGGGAATGCTATCCGGCTTATCGGCGCTTACCGCCGTCACCGCATTTTGATACGCCAGAGAAGCAGCACGCGCGGACTCCGTCTGATGGCTGCTCCAGTAACGCCAGCCAACCAGCGCGCCAACCCCTAAAATCACTCCGACAGCCAGCGCTTTGCCGTTTTCGGCAAAGAAGCGTTTAATCGCATCCACCTGGTCGTGTTCGTTCTCGTAAATTTCCACGCTGTCCTTCTCCTTAGCCCAATAAAGTGCGCAAATGCGCGGCGACGCTGTCCTGCGCCACTGCCGTTTGCTCACCGGAGCGCAAATCCTTCACTACAACAGTCCCATCGGCGACTTCAGATTCGCCAAGAACCAGTGCAATACGGGCGCCCCACTTATCGGCGCGGGCAAACTGTTTCTTAAAGTTGCCGCCGCCGTGGTTTGTCATTAGCTTCACGCCTGGCATTTCATCGCGCAGCCGCTCCGCCAGCGTCATTGCCGCAGACTGCGTTTGTGCGCCGGCAGCTACCAGGTATATATCGACAACAGGAGAGGCAATAAATTCCGGATTAACTGCCTGAACTAACAAAACAAGTCGTTCCAGGCCCATCGCAAAGCCCACTGCCGGGGTAGCGCGACCGCCCAGTTGTTCCACCAGACCGTCATAACGACCACCCGCACAGACGGTGCCTTGTGACCCCAGACTGTTTGTTACCCATTCAAATACGGTGCGGTTGTAGTAATCCAGACCGCGTACCAGACGCTGGTTGACGGTGTAGGCAATTCCCGCCGCGTCCAGCAATTTACACAGGCCGGCAAAGTGCTCGCGTGAATCGTCATCGAGATAGTCGCCGAGAGCGGGCGCGTCGTTGAGCAGCGCCTGCACGTCCGGATTTTTTGAATCCAGCACGCGCAGCGGATTGGTATACATACGGCGTTTGCAGTCTTCGTCCAGCGTCTCTTGATGCTGTTCGAGGAACGCGACCAGCGCATCGCGATAGTTCGCACGCGCCTCTAATGAACCAATAGAGTTCAGCTCCAGGCTAACGTGGTCAGCGATGCCCAGCGCGCGCCACCAGCGTGCGGTCAGCATAATCAACTCCGCGTCAATATCCGGGCCTTGTAAGCCGAAGACTTCGGCGCCTAGCTGATGGAACTGACGGTAGCGGCCTTTTTGCGGACGCTCATGACGGAACATCGGGCCGATATACCACAAACGCTGTTCCTGATTGTACAGGAGACCATGTTCGATGCCGGCGCGTACACAGCCCGCCGTACCTTCAGGGCGCAATGTCAGGCTATCGCCGTTGCGATCCTCAAAGGTGTACATCTCTTTTTCAACTACGTCAGTAACTTCACCGATCGCGCGTTTGAATAACGGGGTCTGCTCTACAATCGGCAAGCGGATTTCACTGTAACCGTAGCTGCCGAGCACGTTTTTGAGTGTGCCTTCAATGCGCTGCCAGATGGCGGTTTCGCCAGGCAGATAATCGTTCATGCCGCGAATGGCTTGAATGTTTTTTGCCACGTTTATTCTCTTTCTGAATATAAAAATGAACCCTCAGCGCTTCCCCGAACGAACCGGGAGCCATGCGGGTTCAATCATACACGGGAAGCGCGCCGCTTCCCATCACGTTCTTATTTTTCAACCTGCAGCACGTCAATCCGACGCGCTTCATCAAGTTGACTTGCTTTCGCGCGAATACGGGATTCAAGCTGCGCGATCATATCGTCGTTATCGAGTCTGTCCTTGCGCACGCCGTCTTCATACAGGCCGCTTTTCTTATTGCCGCCCGTCACGCCCAGCGTCGATACCAGCGCTTCGCCCGGCCCGTTCACCACGCAACCGATGATCGAGACGTCCATCGGGGTGATGATATCTTCCAGACGCTGCTCCAGCGCGTTCACCGTGCCGATAACGTCGAACTCCTGGCGAGAACAGGTCGGGCAAGCGATGAAATTGATGCCGCGCGCGCGAATGCGCAGCGACTTCAGGATATCGAAACCGACTTTGATCTCTTCCACCGGATCGGCCGCCAACGATACGCGCAGCGTGTCGCCGATGCCTTCCGATAACAGCAGACCTAAACCGATCGCCGACTTGACCGCCCCGCTACGCGCGCCGCCCGCTTCGGTGATCCCCAGATGCAGCGGCTGATCGATCTGTTTAGCCAACAAACGATAAGACTCAACGGCAAGGAATACATCGGACGCTTTTACGCTCACTTTGAACTGATCAAAGTTGAGACGATCGAGATGATCGACATGGCGCATGGCTGATTCCAGCAGCGCCTGCGGCGTCGGCTCACCGT
Organism: Salmonella sp. 2020_1395; assembly: GCF_043848115.1. Classification (NCBI taxonomy): domain Bacteria; kingdom Pseudomonadati; phylum Pseudomonadota; class Gammaproteobacteria; order Enterobacterales; family Enterobacteriaceae; genus Salmonella; species Salmonella sp. 2020_1395. Next base: position 91,319 of record NZ_JBCMFH010000007.1, on the reverse strand, counting down.
ATTTTTCCTGCAGATCTTTTTCCAGCGATCCGGCATTTACGCCGATACGAATAGGGATGTTTTTGTCGCGCGCGCAGTCCACCACCATACGAATACGTTCTTCGTTACCGATATTGCCGGGGTTGATACGCAAGCAGTCAACGCCGTATTCCGCCACCTTCAGCGCAATGCGGTAGTCGAAGTGAATATCGGCAACCAGCGGAACTGAAACCTGCTGTTTGATAAGTTTAAACGCTTCGGCGGCGTCCATGGTCGGTACAGAAACACGAACAATATCTGCGCCAACGCGCTCCAGCGCTTTGATCTGATTAACCGTCGCTTCCACGTCAGTGGTACGCGTGTTAGTCATCGACTGGACGGCGATGGGGGCGCCATCGCCAATCGGCACATTCCCAACGTAAATACGTGTCGATTTTCTACGTTGAATCGGAGCCTGGTTATGCATGAAAAACCTCCCGCGTTACCCGTCTGTTACTGCGCCGGTGTCGGTTCGGCATTAAGGGTCAGACGCGCAACCTGATTAGTTCTGATAAAGCGGCTCAGATCGACAGGTTTTCCTTGATACTGGATCTGCACCGCGGCCGGCGCGCCAATTTTAAGTTTATAAGGCGCCTGACCGGTTAGGTTTAAATTACCATCTTTACGCTGCATACCGCTAAACAGCTTCTTACCCGTGGCGTCAGTGACTTCGAGCCAGCAGTCAGCGGTAAAATTCATCACCAGCGCGTTCGGATCGGCAGCAGGCGCCGCTACGCCAGCCTGACTGGTCGGCAGCGCGGACGGCGTCTCCGTTGCCGCTGGCGCGGCAGATGTCGCAGCCGTATCGACATTCGCCTGCGAAGGCGCGACTACCGTATTTTGCGTCGCCGCCGCCGTTGGCGCTGGCGTTTGCGTCGCCGCCGTCGAATCAACCGGCGTCGCAGGAGCCGGAGCCGTTTGCGCTGGCGTCGTATCCTGGCTTGTCGCGGCACCGGTGTCCAGCGGTACGCTTTGGCCGCTGTCTTTATCTGCGTTCAGTTCAGCCGTGCTTTGATCGGCCATTGTCGTGATCTCTTCCTGCTGCGCCTTATGGTTCTGCCACCACCAGGCGCCGGTCAGCCCTACGACCACAAACAGTACCAGCCAGGTAAAAGACATTAACCAGCCGTCGCGTTTTTTACGACGCTTTCCTAATGAGAAACTCTGCATCGGGGCGACTTTGGCGGCGCGCAGCGGGGCCTGCTTTTCCAGCCCCGGCAGCAGTTCCTCTTCTGGAACATGCACCAGACGCGCATATGAGCGGATATATCCGCGCAGGAAGGTTGAAGCAAGATCGGACGGCGCCTTATCTTCTTCAATATCGCGTACCGTAGAAACCTTCAGGCAAAGTCGCTCAGCGACAGCCTGCTGGCTGAGTCCGAGTTGTTCACGGGCATTGCGCAGACGAACGCCGGTGGTTTGTGCTTCATTTTGGTCGTGCGTGGCTTCAGTATTCATTCGCTACAGCTACAGGTACGTGTAAATTAGGATTCAGGCGCCGACGAGCCGTAATGCCCGCCCACACCGCGAAACATCAGGTTAGTTAACCTTAGTCAGACAGTATAAGCCTGTCAGGCCGCAGATGACAAAACCGCTAAGACACAAGGCTAAACTCTTGTTGCACCATTACATACTGCCTTAAAGTCGACAAAAACGCACCGTTATTATTGACCAGACAAGTACAACGCCAGACATTATTCAACTGACATTGCGCCACGGTATAATGAATGCCCCGTGGCGCAACTGCTATCAAATAGCCTTGATGTCAATCACCTCTCCCTGCATACGCTTACGCAGAGTACGTTTAGTACGGTCAATCACATCGCCTGCCAACTGTCCGCATGCCGCATCAATGTCATCGCCACGCGTCTTGCGTACGATGGTCGTGAAACCATAACTCATCAAAACTTTAGAAAAGCGATCGATACGGCTGTTAGAGCTGCGGCCATACGGCGCGCCAGGGAACGGGTTCCACGGAATCAGATTAATCTTACAAGGCGTCTCTTTTAGTAGCTCCGCCAGTTGATGCGCGTGTTCAGTGCCGTCGTTAACGTGGTCAAGCATTACGTATTCAATCGTCACGCGCCCCTGATTGGCGTTGGATTTCTCCAGATAGCGGCGAACCGCGCCCAGGAACGTTTCGATATTGTATTTTTTGTTGATCGGGACGATTTCGTCGCGAATAGTGTCATTCGGCGCATGTAAGGAGATAGCCAGCGCGACATCTATCATATCGCCCAGTTTATCCAGAGCAGGCACCACGCCGGACGTTGAGAGCGTGACGCGGCGTTTGGACAGGCCGAAACCAAAGTCATCGAGCATAATTTCCATCGCCGGTACGACATTGGTCAGGTTAAGCAATGGCTCGCCCATCCCCATCATGACCACGTTGGTGATCGGACGCTGGCCGGTGACTTTGGCCGCGCCGACGATTTTCGCCGCACGCCAGACCTGACCGATAATTTCCGATACGCGCAGGTTGCGGTTAAAGCCCTGCTGCGCAGTTGAACAAAACTTGCACTCCAGCGCGCATCCTACCTGTGAAGAGACACACAGCGTAGCGCGGTCGTCTTCCGGGATATAGACCGTTTCAACGCGCTGATCGCCGACAGCAATCGCCCACTTAATGGTGCCGTCTGAGGAACGCTGCTCTTCAACGACCTCCGGCGCGCGGATTTCCGCGACCTCTTTTAATTTGCCGCGCAACACTTTGTTGATGTCGGTCATCTCATCAAAATTATCGCAGCAATAGTGATACATCCATTTCATCACCTGATCGGCGCGGAAAGGTTTTTCACCTAAGTTTTTAAAAAACTCGCGCATCTGCTGACGGTTGAGATCCAGCAGGTTAATTTTTGCTTCTTTGTTAGGAACTACCGGGGTACTGCTTTCAGGTGTGACAATTTGTTCAGACATATGCTATTCCGGCCTCGTTATTACACGTTATGGCCCCTGGAGGGTTGAAAAAAGAAACGCCCCGGTAAGCTTACTGCTCGTCCAGGGGCGCTGCATTGTACAAATTCTGGCGTAAGGATGCCACGTCTGCACGCGGCATTAGCAAAAATAATATTTGAACCGATAATTTATCGCCAACGCATTTACAGCGTGAAAGACGAAGGAGATTAACGGGTGCGCGGGCACACTTCGCCTTCACCGAAGAAAAAGGCGATTTCGCGCTGCGCGGATTCCAGCGAATCCGAACCGTGGGTGCCGTTTTCAGTTAAGCTATCAGCGTAGTCGGCGCGCAGCGTACCCGCCAACGCGTTCGCCGGGTTGGTGGCGCCAAGCAGATCGCGGTGACGCTGTACCGCATTTTCGCTTTCCAGCACGGATACCACGATAGGGCCAGAGGTCATGAACTCCACCAGACCGTCAAAGAACGGCTTGCCGTCGTGCTCAGCATAGAAGCCGCGCGCCTGCTCAACGGTCAGGTGCAGCATTTTAGTGCCAACAATTTTGAACCCTGCAGCTTCAAAGCGCGCAAAGATGCTGCCAATAACGTTTTTTGCCACCGCGTTGGGTTTAATGATGGAAAAAGTCCGTTCAATAGCCATGTTTACCTCTGAAATATGTTCTGTTGTTATGTCAGGCGCGGATTATAAAGAGCATCCCATCAATTGCCTATGGATGCAGGTAACATTTTTTTAAAATAAAATGAGCATTAGCAACAAAAGTTAAAGGCGCACAGCAAACTCAGGGGACTGACACAGCACGCAGTGCGTGTGTTCAGGCGTGAGAGCATGAAAAGTACGTTTGCAGCTTTCGCAGGTGAGCGTATACGCCGCACTATGCCGCGTTGAGGCGGGTTCCACGTCAAACCGCAGCCGCAGCGCCTGATGCGGACATACCGCCGCACAGCCGCCGCATCCCGTACAACGCGCCGCCGCTATCGTCAGGGTATTGTCGTCAAACTGGATAACGTTCTCCGGGCAGCTTCGCCAGCAGGCACCGCACATCCTGCACTCTTGCGGACTGATTTCGGGTACGCATTCGCTGAACGCGGAAAACGCCTGTCTGAGACGCCGTTTCCCCGGCTCGACGGCGCACGGGGTAATGGCGTCGCGCGGAACATGAAACAGAGTGCGCCGCGAGGCATTAATTTCCGCGCCGACAACGTGTTTGAAAGACCAGCCCGGCTCGCCGTAGCGGCGCAGCGCTAAATTTAGCCTCGCCAGCGCCATCAGCCACTGCGCCGATCGCTCCACCGCAATATCAATAAAGCGAATACCGTACTGGCTGTGCCAGAGAAGCAGTTCATCGACCGTTGGCGCCTGTAGCGAAAACGGCCCCACCAACGTATCCCCCTGCACAAAGCGTTTAACCGGTTTGATACCGGTAATGGCGTCAACAGGACAGACAAACAGACAGTCGCCACAGGCTATGCAGCGCGTCGTATCTATGCTGACCTGCCCCTGCGCCAGCGAAAACGCCTGCGCCGGACAAACATCGGCGCAAGCGCGGCAGGAAGAAAAACGAAAGCGACGACGGACGCAAGCCTGCGTCACGTCTACCGCCGGATCGATCGTCAGGTTAACCATCAGCCAATACTAAAGAAGACGTAGCGCAGCATAATCTCGCCGAGAAGCAGCAATACGCTGCCCGCCACCAGCGTCCCTCTGGCGTTTCGCAGACCGCCTGCGGCAAAGCAGAGCATTCCCGCCGCTGAGACACACCAGCCGAGAAGATAGACGTCACGCAACTGCGCCAGCGCCTGTAGCGGATGATGCGGGAAAGTGACGACCGTCGTATCCACCGCATTAATATCCGCCAGCCATAGCGGCTGCATGATCAGGCGAATCAGCACCATCAGTGCGACCACTATCACAGCGCAGCGCATTGCGGCGCCAGCGTTGCGCAGATAAGCCAGCGCAATGACTACCGAGCCGATAATGCCTGATGTGCCAAAAAACAGCGCCAGCGTGTTGCTATGCTGCCAGGTCGCCACCGAGGCATGGATATAAACCTGCGCCATGCAGAATACATCCACCAGCCCGAACGCCGCCGCCAGCGCCAGCAGCGGCTGCCAGCCTGGTTTTCGGAAAAATAGCAGCACAACCCCCAGTCCCAGCGTCGCCAGATAAAGGCTGGCAAAGACGATTTCGCGACTCAGCCACGAACTGGCGACATGACGTAACGCGTTTAGCGCATTCAGGGGATAGCCCATGTGCAGCGCTGAAGCAAGCAGCCCCACGCAGGCCAGTACAAACGCCCCCGCCATCGCGGGAAGCGCGCCGCGTGCAGGCACGCGTCCCTCTACGGCGTACTGGCGGCCCAACGCCAGCCACACTGTCACACCCACAGACCCTTGCAAACAGAGCGTAAAAATCAGCAGCGGTAACTCATGCATGGCGTTTACCCTCTTTTTCTGCGCCCTGATGCGCTTTGACAACCAGATTAGGTTTGGTTATGGATGAATCTGGCAGCCCGTTAACGTCGCATACGCTACCGTACTTCGCGCGCAGTTCATCAATCGGGCCAAACTTGATGGCCTCCAGCGGGCAGGTCGCGACACAGACGGGCTGTTCACCTTTCGCCAGTAAATCAACGCACATGTCGCACTTGGACATTTGGCCGGTCTGCTCGTTAAGCTGCGGCGCACCGTAAGGGCAGGACCAGGCGCAATAGCCACAGCCGACGCATTTGTCGGTATCAACGCGCACGATGCCGTCGCCCGGGCGTTTATGCATAGCGGTAGTCGGGCAATTTTTGGTGCAGACAGGGTCCGCACAGTGGTTGCAGGAAATGGAAAGCGTATAAGCAAATACGTTATTGCTGACCCCGCCCTGCCCGGTCGGGATGAAACTTCCGCCCTTGACTTCATAGACGCGGCGGAAACGACGGCCTACTTCCAGATTGTTTTTGTCTTTGCAGGCCACCTGGCAGGCTTTACAACCGGAGCAGCGTGAGGAGTCGATGAAAAACCCCAGTTGTTTATCGCTCACCGGCGGGTAATGTGTAAACTGACTCATGCTTTAGCCACCTCCACCAGCATGGTTTGATGTGAATTTCCCTTCGCCAGCGCGGTAATACGGGCCGAGCTGAGGACGTTCGCACAGCCGCCTTTATCAATACCGTTCTCATCCGGCTGCCACCAGGCGCCGGCCTGCATCGCGACAACGCCAGGAATAATGCGCGGCGTCACTTCCGCCGGGATTTCGCAAATCCCGCGTGAGTTATGAATACGCACCATGTCGCCATGCGTAATGCCGCGCTTTTGCGCATCCTGCGGGTTGATCCACAATGTCTGATGCTGCACTTCAATCAGCCACGGGTTAGCGTATTGCGTTGAGTTGGCGCGGTTTTTTCCTTTCCACGTAATTAACTGGAGCGGAAAATCTTTCGCCAGCGCATCCTCCGGGCCTTCATGCGCGGGAACGTAGTGCGATAACGCCGGGATTTCCGGATGCTGCATGTCGTAGAGGCGCTTCGAGAAGATCTCTATTTTCCCTGACGGCGTCGGGAACGGATGATTTTCCGGATCGCGAATATTGTCTTCAAAGGCGATAAATGGCGCGCTTTTGAACAGATGCTGACGGGTCTTTTGCAGCGTGGCGAAATCCGGCAGATTTTCGTCCGGCATCGCCAAGCGCGTCTGTTCCCAGATGTGTTCAATCCACGCTTTCTCATCGCGCCCTTGGCTAAATTCATTCTCAATGCCTAATTTCGCCGCCACCTCACGTAGCCAGTCGTAGTCGGAGCGCCGCTCAAATTCAGGCTCGATCAGTTTTTCAGAGAGTATCAGGTAGCTTGCCGTACCCCAGGTTTCACCGATGTTCCAGCGTTCCATAAAGCTGGTTTCCGGCAGCAGTAGATCAGCGTATTTCGCGCTCGGCGTCATAAACAGATCGCTGGCGACAATAAACTGGATCTTTGATTCATCCTCCAGTACGCGTACCGCCTGGTGCAGATCGGGGTTCTGATTCGCCAGATAGTTCCCGGCCAGCGAGAACAGAATACGGATGTTACTGTCCAGCTTATCGGCATCTTTCAGCCCCATATCCGGCGTCACTTTGCTGGCGTCGTCTGCGGCCTGCACCCAGTTCATCACCGAAATTTTGGCTTTTACCGGGTTATCCGGCATCTCCGGACCCGCGGCAAATTTACGGTTAGCGCAGCCGCCGTAACCCGCAGCCCAACCGCCTTTGATGCCGACATTACCGGTAATGGTCGCCAGTAGGGTCGAGCCGCGCGCGGTGCGCTCGCCGCAGTTGTGGCGCTGTGGTCCCCACCCCTGAATCAACGCGGCGGGTTTGGTATTCGCGTAATCACGCGCTAACTGGCGAATGGTTTGCGCCGGCACATGGGTGATCTTTTCCGCCCACTCGGGGGACTTAACGACACCGTCTTTGGCGCCGGTCAGATACGCCACCAGCGATTCGTTAGCCGGTACTCCTTCCGGCATTGAGTCTTCGTCAAAACCGATAGCGTAGCGCGCAATAAATGCGCGATCGTGCAGATTCTCGCTGATGATGACGTACATCATCGCGTCCATCAGCGCATTGTCGGTGGTGGGCAGTAGCGGGATCCACTGATCCGCCAGCGACGAAACGGTGTCGGAATAGCGCGGATCGACCACGATAAACCGCGTACCGTTCTGCTTCATCTTCTGCAAGAAATAGTTGGTATGACCAAAAATGGTCTCCGTCGGGTTATGGCCCCACAGAATCACCAGTTTGGTCTCCAAAAGTGTATCCAGCGAACTGCCGCTGGCGGCAATGCCGTAAGTATAAGGCGTCGCGGCCGCCGTGTTGCCCATACTCACAGAATGGTAGCTTTCGAGATAGCCGCCGGTCAGATTCAGCAGGCGACGCGCCATTTTATCGCCGGAAAAGGTGCCGCCGGAAACGGCGGTGCCAACATGAACATAGCGCGAAGCCGGGCCATATTTTTCAGTAATCGATTTTAAATTATCGGCGATTAAGGTTGTCGCTTCATCCCAGGAAATTCGCTCGAACTTTCCTTCACCGCGTTTTCCTACGCGCTTCATGGGATATTTAAGTCTGTCAGGATGATAAACAAATTTACGGTATGCGCGTCCACGAACACAGGCACGCATCACCGGCATTTGCGCATCCAGCGCATTATCCGGTCGCGTTGAAATTCGCGTCACGATACCGTCACTAACATGCGCCCGAATATCGCATTTACCCCCGCAGTCAAAAGTGCTGCATGTCTGAACGACTTTTTCCGCAGGCCTGTTTTCAGTTGCCGTCACAGCGCGCGCCTGAGCGGTAGCTGGCGAGGAGACAAACGGTAACGCAATAAGCGCGGAGCTGGCCTGGATAAAGTGGCGGCGAGAAATAGCGGGCTGTTCGCCATTTCCCTGGCTTTTTATATTTTTCATGATCCGACTCGTCAAATAAAAACCCATTCTCACGTTTTTAAGTGTTAGATCTCTTGATATTTATCAAGCTCCCTCATTAAGGGTAATTCCGGAAAAATTAATAATTCTCATTAACTTTAAATTAAATGAAATTCATAATTTATTCTGAAGAGTTGTTAACGTATTAATTCAAAATTAACCGCTGCAACCTGACCGGACTCATCCATTACGACAAGTTGATAACGTCCAGCGATATTGAGTAATAAAGAAAGGCGATTATTTTCGCCATTAACAGGTTCGCCATTTAAAAACCACCAGCGACGCCCTTTACCGCCGGTAGTCGAGACGGGCAGCGTAACGTTTTCCTGGCCTGGCAATTGCCTGATCACCGCGCCGTCCCTCACTCCTGACAGCATTAACGGCGCGGCATCACTGCCCTGTAGCGGCGGACAGTGGTCGGACGCCGCGGGCAAGCGGGCGCTACGTCTTTCCGCAGGCGGCAGCCACGGCTCCAGCGGCCGCGGCCAGACGATAAACGTATGCGCACGCGCCTGCGGACAGTCGGCAGCGACACGCCGCCCCGTATCATCCAGCCAGACCGGGAAACGAATACCGTTGATGTCTTCCTGCTCAGGTAACAGCAGCGTGGGCGGCTGGCTGTCATCGAGCAGCCATGTCGCCAGTCTGCGGCGACAGTTGCTGTCTCCGGCAGGCAGAGTCTGGCCGCCCGGCCAGCAAATGACGCCGCGGCTTACCGCCTGCGGACGCGGATCTTCCGGCAGGCGTCCCGTATGCGCCAGTAACAGATTATTGACCTGATTAAGCAATGGCACCGCGCTGGCAAAACCAAATTGCCCCACCACAGGCGTGCCGTCGGGTCTGCCTATCCAGATGCCGATGATATAGCGCGCGTTAACGCCAATAGCCCACGCATCGCGATAGCCGTAGCTGGTGCCGGTTTTCCACGCCAACGGCACAATGCGCGGCAGCGCGTTATCCGGCAAGGGTTGCGCTTCATCCGCCATAATCCGTCGAATGATCCACGCCGCTCCCGGCGACATTAATGGTCTTTCCGACAGCGGATCGTCCGGCTGTAACCGTAGTTTCGCCGCTTTCCCATGACGAGCGAACGCGCTGTATGCCGCCGCCATCTCGTCAAGCCGCGCGCCCGCGCCGCCCAGAATCAGCGAAAGATTGGGCGCCGCGCCAGCAGGCAAATATAGCGGCAGGCCGACGTTACGCAGTTTTGCCGCAAATCGTTTCGGCCCATAGGCTTCAAGTACCTGAACGGCAGGCAGATTCAGCGAGCGTACCAGCGCGTCGCTCATGCTGACCGGGCCGTGAAATCCGCTGTCGAAGTTTCCCGGGCGGTAATCTCCGGTGCGGCGCGGAACGTCCTGTAATAATGATGCGGGATGGATCAAGCCGTCATCCAGCGCCAGACCATACACAAAGGGTTTGAGTACCGATCCCGGCGATCGGATCGCCGTTACCATGTCGACATGACCAAAACGGCTGTCGTCATTAAGGTCTACCGATCCGACCCAGCCGCGCACGCTCATATCGGTATGATCGACGACGATCATCGCCAACGAACTGCGTGCAGGCAGCCGCCCTTTCCATGCCCGCGCCAGATCTTCCAGTTGCCGCTGCAACCCGGCGTCCAGCGTGGTCACAATTTTGTCGTTCTGGCTTTTACTCAACATCATTCGGGCAAAAAGCGGCGCCAGTTGCGGCATTTGACGCGGCGCCAGCCAGACCGGTTCTTCACGCGACTCGCGTACCGTTTCGGCAGGCCAGACGCCCTGAGCCGCCATCCGATCCAGCACTTTATTTCGTGCCGCTTCGGCTCTCGCAGGCCAGCGGTCGGGGCGTAACCGGCTCGGCGCCTGCGGCAATACGGCCAGCAGCGCCGCGTCAGCGTAGCTCAGGCGCGCGGGCGGCTTGCCGAAGTAGGCCCAGCTTGCAGCGCCAATACCCTGTAGCGTGCCGCCGAACGGCGCGCGGTTCAGGTACAGCGTCAGGATATCGCGCTTGGACAAATGCCATTCAAGCTGGAGGGCGCGCCAAAGCTGGCGGATTTTACCGCCGAACGTGCGCGAATGCGGGTCCAGCAGTCTCGCCACCTGCATAGTCAGCGTACTGCCGCCGGAAATAACGCGCCCGGCGGTAAGATCCTGCCATGCCGCGCGCGCGACGGAAAAAGGGTTAACGCCAGGGTGCTGCCAGAACCAGCGATCTTCGTAATTGATTAAGGCCTCCAGGTAACGGGGAGAGACCTCTTCAATCGTCACCGGATAACGCCAGATCCCCCCGGCGTCGGCAAAGCGCCACAGCGGCGTACCGTCATGGGCTACCACGACCCGCGCAGGATGGACCTCATTGAGCGGCAGCGGCCAGAGTTTATCCGCTGCCCATAACGCCAGGAAAATAAAAAGCGGCGCGCCCGCCAGCCACAGCCAGCGGCCACGTTTACCACGCCAACCGTTCATTTAAGGCGTCACAATCAGCAGCCCCTCGCTCGCGCCGGTTGCCCGCCACTGAGGCGCGTACATCGATTCCACCTGCGGTTGCGCAAGCTGGTACGTTCCCGGCGTTACCGCGCGCGCCAGGTAGACCAGCGTCACGGGCTGGCCCTCATTGACAACGACGGCAGCCACAAACCGATCGTCGCGGAATTCCATATACTGAATATCCGCCTGCTGCATCTGATTAAGCAGATTTTGCACTTCGCTACCGCTCTCCGGCAGGCTGGCGCTGCTGTCAGCCAGATTCTGGTTTTCCAGCTCCAGCCCGGCCGGGAGCAGGTCCACCACCAGCGCATCCGGCACATTGCGATCGGCCACTACCGTTAACCAGACCAGCACCAGTTCGCCGCTACGCAACGAGGACAGCGATTTGCGCTGACCATCGGTCCCCAGTATTTGTCGTTCAATCTGCAAAACGTTGCTGGCAGGCTCAGGCGCAGATGAGGGATAGCCGCTGCTATCCAGACGCAGCCATAGCGGCTGGCTACCGGTGTTCGTCACCTCAAGGGCGGCCAACTGGTCAGCATCCAGATTACGGGTCAGCGCCTTGTCGCCCGCCAGCGGCTGCGCCTCTAACGAGGTCTGCGCCTGCCAGGCGCCCGCGCTGGCCTGTCGCGAATGCGCGGCGAGGAACAAGGCATTGTTCTCCTGGGTAGAGAGCCAGCGCTGACCGAAGGCCTGCTCAGAAAGCGAGCTTAATAGCGCGTTTTGCGCGTCCGGTCTGAGGTTGTTCTCTTCCAGTAACGACAACATCAGAGCGTTATCGCGCAGAGAACTGCCGTAATCCGCTATCCATTGCCGTTCGTCCTGACGCGGCGTATTCAGAGCCAGCGTAATGGCCTCTTCGCCGCGTCTGGCATCACCCATCGTGTTTAACGCGATGCCCAATTGCATCAGCGGCAGTCCTGAAGCCGCCTGACTACGGCGCTCCCAGATTTCGCGCAGCGCGCCGAGCGGCGCTTTCTGCTGACGCGCCAGTACCAGCGCGGCGTAAGCCTGAGCGGCAAAAGTACTGGCCTGGGTATTATCGCTATAACGAATCAGCATCAGCATCGTGCCGGGATCCTGCAGATAGCGCAGCAGTCGCTCATTGCCCCGGTTAATGGCCTCCGGCGGGACGCTATATCCCTGCTCGCCCGCGCGAATGAGGAAATCCATCGCGTAGGCCGTTAGCCAGGGCTCTTCCGCCCCATTTTCATCCCATAGCGCAAAACCGCCGTTATCACGCTGCATCTGTAGTATCCGGGAGATGCCGATATCCACCGCGGCGCGCCGTTTTTCATCGCTATCGCCGGTAATACCGAGCGACTGCAATTGAGCGGCATTGGTATACAGCGCCGGGAATAACCCGCTGGCGGTTTGTTCCAGGCACCCGTACGGATATGCTTTCAGCTCGCGAATGTAGCGCGCCAGATTGAGCGGCGGTTTTCCGCTTAACAGCAGTTGTCCCTGTAACGTGGCTGGCGAGACGTTTGCCAGATGCTGCTCTGGTACATGCCAGCTCTCTCCCGGCGCCAGCGCAATGCCGCTATTTACCGTTTGGGCAGGCCAGGCCGGACGCACGCCGATTTGCCACTGCTTATGCTGCGCGCCGAGGGTTTCTCCCGGCAGATTCAGACCGCTAATGGTCGCCTGGATTTCGCCTTCGCCAAAACCTTCCAGCGCGCGTACCGGAACGAATAAGGTGGTGCGCACGCCCGGCGCCAGGTTGACCGGTTGCGGCTGTTGACTAAGCAATTCCAGTAACCCACTGGCGGCGAGCGCAATATTCAGCGTCTGCGGACGGTCGGTCAGATTGGTGACGTCCAGCACCAGTCGCGAAACATCCCCTCCCGCCAGAAAACGCGGCATATTCAGCTCGGCAATCACTGGCGCGGCGACAACGACTTTGCTTTCGCCGCGACCAAAATCGTCCGCTGTCCATGCCTGCGCCATAACCCGCAGTTCGCCGTTAAAGTCGCCAATCGGCAGCGTTACGACCCCTTCGCCCTGCTCATTGAGCGTGATCGGCTGCGCCTGCTGCGCGATGATATTGACATGGTTTACCGGCGGTTTTCCGCCGCGCTTAAGGTCGTCGCCATCGCCGCCAAAACGCAACGCCGCCAGCCGCCCCTGCCCTTCAATGACCTGGCCGTAAATATCGTAGATATCCGCACCGTAGCGTTTTTGACCGAAGAACGCCTGCCACGGGTCCGGCGTCGCGTAATCGGTGATATTCAATACGCCGCTATCGACCGCGGAGACCAGCACGTTGATCTGTTTTGGCATTTCGCCGTGTTTAACGCTGGCTTTCACCCTGACGGTGAGCGGCTGATTCGGGCGCATTTTAGCCGGGCTTTCCAGCGCCAGATCGAGGCGGCGGTTTTCATCCCCCAGCGGCAGGTGTAGTAACCCCACGGCGCGTTTTGGCGTCGCGGAACGAGATTTATCGCCGGGACGCACCACCAGCGTACTGAGATAGAGATCGTGGCGATTCCAGGTTTTATCCACCGGAATCGTGAGCTCCAGACCTTGTGCCGGCACATCGATCGCCTGCCACCACAGCGGACCGTCGCTGGACTCCACCATGGCATAACCTTTACCGGCGACCGGCGCGGCGATATGCAATTTCATGGTATCGCCTGGACGATAATTCGCTTTATCCAGTTTGAGGGTGACGCGATCCGGACGCGCCGCGCCGCTACCGTCGCTGTTATCTTGCCAGCTATAGCCGGCCCAGAAACGAACGCTGCTGACCGTCTCATTCGGCGCTTTGACCTCCAGACGGTACGCGCCCCATTCCACCGGGAAGCTGACTTTTCCGGTTTCATCCGCGTTAAGATCCAGCGTCTGCTCGCCCTCCACCAGATCTTTTTGATCAAACTGCGACTGCCAGCCTTCGCTTTCCGACCAGTTCCAGTAATAGTCGCGACGCTCGCGGATGAGCCGCACCTGTAAACCGGACACCGCTTTTTTCTCGCCCTGCGCGTTGGCGTAAACAATATCGAATGCGGCGTTGCTGTCTTCGTCGACAATCGGTTGATTAACGGTGGTATCCGTACGGTAGTCGTATACCGCTTTGGCGGCGAACTGTGGACGAATTCCCGGTAACGTATCGGCAGGCCAAATCGCCTGCTCTACGCGACGAGTGACCGGACGACCGCCAGACTCCAGCAGGCTGGCCTGTAGAATTACCTGCAGCGGCGAATGCGCTTCTTGCCACTGGCTGGCAGCACTCACTTCACCACGTCCGCCTTTATCCAACGTCAGTTGAACTTCGTCCAGGCTGCGCGAAAGATTCTCTTCAGCAATATTGCCGAACTGGAAGCCAGGCAAGGCCGCGACAGCGTCGCGCAGCGGACGCAGGAAAAGTTGCCCTTGCAGGGTATTGCCGTTAGCAGGCGCGCCATACAAGTAATAGCCGACAACGGAGAATTTCACCTCATCCGCAGGCGCCAGCGGTGTTTTTTGCGCCGTCAGGTTGAGCGCCATCCGCTCCGGCATAAAGTCTTCCACGTGGAAATCCCAACTCCGCAGCAAATTATCGCCGGTGTTGGCGCGGACATGCCACAAGCCGGTCGGCGCGTTGATATCCAGCGGATAATTCAAACGGTATAGCCCGTTTTCCGGCTGGCTGACGACGGTACGCATCACCTGTCCGTCTGGTTTTACCACTTCCAGCTTAACGGGTTGATCGGGCAGCGTTTTACCGTCGCTATCGCGCAGTAATCCGTTGAGGATAACCGTTTCGCCCGGTCGGTAGAGATCGCGCGGGCCGAACATAAAGAACTGCTTGCTGTAGCCGGGCGCGCCAGCGACATTAAATTCCGACAGATCCAGAGCCGGAAGCGTGAGATCGAGCAGCGTGGTCTGCTCCTCTTTACGCGCCAGTAATAGCGCCGCCGCTTTATCAGCTTCCAGTTGCACATGCCCCTGCGCGTCGCTCGTCGCCTGCGCCAGCGTCTGACCTTTATCATTCAGAAGAACAATCTCAATTCCCGACTGCGCCGCGCCGTTTTCCAGGCTTTGCGTAAAGATATCCAGCCGATTATGGTAACGGTGCGCGGACACGCCGATATCGCTAAGGGTAAACAACGTAGCGGCATTACTATAGTTGTAGTGTCCAGCCTGATTCATTACCGCCACATATACGCCCGCCTGTTGCAGCGGCTTAATATCGCTTAATGGCAGCAGCAGTTTCTCACGCGTATTGCGCGCCGGATTAAGATCAAAACGACCGGTATAAACCAGATCCGCCATTTTCAGCAGATGGTCGGACTCCCAGTTAGAGAGAGAACTACGGTACTCCCACTGGCTGACAAATGACGCCAGCGATCCGGGCTTAACGCGGAAAAAGTTCACATCAACGTGGTTGACGTTAAGCGCCATGACCGGCAGTCCTTCCGCGATTTTCCCCGGTAGCAGCGATCCCCGGCTGGCAAAGCCGACGCTGGGCTGGACATCACGCGTGGTAATCGTTTTTTCATAAGACTTGCCGAAGGTGGCGTTATTCAGCGCTTTAACGGCGGGATCAATCGTGACCACCAGCACGCGCTCAGGTTCCAGATGACGTAACCTTAGCTCTTTTAAATTTGGCGCCAGCTCCCATGCGCCGTCAACGCTGCCGCTTTTCTTATCAACCACGTGAACCACACGGGAGAAATCCTGTTCAGGATCTAAAGGAATTGAAAACGTCAGCACCAGCGTCGCCGCGCCGTCAAGCTGCGCTTCGGAGGCGTCTAATAGCGTGAGCGCTTTGCCCTGGCTTTGCTGCGCCAGCTTTTGTAGCTGTGCCGGGTCTTGCGCGGGCGAGGGCTGCGCTACGGCTGGCGCTTCGCTTTTAGTCGTCGGGGCGGTTTTATCGTTGTTATCGCATCCCGCCAGCGCCAGCATGATCATGCAGGCCACCACGCGTAAATGTTTCATCTTTCATCCCTGGCCTTAACGGCCTGTCAGCAACGGTTGATGAGATATTATGCGCGAGAAATTTTATTGTGTAAGTCCGTATTACTGTGATGATGCGAAAATTTTACGCAGAAATGTGGTTTCGCCAGCCAAAACAGCCTCTTCTACTTGTCCCTTTTCGGGAAACGTCCGACAATTTGACCATAATCAGGTAACAATGGAGATGCCCATGACCACCGCCTTTTTTGTCGCCGCCGACTGGCTTGCCGAACATATTGATGATCCGGAAATACAGATTCTTGACGCCCGTATGGCGCCGCCAGGACAGGGACATCGTGATATGGCGGGCGAATATCGCGCCGGACATATTCCCGGCGCGCTGTTTTTTGATATTGAAGCGCTTTCCGATCGCGCATCGCCGTTGCCGCATATGATGCCGCGCCCGGAAGCGTTTGCGGTGGCCATGCGTGAACTGGGTGTTCGCCAGGATAAACACCTGGTCATATACGATGAAGGCAATCTGTTCTCCGCTCCGCGGGCGTGGTGGATGCTGCGCACGTTCGGTGCCGAGAAAGTGTCCATTCTGGCGGGCGGACTGGCGGGCTGGCAGCGCGACGAATGGCTATTGCGCGAAGGCGAGGAAGCGCATGAAGGAGGCGAGTTTGAGGCGAAATTCACGCCGCAAGCCGTGGTGCGTCTCACCGACGTATTGCTGGCAAGCCATGAAAAAACCGCGCAAATCGTTGACGCGCGTCCGGCGGCGCGTTTTAACGCTCAGGCTGATGAACCGCGTCCGGGACTGAGGCGCGGACACATTCCTGGCGCGCTAAACGTCCCGTGGACGGAACTGGTGTATGAGGGCGAATTAAAGACCACTGACGAACTGAATGAGGTTTTTTTCAGCCACGGCGTGAGTTTCGACAGACCGATTATCGCCAGTTGCGGTTCCGGCGTGACGGCCGCGGTCGTGGTGCTGGCGCTCGCCACGCTGGATGTGCCTGACGTCACGCTTTACGACGGCGCGTGGAGCGAATGGGGCGCGCGTACCGATTTACCGGTTGAACCCGCTTAATATCCGCCATGCCGGATGGCGCTCACGCTTATCCGGCCTACCGTTCAGGCTGATGTAAAACGATCTACAGACATTGTTTTTATTCAGCTCTTTTCCACTGTCCTGCAAACGGGCATTATTTTCTCTTAATAAAATCCTATTTTTTATCGGTAAATACTTTACGCCGGGTATAAGGAGTATCATCACCGCTGTTTTGGTTTTCACCGGGAAATAACTCCTGTAAATATAATTTTTAAGGATGGAAAATGGATATTTCACTCGCTAATTTAATTGAGTTGGTTAAAAAGGTTAACCGCAATAAGGTGCCTAATTCTATGCCTGCCGAGGAAATAAGTCGTCTGCGAGTGCGTAAGTATCGCGATCCGCAAAATACGGAAACCACTGAGTTGCCTGAAAGCCTGAAGGCGCTACTGGCCTACGACCGCGATCTACTTAGCAATTATAATATGCCTGTGATTGAAACATTACAAAGATCTATTGATAAAGAGGGAGTAATTCATTCTTACTCCCCTGATGAAGAGGCGTATTACGGCGCTGGCATGGATAGCTCAGGTATTGATATTGAAGATCTGATGCCTGTCTGGAGTAACGATCCCCGTCTTCCGGCATTAATTCGTATCGATCATGTCGGCGATCAGGCCATTTTTATCTATATCACCGAACGGGATGCCAACGGCGAATACCCTATTGCCCGCATGGAACGAAATGAATTCTGGCTGGCGGAGTCTTCTCTGGTGGAATATCTCTATAATATTATTTCGGGCGCTAAAGACATTGGCTTTACCGAAGAGGATTTACATCTTTCGCAATGGAAGGCACAGCAAAAAATGAATGAAAAACGCGATGCCGCTTTACTTGACCTGGAGGATTATCATGAGGCGTTTTGGGCAAAACTGGACGCGCTCGTCGATTAATCGACATGCTGTCGGGTGGCGCTCACGCTTATCCGGCCTACCGTTCAGGCTGATTTAAAACGAATCTACATAAATTCGGTTTAAGCAGGCCACAAAAAAACCGCTCAATTGAGCGGTTTTTTTGTGCTGGTCCGGTTCGCGGCCTTTCCAGCAGGCTTTGTTGCCATAGCAACGCAGGCACACCACAGTAGGTAAATACTCCCTTTTAAGGAGAGCAAAGTCAAGTTAATTCACGACGAAACTATTCAGCATTTGAGGTATTATCTTTCCCGGCCCCCTCCGCCGTCTCGCAAACGGGCGCTGGCTTCAGGAGAGGATGTTCCATGGCCGTAAGCGCAGGCACACCACAGTGCCTGCTATCACGGCATTATCGCCAGCGGTGCTGTCGTGATGCGGTCTTCGCAAGGACCGCAACATGAAGGTACGATACTTTTGTGTCGTGCTTCTTGTTTCTGGCACGTTGTGTCTTCACGCAGACAGAAGCCACCCAGGTAGCTCTGTTCCCGTAACGCTCAACGTCCAGAGCAGGTAAGCCAGGAGGCCGCCCTGTTGGGCGGCTTTCTTTTCTTCAGATGATGCGGTTCTGTTTAAAATCGCGCAGGAACCCGCCCCAGCGGCGCTCGTAGAACGGCGCGATATGCTCAGTGATAAAGTGGCTGATACCCTGCTCGCCCTTCCTCACCTGACAAATATCGATCGGTTCGTCACCCGGTAACGTGTCGGTCGCCACATTGCCCGCTGCGTGAATGATCTCTTCAATCTCGCCGTCAGCCTCAATGCCAATCAGCAGATTGGGTTGGGCGTCCGCATGTTCTTTAATCGCGCAGAGAAACGCGCGTTTCACCGGTTTGATGGTTTTAAACAGCGTAGTGAGGGAATCAATCATCTGCGACGGCGGCTCGGCCACTTCGGATAAAATAAGCGACTCGCCGCCTTCCAGCACTTCCTGCGTACTTAACGGACTGCCTTCCTCAGCGAGAAGCAGGCTGATTTCACGCGGCATAAACTCTTTGCCGGTCGGCAATTTAGCGTTGAGGAATAGCGTTTCGCCAAGCGTCATTTCAAACAGCGTGCGCGCCGGCATCACCACAAACGCCTGTTCGTCTTCCACGGCCTGCTGCAGCGCCTCCAGAGAAGTAAAGAAGGGAATGACGGTCGTGCCGTCTTCTTTTTCCCAGTGCTGCAAATCCAGAGCGCTGTCTTCCACAATCGCCTCGCCTTCGGCAGCGCTGCCCGGCACCCAGACGGTGGACTCCAGTAAGGTACGGAAAAATGCCGGACGATGCGCGGGCTCAGTCGCCGCTTTCTCCAGCAAGATTTCTAATTCATTTTTAGTTTCGGACATAGGAATCACAAATTATGTATATGGGTTGTAGGCCTGATAAGACGCACGGCGTCGCCATCAGGCAAAATGCCGGGTGGCGCTTCGCTTACCCGGCCTACAAAAACACCGTTCAGGCGGTCAGCAAATTCGCGATGGTGCGCACACCCAGACCGGTTGCCCCGGCAGCCCACTGCTCAACCGGCGCTTTGCGATAAGTGGCGGAACAGTCAATGTGCAGCCAGCCTTCGCGGTAATTTTCAACAAAGTGCGACAGAAAACCCGCGGCAGTGCTTGCCCCGGCGGGATACGCCGCGCTGCCGGTGTTGTTCAGTTCCGCAAAGTTAGACGGCAGCTGGTTACGGTGGAACTCCGCCAGCGGCAGACGCCAGAACGGTTCATTCTCTTGCGCCGCGCTGGTCAGCAAGCGCCCCGCCAGCGTATCGTCAAAACTGAATAGCGCATGATAGTCGTTACCCAGCGCCGTTTTCGCCGCGCCGGTTAACGTCGCCATATCAATGATTAGCTGCGGGTGTTGCGCGCTGGCGTCAATCAGGCCATCCGCCAGTACCAGTCGCCCTTCCGCATCGGTATTCATGACTTCGACATTCTTACCATTACGGTAGCGAATAATATCGCCCAGTTTAAACGCATTGCCGCTGATCAGATTATCGGCGCAGCACAGGAACAGTTTTACGCGTTTATTCAGCCCACGGGTAATGGCGAACGCCAGCGCGCCCGTTACTGTCGCCGCGCCGCCCATATCGGATTTCATTGAGTCCATAAAAGCGCTTTGTTTGATACTGTAGCCGCCGGAGTCAAAGGTGATACCTTTACCGACCAGGCAGGCATAAACCGGCGCATCTTTGTCTCCCGTCGGGTTGTAATCCAGCGCCAGCAGCACCGGCGGACGCTCAGAACCACGGCCTACGGTATGCAACCCCATATAGTTCTGCTCGCGCAGATCTTCGCCTTTGGTGATACGATAAGTGACGCTATCGCACGCGACGCTGCACAGCAGATCCACCGCGCGCTGCGCCAGTTGCTCCGGCCCAAGCTCTTCCGCCGGAGCATTAATGGTGTCGCGCACCCAGTCAATAATGGTCAGGCGGTTATCCAGCTCCTGACGTTGGGCATCGTCTAAATCCGGCCACATTACGGTACGGACGCCTTTTGGTCCTTTGTAACCCGCCCAGAATGCCCAACAACGCTCGGTATCCCATCCTTCGCCTGTCAGCGCGACCTGTTTTATTCCCAGGCCGTCGATTTTACGCGCCGCACGCTGGATCAATCCCAGATCGTCTTTACCGTTAAGATGCAAGGTAATACCGTCGTTATTAATACTGTAAGTGGCTTTATCGCCCCAGCGCGCATCGGCAGGCTGCGTGGAAAGCGTAATTTTCATGGCTTCTGTCATTGTTATTTTCCTTATTAGCAAACGGGCCGCCGTAGGGCAGCCCGTTAGATCTTTTGCTAAATGATTCGCGTTGCAGGAAGGCGGCAAGTGAGCGACAAATTCGTCGGGAACGAATTTGCACAGCCAAAGGCTGCCTCTGGTGAGGGACAAGGATGTCCCTCATCATCCCCGGGAGCATAGCAAACTATGTGACTGGGGTGAGCGAACGTAGCCAACGCACCTGCGGCGAGGATCATGACGCAAAAATTACTCTGCTTCATCCAACCAGACTAGCAGAATCGCCTCCAGAATTTTTTCATTGGATGCGTTAGGGTCGTCGTCAAAATCGTCCAGTTCGCAGATCCACTGATGCAGATCGGTGAAACGAACGGTTTTAGGATCGACATCAGGATATGCGTCGTATAACGCTTCGCCGATCTCGCGGCTATCGGTCCACTTGAGTCCCATACTACCCTCTGTTAATGCTCACGCGCATGGTTGATTGTGTAACGTGGAATTTCGATAACCAGATCGTCGTCGGTAACGCGGGCCTGGCAGCTCAGTCGACTTTCCGGCTCCAGCCCCCACGCTTTATCCAGCATATCGTCTTCTTCTTCCGAACTTTCCGGCAAGGAGTCGAAGCCTTCACGTACAATACAGTGACAGGTGGTGCAGGCGCACGATTTCTCACAGGCGTGTTCAATCTCGATGCCGTTGCGCAGCGCAACGTCAAGAATGGTTTCACCGGTCTCAGCTTCCAGAACTGCGCCATCCGGACAAAGATCCTGATGAGGCAGAATAACAATCTTCGGCATGGTAAACCTCGTCTACGGAATGGCCTTTCAACGCGCGACGAACCGACTGGTCCATGCGGCGAGCGGCAAATTCCTGGGTTTGTTTATCTACGTTTTTAATGGCTTGTTCTATGGCGTCAACATCATCGCCTTGTGCGACCGCGCTTAAATGTGCGGCGGCATCATCAATGCATTGACGTTCTGCGGCGCTTAACAGCGCGGCGTCGGCAGTTAGCGCGCCGGTCAAACTTTCCAGCACGCGCGCGGCTTCGACTTTTTGCTCCGCCAGCATACGCGCTTTCACGTCCTGCTCGGCAAAACTCATGGAATCCTTGATCATCGAGGCGATTTCGCCATCGGTCAGGCCATAGGAAGGTTTGACCTGAATGGAGGCCTCGACGCCGGTGGATTTTTCCATTGCGGTGACGCTCAACAGGCCATCGGCGTCTACCTGGAAGGTCACGCGAATATGCGCCCCGCCCGCCGGCAGCGGCGGAATCCCGCGCAGCGCAAAGCGCGCCAGCGAGCGGCAGTCCTGCACCAGTTCGCGTTCGCCCTGCATCACATGGATAGACATCGCGGTCTGGCCGTCTTTGAAGGTGGTGAAATCCTGCGCGCGCGCCACCGGGATAGTGGTGTTGCGCGGAATGACTTTTTCCACCAGGCCACCCATCGTTTCCAGCCCAAGAGAGAGTGGAATCACGTCCAGCAGCAGCATTTCGCTGTCCGGCTTGTTGCCGACCAGAATATCGGCCTGAATCGCTGCGCCGATAGCGACCACTTTATCCGGGTCGATAGCGGTTAACGGCGTGCGGCCAAAAAATTCGCCCACCCGCTCACGCACCAGCGGTACACGGGTCGAACCGCCGACCATGACCACTTCCAGAACGTCCTGGGGATCAACGCCGGCATCTTTCAATGCGCGACGGCAGGCCAATAGCGTGCGCTTAACCAGCGCGGAAATGAGATCGTTAAACTGCTCGCGAGTGATCTCCCCCTGCCAGCCCGCAACGTTAACGCGAACGGTATCGGCATCGCTTAAGGCAATTTTCGCCGCAATCGCGGCATCCAGCAGTTCGCGCTGAACGCGATTGTCGCTACGATCGGCAATTCCCGCCTGCTCGCGAATATAGTCCGCCAGCAGATGGTCAAAGTCGTCGCCGCCGAGCGCAGAATCACCGCCCGTCGCCAGCACTTCAAACACCCCGCGGCTCAGGCGTAAAATAGAGATATCGAAGGTACCGCCGCCGAGATCGTAAACAGCAATAACGCCTTCTTTGCCTGAGTCCAGACCGTAGGCAATCGCCGCCGCCGTCGGTTCGTTGAGCAGGCGCAGTACATGCAGGCCTGCCAGCCGCGCGGCGTCTTTCGTCCCCTGACGTTGGGCATCATCGAAATAGGCGGGAACGGTAATCACCACGCCATCCAGCTCGCCGGAGAGCGATTCGCTAGCCCGCGCGGCCAGCGCTTTGAGAATATCAGCCGATACGCGTACCGGATTGAGCAATCCAGCCGCCGTGTCAATCATCGGCAGCCCATTAACGCTTGCCTTAAACCGGTAAGGCAGATGCGGATAGCGCGCCTGGATATCCGCCAGCGAGCGTCCCATCATGCGTTTCACAGAGCTGATAGTGTTGGCCGTATCCTGCGCGGCATTGTCACGCGCAGCGTAACCGACCGTATGGCCCTGCTGCTGATAGTGAACCACTGAAGGCAACAGGTGGCGCCCTTCGTGGTCAGGCAGAGTTTCCACCTGGCCGCTGCGAACCGTCGCAACCAGAGAGTTGGTAGTGCCTAAGTCGATGCCCGCCGCCAGACGACGCTGATGCGGCGCGGCGCTCAGACCAGGCTCACTAATTTGTAATAAGGCCATGTTAGATTCCAGTTAAAAATCGAGCAGCTTTTCTTCGAGTTGTTCTGCGCTGCTTCGCAGTTTATCGAGAAACCGCAGTTTGCGCACCGTATCCGCCGCCGCGTCCCACGCGGCGTTGTCCAACTGTTCCACCATTTGCTGAAGGCGAGCATCAAACATCTTTTGTACGCGTTTGATGAAGCTTTCCAGCCGCACGTCGTCTTTTGATTGATCGATATCGTCCAGCTCTTCGCGAAGCGTGAGTTGTTCCATCAGAAACGCGGTGTCGCGTACCGTATGTTGCTCACTGGCCAGATCGAACCCGTGTAAGGAAAGCAGATACTCCGCGCGCGTCAAAGGGTGACGCAGCGTTTGCCAGGCCTGGTTGATCGTGGCGGATTGCTGGACGGCGGCAAGCTGCTGCGCCTGGGTGCCGTTGGCAAATTTGTCAGGGTGATACTGGCGTTGCAGATCCTGAAAACGAAGGCTCAGCGCCTGGGTGTCAATCTGATAACGGGCTGGTAAGCCAAAGAGGGTGAAGTAATCCATAACATTCTCAGGGATAGCCTGTCAGAACAAACCCCACACGCAGGCGACCACGGTGGGGTTATACCTTCTTACTTCGCGCCGCAGATGCGTTGTCTGCGCGGGTTCCCCCAGTCATTTACTCAAGTAAGCGCCTGGGGATTCACTCGCTTGCCGCTTTTCTGCAGCACGAATGCTCGGTATAACAGCGGAACACGGTTACACGTGGAAGCTTTCGCCGCAACCACATTCATCTTTCACATTCGGGTTGGAGAATTTAAACCCTTCGTTCAGACCTTCTTTTACGAAGTCCAGCTGTGTACCGTCCAGAAATTGCAGGCTCTTGCCGTCAACCACTACCTTAACGCCTTTGTCTTCAAACACGGTGTCTTCCGCCGTTGGCTCGTCAACAAATTCCAGTACATAAGCCATACCTGAGCAGCCGGAGGTTCTCACGCCCAGACGCAGACCAAACCCTTTACCACGGTTGGCCAGGAAGGTATTAACTCGCGCTGCTGCACTGTCGCTAAGTGTAATCGACATAACAAAACCTCAATGTTAACGTTCTATTTTATTTCGCTTCGCGTTTGCTTTTGTAATCCGCAATAGCGGCTTTAATCGCGTCTTCCGCCAGAATAGAGCAGTGAATTTTCACCGGCGGCAGCTCCAGTTCGTCTGCAATGTCGGTGTTTTTAATCGCCTGCGCTTCGTCCAGGGATTTTCCTTTCACCCACTCCGTTACCAGAGAACTGGAGGCGATAGCGGAACCGCAGCCGTAAGTCTTGAAGCGCGCGTCTTCAATGATACCTTCATCGTTAACTTTAATCTGCAACTTCATAACGTCGCCGCAGGCCGGAGCGCCAACCATGCCGCTTCCCACGTTATCGTCGTTGTTGTCAAACGACCCTACGTTACGCGGGTTCTCATAGTGATCGATTACTTTTTCGCTGTAAGCCATTATAAATTCTCCTGATTCCGATACCGATTAATGATGTGCCCATTCGATGCTGTTCAGATCCACACCCTGCTTGTACATTTCCCACAGTGGAGAAAGGTCACGCAGACGGCCAATGGATTTACGAACCAGATCAATGGTGTAGTCGATCTCTTCTTCAGTGGTAAAACGACCTAAAGAGAAACGGATAGAGCTATGCGCCAGCTCGTCATTCATGCCCAACGCGCGCAGCACGTAGGACGGTTCCAGACTGGCGGAGGTGCAGGCGGAACCGGAAGAGACCGCCAGGTCTTTCAGCGCCATGATCAGCGACTCGCCTTCAACGTAGTTAAAGCTCACGTTGAGAATGTTTGGCGCGCCCTGCTCAAGGTCGCCGTTCAGGTAAACTTCTTCAATATCTTTGATGCCGTTCCACAGACGGTTACGCAGACCGCGCAGACGGGCCATTTCGGTCTCCATCTCTTCTTTCGCGATACGGTAAGCTTCGCCCATGCCGACAATCTGGTGGACAGGCAGAGTACCAGAGCGCATACCGCGCTCGTGCCCGCCGCCATGCATCTGCGCTTCAATGCGAATACGCGGCTTACGACGCACATACAGCGCGCCAATGCCTTTCGGACCATAAATTTTATGACCGGAGAAGGACATCAGATCCACTTTCAGTTGGCTCAGGTCGATAGGCAGTTTGCCCACGCTCTGGGTGGCGTCAACGTGGTAGATGATACCGCGCGCGCGGCACATTTCGCCGATGGTCGCGATATCCTGCACCACGCCGATTTCGTTGTTCACGTGCATGATGGAAACCAGAATGGTGTCGTCACGCATCGCTGCTTCGAGCTCGTTGAGATCGATGATGCCGTTGCGCTGGGGCGCCAGGTAGGTCACTTCAAACCCTTCGCGCTCAAGCTGACGGCAGGTGTCCAGCACCGCTTTGTGCTCGGTCTTGCTGGTGATGATGTGCTTGCCTTTTTTCTGATAAAAGTTGGCAGCGCCTTTGATCGCCAGGTTATCAGACTCCGTCGCCCCTGAGGTAAAGACGATTTCACGCGGGTCGGCGCCGACCAGTTCAGCAATCTGGTTGCGGGCGATATCGACGGCTTCTTCAGCCTGCCAGCCGAAACGGTGTGAACGAGACGCCGGGTTCCCAAAGGTTCCGTCCAGGGTCAGAAACTGCATCATTTTCTCGGCAACACGCGGGTCCACCGGCGTGGTTGCGGAGTAGTCGAGATAAATCGGTAATTTCATTGCTCTTAAACTCCGTACATCACTCAATGCAAGGAATCAGGCAACCGGCTGGATGTACGACCGTGTTGACGGGACGTCCGCGTCCCGGCCTGATTCTGAATTCTTTTTTACGCTTCATCTTTCAGACGACCGCGGCATTCACCGCATGAGGCCGCCAGAAGAGATGGCGTAATATTTTAATTAAGCGCGTAATTTAACGTCGATAGCGTCCTGCGCACGACTACTGGCGCGCGGCGCGTCATGCGTGTGCTGGCGACCAGACACATCCAGAACTTCCTGGTTATTCACCAGCTCGCCTAAGGTAATATTGTTGAGAAAACCGGTCAGACGATCGCTTAAATCACGCCACAGCGCATGGGTCAGGCATTTATCGCCGCCCTGGCAGCCGCCTTTGCCCTGGCAACGGGTCGCGTCAACGGATTCATCAACCGCGCTGATCACTTCGCCGACCGCAATGCTGCCAGCATCTTTACCCAGCAGATAACCGCCGCCCGGCCCGCGTACGCTGGAAACCAGACCGTTTTTACGTAAACGGGAAAATAGCTGTTCCAGATAAGAAAGGGAAATCCCCTGACGTTCAGAAATATCAGCCAACGGTACCGGGCCCGCTTCGGAGTTGAGCGCAACGTCTAACATTGCGGTCACGGCATAACGCCCTTTAGATGTCAGTCTCATGTCTTACTTAACCTCAAACTCGCCCCTGCCCGGGGTTTTTTATTGTAAAATGGGGGTATTGCATAGCAGGGACAAGTCTGACATTCCCGAGTAATTTGGTCAACTATTTACTTGAGTAAATTAGTCAGGTATTTAGCGTTCCGTGCGATATTGATGCGGTTACTTGCCTTTATTCTGCTGCTCAATAGACGCCAGAATCCCACGCAGAATATTCAACTCCTGGCTTTCCGGGCGGGCGCGGGTAAACAGACGGCGCAATTTATTCATCACCTGCCCCGGATGGTTTTCGCGAATAAAGCCAGTGGAGAGCAACGTCTGCTCCAGATGGCCGTAGAAACGTTCAAGATCGTCCACCAGCGGATACGGCGTCTCTTCATGATCTGCCGCGTCGCCGTTTTCCTGCGTCGCCAGCCAGGCCATGCGGACTTCATACGCGATGACCTGTACCGCCATCGCCAGATTCAACGAGCTGTACTCCGGGTTAGCGGCAATCGCGACGTGATAATGGCATTTTTGCAACTCATCGTTAGTCAGCCCGACACGCTCACGACCAAAAACCAGCGCAACCGGCGTATTTGCCGCTTCCGCCACGCTTTTTAAGCCGCACTCGCGCGGATCAAGCATCGGCCACGGCAAAGTGCGGGAACGGGCGCTGGTGCCGACCACCAGGCTACAGCCAGCCAACGCTTCATCCAGCGTATCGACG
Organism: Salmonella sp. 2020_1395; assembly: GCF_043848115.1. Taxonomy (NCBI): domain Bacteria; kingdom Pseudomonadati; phylum Pseudomonadota; class Gammaproteobacteria; order Enterobacterales; family Enterobacteriaceae; genus Salmonella; species Salmonella sp. 2020_1395. The sequence continues at coordinate 64,111 of NZ_JBCMFH010000007.1, read as the reverse complement.
ATCTGCGCATTACCGATCACATCGCTGGCGCCTGCCGCCAGGGCGATGGCCTGGGAGTCCGGTTTCACCAACGGGTTTACCAGCCACAGGTTAGTTAAGCCCATGGTTTTCATAGCGCGAGCCACGGAGCCCATATTGCCGGTGTGGGAGGTTTCCACCAGCACAATTCGAATGTTTTGCAGCATTGTCTTTCTTCAGCTAAAGATTATTCTGACATCTTACCATAAAACCAAGACAGATTCCGATCTCGCTGCTATACTCTGCGCCGTTTTCCCGTTCTTTAACATCCAGTGAGAGAGACCGATGCATCCGATGCTGACCATCGCCGTGCGCGCAGCGCGCAAGGCGGGTAATGTAATTGCCAAAAACTATGAAACTCCGGACGCTGTAGAAGCGAGCCAAAAAGGCAGTAACGATTTTGTGACCAATGTAGATAAGGCCGCTGAAGCGGTGATTATCGACACCATTCGCAAATCTTACCCGCAACACACTATTATCACCGAAGAAAGCGGTGAGCACGTTGGCACAGATCAGGATGTTCAATGGGTTATCGATCCGCTGGATGGCACCACCAACTTCATCAAACGTCTGCCACACTTCGCTGTTTCCATTGCTGTACGCATTAAAGGCCGTACTGAAGTGGCTGTCGTGTACGATCCGATGCGTAACGAACTGTTCACCGCCACCCGCGGTCAGGGCGCGCAGCTGAACGGCTACCGTCTGCGCGGCAGTACCGCTCGCGATCTGGACGGCACTATCCTCGCTACCGGCTTCCCGTTCAAAGCCAAACAATACGCGACCACCTACATTAATATTATCGGCAAGCTGTTCACCGAATGCGCCGATTTCCGCCGCACCGGTTCCGCCGCGCTGGATCTGGCCTATGTGGCTGCAGGTCGTGTCGATGGTTTCTTTGAAATTGGCCTTCGTCCGTGGGATTTCGCCGCGGGCGAACTGCTGGTTCGTGAAGCGGGCGGTATCGTCAGCGATTTCACCGGCGGTCATAACTACATGATGACCGGTAATATCGTGGCGGGGAATCCGCGCGTCGTTAAAGCCATGCTGGCGAATATGCGCGACGAACTGAGCGATGCGCTGAAGCGCTAAGTCTCTTCGGCGGATGGGGCCACTCATCCGCCGTGCCTTTTCAGGCGTTTTTCCTAAACACAGCCTCATCGCTTTACTTGCCTGCATGTTTTTGTACGATCGCTCCCTGCTCCGCTATTGGCATAAAGCGGCAAGGAAGCGAACATGACCCTTCAACATACCCGACGCATCGTCAAATCCCTTTTTATTCTGTTTATCATTGTGGTCTGTATTTATCTGCTACCCCGCGTAGCGATCAATGCCTTTTATTACCCGGACAATAAAGTCTATGGGCCAACCCCTGCCGAAGCTGAATCCATTACCTTTACCGCCAAAGATGGCACGCATCTGCACGGCTGGTTTATTCCCACTGCTTTCGGCAGGCCGGAAAACGCCGTCGCGACGGTGATTCATGCCCATGGCAACGCCGGAAATATGTCGGCACACTGGCCGTTAGTCAGTTGGCTGCCAGAACGCAACGTAAACCTGTTTATGTTTGATTACCGTGGTTTTGGCGAATCGGAGGGTACCCCATCACAAGAGGGGCTACTGGACGATACGAAAAGCGCGATAGATTATGTGCGGCATCGCGCCGACGTTAACCCCGAGCGCCTGGTACTGCTGGGGCAGAGCCTGGGCGGTAATAATGTGCTGGCCGCCGTAGGCCACTGCGTAGGCTGCGCAAATATGCGCTACGCCGACCAGGCGGGGATACGTGCGATTATCCTCGACTCAACGTTTTTATCCTATTCCTCCATCGCCAACCAGATGATCCCGGGCAGCGGCTATTTGCTTGATGACCGCTATAGCGCGGATCGCAATATCGCCAGCGTCAGCCCCATTCCGGTATTGATTCTTCATGGCACGGCAGACCATGTTATTCCCTGGCAGGACAGTGAGAAATTGTATGCCCTCGCCCGGGAGCCCAAACAAAAAATCTTCATTCCTGACGGCGATCACATTGATGCTTTTTCCGGACGTTATGCAAACCTTTACCGTGATGCAATGATTAAATTTATTCAGACCGCGCTATCCGCTAAATAGCGCGACGCTGTATATATGCATATTTTATGATTAAGAATATATTTATTATACCGATAGTAAAAACCATTTTTTCCCGTTAGCGAAGGCAGTGGATTAGCGCTAGCGTAACAGTAATATTCAACTGATTTTTATAACAATTTATTTTCATTTGTTTTTCCTGAATATTACTGTGGAGTATGTGATGGCTATCAAAATTACGCCTGACGAGTTTAGTTTGCTTATCCAGCGATTAAACAAAAAATGGCGCGTGTTTGCCCCGTCCGCAGAGTTTCGCGGCGGACGTTTTTCCGACACTGACAACATTATTTATCAACGGATTAGCGGCTGGCGCGATCTCATCTGGCACGAGAAATCGCACATGTCGCCGAATACCATAATTGCCCCTATCACCGAAACGCTCTTTTATTTCGATAAAGACACCATCCAAATTGCCGAGACAGACACTTCCCCGATAATCATCTTTGCCCGCGCCTGCGACATTAACGCCATGTCGCGGCTGGATTATATGTATTTATCAAATGGGAATAATTCCGATTACAGTTACCAACTGCTACGGGAGCATATTCGTTTCGTCCTTATTGAGTGTGAAGAAAGCTTCGAAAATTGTTTCTGCGTCTCAATGGGTACCAATAAAACTGACTGTTATAGCGCCGCCATGCGTTTTAGCGATGAGGGCGCGCTTGTCAGCATCCGCGATCCCTTTATCGAGGCGGCGATACAAGGGCTGGGGCAGGAGGCTGACTATACCCCCTCTTTCGTCAGCGAAAACCGGGAAACCGTCGTCACGCCGGACAGCGTTTGCCGCGATCCGCAAAAAATTCGCGACATTCTCACCCGCCACCCGCTATGGGACGCCTACGACAGCCGCTGCATCAGTTGTGGCCGCTGCACTACCGGGTGCCCAACCTGTACCTGCTATAGCGTCTTTGACGTCGCCTATGATGAAAATCCGCAGCGCGGCGAACGCCGTCGCCAGTGGGCAAGCTGCATGGTGCCGGGCTTTAGCGACATGGCCGGCGGTCATGGTTTTCGCGAAAAACCCGGCGAGCGTCTGCGCTACCGCGCCCTGCATAAGGTCAATGACTACAAAGCGCGCAACGGCATTGAACATATGTGCGTCGGCTGCGGCCGCTGCGACGATCGCTGCCCGCAATACATCAAATTTTCTTTGATTATCAACAAAATGACCGCTGCCGTTCGGCAGGCGCTGGCAGAGGAGGCATAACGCATGTCACATTGTTCCTGTCATGATAAACCGCAGCACAGTTTGCTGCCTGCGGCGTACCGCATCCTCAGTATTACTCGCCACACGCCGCTGGAGTGGAATTTCCGCGTGGCCGTCGATTTTCCCGCGCACTGGGGGCAATTTGTTGAGGTGTCGCTGCCGCGCGTCGGCGAAGCGCCCATCTCCGTTTCCGACTACGGCGACGGCTGGATAGATCTGCTGATTCGTAATGTCGGAAAAGTGACCAGCGCCCTCTTTACGCTGAAAGAAGGCGACAACGTGTGGCTACGCGGCTGCTATGGCAATGGCTATCCGGTCGATACGCTGCGCCATAAGCCCTTACTGGTTGTCGCAGGCGGTACGGGCGTCGCGCCGGTGAAAGGCTTAATGCGCTATTTCGTTGAGAATCCCCAGGAAATTGGTCAACTGGATATGATTCTCGGCTATAAAAATCGCGATTGCGTGCTGTACAAAGAAGAAATGGCGACGTGGCGCGGCAAACATAATCTGGTACTCACGCTGGATGAAGGCGAGGCTGATGACCGTTACCAGATTGGCCGGGTGACCGATCGGCTTGCCGACATGACGCTTAGCGATATCGACACTATGCAGGCCATCGTCGTTGGGCCGCCAATAATGATTACCTTTACCGTAAAAATGCTGCTGCAAAAAGGGCTCAAGCCGGAGCAAATCTGGGTGGACTACGAACGCCGGATGGCCTGCTCCGTCGGGAAGTGCGGCCACTGCCGTATGGGCGAAGTGTATGTCTGCACCGACGGTCCGATATTTAACTACGCCGTCGCGCAACGTTTTGCCGATTAAGGAGAACATCATGAGCATTGATATTGATATCATTAAAGCCCGTGCGAAAAACGAATATCGCCTGTCAAAAGTGCGCGGCGAAGCCATGATCAGCGTCCGCATTCCCGGCGGTATTTTGCCCGCGCATTTGCTAACGGTGGCGCGTGACATCGCCGAAACCTGGGGCAACGGACAAATTCACCTCACTACCCGCCAGAAGCTGGCGATGCCGGGTATCCGTTACGAAGATATCGACAACGTGAACGCTGCGCTGGAGCCGTTTCTTCGCGAGATTGAAATAGAACTGTGCGACGTCCAGGTTGAGGATACCAAAGCGGGCTATCTCGCTATTGGCGGGCGAAATATTGTCGCCTGTCAGGGGAACCGCATTTGCCAGAAAGCCAACACTGACACGACCGGTCTGTCCCGTCGTCTTGAAAAACTGGTCTATCCCAGCCCTTATCATCTCAAAACGGTCATTGTTGGCTGCCCGAATGATTGCGCGAAGGCGTCAATGGCCGATCTGGGAATTATTGGCGTGGCGAAAATGCGCTTCACTGCCGATCGCTGTATCGGTTGCGGCGCCTGCGTGAAGGCCTGTAGTCACCACGCGGTAGGCTGCCTGGCGCTGAAGAACGGCAAAGCGGTCAAAGAAGAGTCCGCCTGTATCGGCTGCGGCGAGTGCGTGCTGGCCTGTCCGACGCTGGCCTGGCAACGTAAGCCGGATCAGCTCTGGCAAGTCCGTCTGGGCGGACGCACCAGTAAAAAGACGCCGCGCGTCGGCAAGCTCTTCCTCAACTGGGTGACTGAAGATGTGATAAAGCAGGTGATCGTTAACCTGTATGAATTTGAAAAAGAGATGCTCGGCGGAAAACCGATCTATCTACATATGGGCCATCTGATCGACAAAGGCGGCTATCTGCGTTTTAAAGAACGGGTACTGCGCGGCGTTCAGCTCAATCCGGAAGCGATGGTCGCCGAACGCATTTACTGGGCCGAAGACGAATCCGTCGCGCGGATGCATCTCAAACCCGCCGGACACTAATCAACCACGCCATGGCCGCAGCCCGCCCACAGGCTGCGGCACGCTAAACCACATGACCAGCGCCGCGACAAGCAGTATGACCCCTCCGGCCAGCGCCAGCGTTGACCAGCCTACCTGCCGCCATAACGCCGGCGCTTTGTTTCCACTGAGCTTCACCGCCAGAGCACGAAAAGTGTGTACCAGCAACGCCAGCGAGGTAATCGTTAGCGAGGTTCCCGCCGCCATCGCCAGTACCGACGCCATTCCCCAGCTAAAAACGCCAATCACTTTACTGAATAACAGCACCATTATCGCGCCGGAACAGGGCCGCATCCCCATAGACAGTACGATCATGAATCGCGCGCGCCAGTCATCGCCGCTATGCAATTGTTCCTGCGTCGGTAGATGCTGATGTCCGCAGCCGCATTTTTCATGGTGAACATGGCGCGGCGTAAAAGCGATAAAGACAGGTTTACGTAGCAGCGCGCGTAACCTTTTTATGGCCCGCCAGCACAGCAAAATGCCCAGCCCGCCAACTAACGCATAGCACCCCTTTTCCAGCCAGAAGCCGCTCAGATGGAGCTGCCTGGCCGGAAGTTGCAATACGGTCAGCACGCCCACCACCAACCCGATAGCCACGAACCCCTGTAATAACGCGGCGGCGAGGGTTAACACGATACTTGATTTCAGCTTCGAAGGATGCGTCGCCAACCATGTCGCGATCACCACTTTGCCGTGTCCCGGCCCCAGCGCATGAAGCACGCCATACATAAAACTCAGCAGAAGCAACGATCCGCCCGCCCGCTCAGGATGCGTCGCCACCGCATTAAGCAGCGCGCTCAACTGCTGATTTACGTCCCGCTGCCAAAGAGCGCTTTTCAACATCACCTGCGGCCAGGCCTGCCATATCCACAGACCGCCAACCAGCATCAGCAGCAGGAATAACGCCAATGGCCACAGCGAGAGCCAGCGTCGCCCCGGAGTGCGTTGAGAAAAAATTACTGACATTGCAAGGTCACCGTTTGGGCAAACTGTTTACCTAAATCCATATCCTCCGGCGGCGCGTCCTCCTTATCCAGCGACTGGGCGAAACGTAGCGTCTCTTCGCCGGGCGCAGGAGTATAAACCTGAATCCGACACTTTTCGCGCAGCGGTTCCGGCATCGTGATATCGCTGTCCTGGTCATAATGCATATCGACATAATAAGAGGGATCAAACGTTGAAAAGGTATAAGTCTGTCCGCTTAACGGCTGCGGTTCAGCCAGCGGCAGCGTAAAGGTCAATACCGCCTGATGCGCGTCACGCGTCATACCGTATTCTGTCGGCCTGTTTTTAAACTTCACTTTCGCGCCATTGCGCCACACTTCTGTAAAGTAGTGCTGCCCAAGTACGTTAGCCATCACTTCCGCCGCCAACTTTTTCCATATTTCTGACCCCGGTGCCGCGTTTCCGGCGTCATACAGCAGATCTGCGGACGTCAGCGCGTCCATTGTCCAGCGCATTTTTAACGCCACAAATTGCTCATTTTCACTGACCACCTGCGTTTGCAGACGGATGAAGCTGTGCGGATGCGCCGCCGCCACGAAAGATAAAACGGCAAGAAATAGTGTTAAGGCGCTGCGTTTCACTGGCTTCATCTGTTCCTCGCGATAAAAATTCTGTGACGTTCCTCAGCATTCCTGGCCTAAAAGCACGCTTATCACATTTTTCACACGCAAACTTTAGCTATCCTTACCAGACAAACTAACGGGAGACCTGACAGATGATGCCGACAATTGCCCCACCATCTGTACTTTCCGCTCCCCAGCGCCGCTGTCAGGTATTGCTGACGCTTTTCCAGCCGGAGCCAATTGCCACGGTGGAAATCTTCAGCGCGCTTAATGGCGTTGATGATGATACTGCCCGTGAGGATATCACTGAGACAAGCCTGGAGATCCAGCGCTATCATCGCCTTGCCATCACAACATGCCAGAACGGTTGCTATCGGATCGAAGGTACAGCACTCGATCAGCGCCTTTGCCTTTTACACTGGCTCAGGCGCGGCCTGCGCTTATGCCCGACCTTCGTCACGCAACAGTTTACCCCGGCCTTAAAAAACGCGCTAAAGCAGCGCGGTATCGCGCGTCCGCTGTATGACGATATTAATCTGCACGCGCTCATCAATCTGTGCGCCCGCCGGTTGCAAAAACCATTTGAACATCGCGACGTGCAGTTCCTGCGTCTCTTTTTACAGTATTGTCTGCTACAACACCATGCGGGCATCACCCCGGAATTCAACCCTGTGCAGCAGATTTGGGCGCAGTCGTGCGCGGAATATCCACTCGCCCAGGAAATTGGTCGTCACTGGCAGCGCCACGTGATGCAGGCCGCACCGCTCAATGAAGCGCTGTTTATGGCGTTACTGTTTTCAATGATTCGCCTCCCCGACCCGATTCGCGACACGCATCAACGGGCGCAGCAACTGCGACTGGAGGTGGCGCGGCTGGTGCTGCGCTTTCGAGAAAAAGGGAACGTACGCTTCAGCGACGAACAAGGGCTTAACGATCAGCTGTATGTCCATCTCGCCCAGGCGCTGAACCGAAGTTTATTCACGATTGGCATCGATAATACGCTTCCGGAAGAGTTCAACCGTCTTTATCCGCGTCTGGTTCGCACCACACGTGAGGCGCTCGCCGGGTTTGAAGCCGAATATGGTATCCACTTTTCCGAGGAAGAGACGGGGCTGGTGGCAGTGATTTTCGGCGCCTGGCTAATGCAGGATAACGATTTGCATGAGAGACAGATCGTATTGTTAGCGGATAAAAATGATGCGCTGGAGACGCATATTGAGCAGCAACTGCGTGAACTGACCTTATTGCCGCTGAATATCAGACGGATATCGCTCCAGGCGTTTCAAAAAGAGGGATGCCCGCGCGGCGTAGCGCTGATTGTTACCCCTTACGCCACGCCGCTACCGCTCTTCTCACCGCCATTAATTCATGCGGATCGCACCCTCACAGAGCACCAGCAGCAGCAGATCCGCAAGATCCTGGAATCATGACGCGGCAACCACTTTGGGCCGAAGGAAGATAGCGGGCAATGCCACCAGCGCCATAATCCAGAATACGCCGCCGCCCAGATGTTGATACAGAAAACCGGCAAATACCGTCATAATCGCGATACTGCCGCCCATCGCCACAGCGGAATAGACGGCCTGCAAACGAATCACCTCGCTTCCCTGACGCGCAGCGATATAGCGCATGGCGGCCAGATGGCAAACGGTAAACGTGCCACAGTGCAGGATTTGTATCACAATCAGCCACGGCAACGCCGTACTCCAGCCCATCAGTCCCCAGCGTACCACGCCGCACACAGCGGAAAGCAACAGCAAGTCGCGGGCGCTAAACCGGCGAAATAGCTTTTTACTCAGGGCGAAAATGATCACTTCCGCCACCACGCCCAACGACCATAAATAGCCGACCGCCGATGCTGAATAGCCAGCCCCCTGCCAGTAGATGGCGCTAAAACCGTAGTAGGCGGCGTGCGCCCCTTGCAGCAAACAGACGCAGGCGAGAAAACGCCAACTTTGTGCCACCAGCGTACGCCAGGCGGGCCAGCCTGCGCTCTCCTGCTGACGGCTTTCCCCTTGCGGCGGCACGCTGGGACGTAACAACATACCCAGCAACATCGAGGCGACGCCGAGCGTCAGTAGCGCCAGAATCGCCTGGTAATCGTATAAACTCACCAGCTTACCGGTCAGCGCCGACCCTATCACGAAGGCGATGGACCCCCACAGCCGCACCCGACCATAGTCCAGGGTAATTTGCTTTTGCCAGGTATTGGCCAGCGCATCGGTCAGCGGCACCAGTGGTGAAAAGAAGAGGTTAAACCCAACCATCACCACCATTAGCCACGCGACATGCGTTCCTGCCCAAAATGCCAGCGCAAATACCAGCGTCAGCAATGCCAGTACGCGCAGCGCGGAGATCAACCGCGAAGGATCGCTTACGCGAGGCGCAATGAGCAGACTACCGAGAAAACGCGCGACCAGACCCACGCCCAGAAGAAGACCGATGGTTTCCGGCGTTAGCCCAAGACCTTTGAGCCAGACGCTCCAGAAGGGCAGAAAAATACCGTAACTAAAGAAGTAGGTGAAATAACTGAGCGCCAGCCAGCGCGTGGAATGCAATGCCATGATTCCCTCCCGTTTGGAGGCGATAGTCTGGCGGTAAACGGTTGCGCTGGCAAGGGTAACATAAGGTTAACAAGCGGAGGGAGAAGTTCAAACGACAACGCCGCCGGATAATGACTTCCGGCGGCGTCACGTTATGGCGCATAAGTAATGCCCGACAGACGCAGCGCCATCGGGCCATTTTCACAACATAAGCGCTTACGCGTAAACCGGGAAGCGGGCGCAGATATCCAGTACTTTCGCTTTCACGCGTTCAATGGTGGCTTCATCATTGATGTTGTCCAGCACGTCACACATCCAGCCAGCCAGCTCTTTCACTTCCGCTTCTTTGAAGCCGCGACGAGTGACCGCCGGAGAACCGATACGGATACCGGAAGTCACGAACGGGCTCTTCGGATCGTTCGGCACGCTGTTTTTGTTCACCGTGATGTTAGCACGGCCCAGCGCGGCGTCAGCTTCTTTACCGGTCAGGTTTTTATCCACCAGGTCCAGCAGGAACAGGTGGTTCTCAGTGCCGCCAGACACCACTTTGTAGCCGCGGTTCAGGAACACTTCCACCATCGCTTTGGCGTTTTTCGCCACCTGCTGCTGGTAAACTTTGAACTCCGGCTCCATCGCTTCTTTCAGCGCTACCGCTTTACCAGCGATCACGTGCATCAGCGGGCCGCCCTGCGCGCTTGGGAACACGGCGGAGTTCAGTTTTTTGTACAGCTCTTCGTCGCCGCCCTTCGCCAGGATCAGGCCGCCGCGCGGACCCGCCAGGGTTTTGTGGGTGGTGGTGGTGACAACGTGAGCGTGCGGAACCGGGTTCGGGTAAACGCCTGCGGCAATCAGGCCCGCCACGTGCGCCATGTCGACAAACAGGTATGCGCCGATGCTGTCAGCGATTTCACGCATTTTTGCCCAGTCAACCACGCCGGAGTAGGCAGAGAAGCCGCCGATAATCATCTTCGGCTTGTGCTCTTTGGCCAGCTTCGCCATCTCGTCATAGTCAATTTTACCGGACTCATCGATACCGTAAGGTACGATGTTGTACAGTTTACCGGAGAAGTTAACCGGGGAGCCGTGAGTCAGGTGGCCGCCCTGCGCCAGGTTCATACCCAGAACGGTATCGCCCGGTTGCAGCAGCGCGGTGTAAACAGCGAAGTTAGCCTGAGAACCGGAGTGCGGCTGCACGTTAGCGTAGTCGGCGCCGAACAGTTCTTTCGCGCGGTCGATAGCCAGCTGCTCTACGACATCAACGTATTCGCAACCGCCGTAGTAGCGCTTGCCCGGATATCCTTCAGCGTATTTGTTGGTCAGCTGAGACCCCTGCGCCTGCATCACGCGCGGGCTGGTGTAGTTTTCGGAGGCGATCAGTTCGATGTGCTCTTCCTGACGTACTTTTTCCTGCTCCATAGCCTGCCACAACTCGGCATCATAATCGGCAATGTTCATTTCACGCTTTAACATCCGCATCTCCTGACTCAGCTAACAATAAAATTTGTGCCTGAAAAGGCAGTCCGTGGGACTTCGGCCAACAGTATAACCGAATCATTCTTCGATAACAGGTCTTGACAAAGGTTTTTACGCAAACGATTACCTGTGCGTCAGATAAGGGTTTCCTGAACGAGAGTCTGACGAATTTCAACGGATTTCTTTTCAGCTTTGTGATGCAGATTTTTCACGTTGTTACATCCATAACGTAAAGCAGAGAAGATCCATTTACAATGCAAGGGTATTTTTATAAGATGCATTTGATATACATCATTAGATTTTCACATAAAGGAAGCACGTATGCTTGACGCACAAACCATCGCTACAGTAAAGGCCACCATTCCCCTGCTGGTTGAAACAGGACCGAAACTGACCGCCCACTTCTACGACCGTATGTTTACGCATAACCCGGAGCTCAAAGAAATCTTCAATATGAGCAACCAGCGTAACGGCGATCAGCGTGAAGCCCTGTTTAATGCTATCGCGGCCTACGCCAGCAATATCGAAAATTTACCGGCGTTGCTGCCGGCGGTAGAAAAAATCGCGCAGAAGCACACCAGCTTCCAGATTAAGCCGGAGCAGTACAACATCGTCGGGACACATCTGCTGGCGACGCTGGACGAAATGTTCAACCCGGGCCAGGAAGTGCTGGACGCGTGGGACAAAGCCTATGGCGTACTGGCTAACGTCTTTATTCATCGGGAAGCCGAGATTTATCACGAGAACGCCAGCAAAGACGGCGGCTGGGAAGGCACGCGCCCCTTCCGCATCGTTGCGAAAACCCCGCGTAGCGCACTGATCACCAGCTTTGAGTTTGAACCGGTCGACGGCGGTACGGTGGCGGAATACCGTCCCGGGCAGTATCTGGGCGTCTGGCTGAAGCCGGAAGGTTTTGCGCATCAGGAGATCCGCCAATATTCACTGACCCGTAAACCCGATGGCAAAGGGTACCGTATTGCCGTGAAGCGTGAAGACGGCGGCCAGGTATCAAACTGGTTACACCATCACGCCAGCGTAGGCGATGTGGTGCATCTGGCTGCGCCGGCAGGTGACTTCTTTATGAATGTCGCCGCTGATACCCCCGTTTCGCTGATTTCCGCTGGCGTCGGCCAGACGCCGATGTTGGCGATGCTCGATACGCTGGCGAAAGAACAGCATACCGCGCAGGTGAACTGGTTCCACGCGGCGGAGAACGGCGACGTCCATGCGTTTGCCGACGAAGTGAGCGAGCTGGGCCGTACACTGCCGCGTTTCACTGCCCATACCTGGTACCGCGAGCCAACCGAGGCCGATCGCACCCAACGCGTCTTTGACAGCGAAGGGCTGATGGATTTAAGCAAACTGGAAGCCGCGATCAGCGATCCGGCAATGCAGTTCTATCTTTGCGGCCCGGTAGGCTTTATGCAGTTTGCCGCAAAACAACTGGTTTCACTTGGCGTGAATAACGAAAACATTCATTACGAATGCTTCGGCCCGCATAAAGTGCTGTAATTGCAAGAAATCCTCTGAAAAAACGGGCGTTATCGTTAAGGCGAACGCCCGTTTTCCTCCCCGTTCCCCTGCTTATTGCGCTGCTTTTTATGCCTTTCTTTTACAAAAAAGGGGAATAAAAAAAGTCTGTGCAAATCGTGTTATTATTAACGTTTGACTTAGCTCGTTAGGGCATCTTTTTATGCAGCAACCTGTTGTACGCATTGGAGAGTGGCTGGTTACACCTTCTGTTAATCAGATCAGTCGTCAGGGACGCCAGATTACTCTTGAACCACGGCTGATCGATCTTCTGATGTATTTTGCGCATCATCCGGATGAAGTGTTAAGCCGGGATAACATTATTGATCATGTCTGGATGCGCACCATCGTGACCAACCATGTTGTCACCCAAAGCATTTCTGAACTACGCAAATCATTAAGAGATGGCGGAGACAGCAATGCTGAATACATCGTTACCGTACCTAAACGCGGCTATAAGCTGACGGCGCCGGTTATCTGGTGCGAAGAAAATAGCGATGAGATCGATAATCCATCAACGTCGCCGCCGCCGATCGCAGCGACGAATGCAGAACCGACAGAGGGGGTTCCTGCCGCTGCGCCTGTGCCGCCCGCCTCTTTGCAAACGCCGACTAAAAAGGCGAAAAAGCCGCGTATCGCCGCTTTCTGGACGTGGGTGATGTTCCTGCTCTCGCTGGCGACGCTGGTGGTGTTTATCGTGATGTCGGTGGTAGATCATAATGCCGCGGTAACAAAAACGCGGTTATTACTTAACCCACGAGATATAGATGTTCGTTTTGAAGGCGGCAATTCCTGTAATAACTGGGTCTCGCAGGAGTCCTACGCCATCGGTCTGGGCGGCTTAATCACCGACCTGCTGAACACCTACTCGACCTTTATGGTGCACGATAAAACCAATTACCGGGTCAATGAGCCAAGCAGCTCCGGTAAGACGTTAACCATTCAGTTTGTCAATCAGCGCCACTATCGGGCGCAGCAGTGCTTTATGTCTGTGGTGCTCATTGATAACGCCGATGGTTCAACCATGCTGGATAAGCGTTATTTCGTCACCAATACTAACCAGTTGTCCATCCAGGATGATCTGTTTAATAGCCTGTCTTTCGTTTTAACACAGCCCTGGCCTAATCGTATGCGAGAACAACTGGCCCTGTTCAGAACGCCGCAAAATACCGCGCTGATGCGTTTTTATGAGGCGCGCCAGCTTATTCTGAGCGGCGATGCGCAGGCGCTAAGTAAAGCCAGCGATATTCTGAATGGCATTATTAAGGAAACGCCTGATTTCAACTATGCCTATGAATATAAAGTGCTGGTAGATGTATTACGGCAATCACAACAGCCGTTTGATAAAGAACAAGTGGCTGCGCTGAACGAAGAGTTTAAAAAAATAGATCAAATTCCGGGCGTTGAGAAAACGTCTGTTTATTATAAAATCAAGACCGTTGATCTTTTGGGCAAAGGTGATATCGATGCAGCGTATGAGGAAATCAATAAAAGCATCGAGCTTGAAATGTCGTGGTTTAACTATGTCCTGTTGGGGAAAGTTTACGAAATGAAAGGTGAGAATCGTCTGGCCGCTGATGCCTATCTGACCGCCTTTAATTTACGTCCAGGTGAAAACACGCTGTACTGGATCGAAAATGGCGTATTTCAGACATCCGTTCAGAAAATTGTCCCTTATCTGAATAGTTTTCTGGCAGAAGATTAAATTTAACGCTGAACTATGACAAATAAAAGCGAAAAGATATTAAATTTTTCGCTTTTATTTTGTGAAAAACATGTTGCCAAAAATAGCTTATGTTAATTTTGGCAACATATTCATCGCAAAGAAATGCAAATATAACTCTTTGTAATTAAACGATGTTTATCCTTTCATGATATTTTCCATGATATTTATATGTTAATTCAAAAAAATCAATCTATCAGTTTTTTCATGTTTGTGTTTATTTCACTTTTTCTTTAGGACTTATCTCAACCCATTCGTTAATCTTGTCGACAGTTGAACGGGCACGCAGCATATATGAAGCATAAGCCCGGTTCTTAAAAATACAGCTCAGGAGAAATGAACATGAGTTCTGTCAAAAAGATCGGGCTATTTGCCTGTACTGGCGTCGTTGCCGGTAATATGATGGGGAGCGGGATTGCATTATTACCCGCCAACCTTGCCAGTATTGGTGGCATTGCCATCTGGGGCTGGGTAATTTCTATTATTGGGGCAATGTCGCTGGCTTATGTTTATGCGAGGCTGGCAACCAAAAACCCTCAACAGGGTGGCCCTATCGCTTATGCTGGGGAAATATCTCCGGCGTTTGGTTTCCAGACCGGCGTTCTTTATTATCACGCAAACTGGATTGGTAACTTAGCCATCGGCATTACCGCTGTTTCTTATCTTTCTACGTTCTTCCCGGCATTAAATAATCCAATACCGGCAGGTATTGCCTGTATTGCTATCGTCTGGCTGTTCACCTTTATTAATATGCTGGGCGGGGCCTGGGTCAGCCGCTTGACAACGATTGGCCTATTTCTGGTGCTGATCCCGGTAGTCTTGACTGCAGTCGCCGGCTGGCATTGGTTCGATATCGCGACCTATCACGCGAACTGGAACACGTCCACGACGACCGACTCTCACGCCATTGTTAAAAGTATTCTGCTCTGCCTGTGGGCGTTCGTTGGCGTTGAGTCTGCCGCCGTCAGCACCGGCATGGTGAAAAACCCGAAACGCACCGTACCGCTGGCAACCATGCTGGGTACCGCGCTGGCAGGCATCATCTATATCGCCGCGACTCAGGTTATCGCCGGGATGTTCCCTGCTTCCGTTATGGCCTCTTCCGGCGCGCCGTTCGCTATCAGTACCTCCACGATTCTGGGTGGCTGGGCTGCGCCGCTGGTTTCCGCCTTTACCGCTTTCGCCTGCCTGACGTCTCTGGGCTCCTGGATGATGCTGGTCGGCCAGGCTGGGGTTCGCGCCGCCAACGACGGCAACTTCCCGAAAATTTACGGTGAAATGGATAAAAACGGTATTCCGAAAAAAGGTCTGCTGTTGGCTGCGGTGAAAATGACGGCGCTGATGATTCTGATCACCATCATGAACTCCAGCGGCGGTAAAGCGTCCGACCTGTTCGGCGAACTGACCGGGATTGCCGTACTGCTTACCATGCTGCCGTACTTCTACTCCTGTGTTGACCTGATTCGCTTCGAAGGGTTCAACATCCGTAACTCGGTAAGCCTGATTTGTTCTGTACTGGGCTGCGCATTTTGCTTCATCGCACTGATGGGCGCCAGCTCCTTCGAACTCTCCGGCACCTTTATCGTCAGTCTGATCATCCTGATGTTCTACGGTCGCAAAATGCACCAGCGCCAGAACAACGACAGCGACAACAATACGGCTGAAGCGCTTTAACCGCTAACTCCTTTTTCTCAAAGCCCCTTTCGTCACCTGCTATAGCGTAGCGGGAGGGGCCCACTTTACCAGGAACAAGACTATGAACGTTATTGCTATCATGAACCACATGGGCGTCTACTTTAAAGAAGAGCCTATTCGTGAACTGCATCGTGCACTGGAAGGTTTAAATTTCCGTATCGTCTATCCAAACGACCGAGAAGACCTGCTGAAGCTGATTGAAAATAACTCCCGCCTTTGCGGCGTCATTTTCGACTGGGATAAATATAACCTTGAGCTTTGCGAAGAGATTAGCAAGCTGAACGAGTATATGCCGCTGTACGCCTTCGCCAACAGCTACTCTACGCTGGACGTCAGCCTCAACGATCTGAGAATGCAGGTTCGCTTCTTTGAATATGCTTTAGGCGCCGCAGCCGATATCGCGGCGAAAATTCGCCAGAATACCGATGAATACATCGACAATATTCTGCCGCCGCTGACAAAAGCGTTGTTCAAATATGTGCGCGAAGGGAAATATACTTTCTGTACGCCTGGCCACATGGGCGGGACCGCTTTCCAGAAAAGCCCCGTCGGCAGCATCTTTTATGATTTCTTCGGCCCGAACACGATGAAATCCGATATTTCGATTTCCGTTTCCGAACTGGGTTCACTGCTGGACCACTCCGGCCCGCATAAAGAAGCGGAAGAGTATATCGCCCGCGTCTTTAACGCCGAACGTAGCTACATGGTGACGAACGGCACCTCTACGGCGAACAAAATCGTCGGTATGTACTCCGCGCCGGCAGGCAGCACGGTACTGATTGACCGTAACTGCCATAAATCGCTGACCCATCTGATGATGATGAGCGACATTACGCCGATTTATTTCCGCCCAACCCGTAACGCCTACGGTATTCTTGGCGGTATTCCGCAAAGCGAGTTCCAGCACGCCACTATCGCTAAACGGGTAAAAGAGACGCCTAACGCAACCTGGCCGGTCCATGCTGTTATTACTAACTCAACCTATGACGGTCTGTTGTATAACACTGACTACATCAAGAAAACTCTGGACGTGAAGTCCATTCATTTTGACTCCGCCTGGGTGCCTTATACCAATTTCTCCCCTATTTATCAGGGTAAATGCGGTATGAGCGGCGACCGTGTAGAAGGCAAAATCATTTATGAAACCCAGTCCACGCATAAACTGCTGGCGGCGTTTTCACAGGCATCCATGATTCATGTTAAAGGCGACATTAACGAAGAAACCTTTAACGAAGCCTACATGATGCATACCACCACTTCTCCGCACTACGGTATCGTAGCGTCTACTGAAACCGCAGCGGCGATGATGAAAGGTAATGCGGGTAAACGCCTGATTAACGGCTCTATTGAACGTGCGATTAAATTCCGTAAAGAAATTAAACGCCTGAAAAGCGAATCTGACGGCTGGTTCTTTGACGTATGGCAGCCGGAACATATCGATGGAGCTGAGTGCTGGCCGCTGCGTTCAGATAGCGCATGGCATGGCTTCAAAAATATCGATAACGAACACATGTACCTCGACCCGATCAAAGTCACTATCCTGACGCCGGGGATGAAGAAAGACGGTACGATGGATGAGTTCGGTATTCCGGCAAGTCTGGTCGCCAAATATCTCGATGAACGCGGCATCATCGTAGAAAAAACCGGTCCATACAACCTGCTGTTCCTGTTCAGCATTGGTATCGACAAAACCAAAGCTCTGAGCCTGCTGCGCGCGCTCACTGAATTTAAACGCGCCTTTGACCTGAACCTGCGCGTCAAAAACATTCTGCCGGCACTGTACCGCGAAGCGCCTGAGTTTTATGAAAATATGCGCATCCAGGAACTGGCGCAGAATATTCATAAACTGGTCGAACATCATAATCTGCCGGACTTAATGTACCGTGCGTTCGAAGTGCTGCCGAAAATGGTGATGACGCCGTATACTGCGTTCCAGAAAGAGCTGCATGGCGAAACGGAAGAGGTGTATCTTGAAGAGATGGTTGGACGCGTCAACGCCAACATGATCCTTCCTTACCCTCCGGGAGTGCCGCTGGTGATGCCTGGTGAAATGATCACCGAGGAAAGCCGTCCGGTACTGGAATTCCTGCAAATGCTGTGCGAAATCGGCGCCCACTATCCGGGCTTCGAAACCGATATCCACGGCGCCTATCGTCAGGCAGACGGACGTTACACCGTTAAGGTGCTGAAAGAAAATACGAAATAAGTACCAAAGGGAAGTGGCTTGCCACTTCCCTTTTTTCACGCAGCAAGGAGACTTTATGAAAACACCCTCACAACCGCGCGCGATTTTTTACATCGTGGCGATTCAAATTTGGGAATACTTCAGCTTTTACGGCATGCGTGCCTTACTCATCCTTTATCTTACCCACCAGCTTGGTTTTAATGACAGCCACGCGATCAACCTCTTCAGCGCCTACGCCTCTTTAGTTTACGTTACCCCTATTCTTGGCGGCTGGCTTGCCGACCGCCTGCTTGGCAACCGCGTGGCGGTTATCACCGGCGCCTTATTGATGACGCTGGGTCATGTGGTATTGGGCTTAGAATCTGATTCAACGCTGAGTTTATATGCGGCGCTGGCCATTATTATCTGCGGCTACGGCTTGTTTAAATCCAATATTAGCTGTCTGCTGGGCGAACTTTACGCCCCTGATGACAACCGCCGCGACGGGGGATTCTCGCTGCTCTACGCCGCCGGGAATATTGGATCGATAGCCGCGCCGATCGCCTGTGGTCTGGCGGCGCAGTGGTATGGCTGGCATGTCGGCTTTGCGCTGGCGGGCGTGGGAATGTTCATCGGCCTGCTCATCTTTTTAAGCGGTCATCGCCACTTTCAGCAGACGCGTGGGGTTAATCGCCCCGCGCTGCGGGCGGTTAAATTCGCCCTTCCAACCTGGGGTTGGCTAGTATTAATGCTGTGTATCGCGCCGGTATTCTTCACCCTCCTGCTGGAAAATAACTGGTCTGGCTATGTGCTGGCCATTGTCTGCGTCTTCGCGGCGCAACTTATCGCCCGTATTATGGTTAAATTTCCCGAACACCGTCGCGCCTTGTGGCAAATCGTTCTGTTAATGATCACCGGCACTCTCTTCTGGGTTCTGGCGCAGCAGGGCGGAAGTTCGATCAGTTTATTCATCGACCGTTTTGTCAACCGCCACTGGCTGAACATGACCGTCCCCACCGCATTGTTCCAGTCGGTCAATGCGATTGCGGTGATGGCGGCGGGCGTGGTGCTGGCGTGGCTGAGCAGCCCGAAAGAGAGCGCCCGCTCGGTGCTGCGCGTCTGGCTTAAATTTGCCGTGGGGCTGGTATTAATGGGCGGCGGTTTTATGCTGCTGGCGCTAAACGCGCATCAGGCCCGGTTAGATGGGCAGGCATCAATGGGAATGATGATCGCAGGGCTGGCGCTGATGGGCTTTGCGGAGCTGTTTATTGATCCGGTCGCGATGGCGCAAATTACCCGCCTCAACCTGCCTGGCGTCACGGGCGTACTAACCGGTATTTATATGCTGGCGACCGGCGCGGTCGCTAACTGGCTGGCTGGCGTCGTCGCGCAACAAACCACGGAATCGCAAATTAGTGATACGGCGGTAGCCGCCTACGGACACTTTTTCTCGCAAATGGGCGAGTGGACGCTAAGTTGCGTGGCGCTGATCGTCGCCATTGTCGGCCTGAGATGGGTTTGCACCCGGACTACATCGGCGCTACCGCAGGGCGATTAAACGGTGGTTCGCTGCCCACAAGGAGGAGACGGGCAGCGAATCGGCACATCAGATAGCCGCGTCGTCTTCTTCGCCAGTACGGATACGAATAACGCGGGCGACATCAAAGACAAAGATCTTACCGTCACCGATTTTCCCCGTCTGCGCGGTACGAATGATGGTATCAACACAGGTATCCACGATGTCGTCAGGCACAACGATTTCAATTTTTACCTTCGGCAGAAAATCCACCATATATTCCGCGCCGCGATACAGCTCGGTGTGGCCTTTTTGACGGCCAAAGCCTTTGACTTCAGTGACCGTCATGCCGGTAATACCTACCTCGGCCAGCGCTTCACGGACATCGTCCAGCTTGAAGGGTTTAATAATCGCATCAATCTTTTTCATGCTATTCCTTGAAAAGGTCGCCTGTGTTTTGATCGGTTAAACGTAACATATTTCGCGCTACTTTACGGCATGAAAACTACTCTTTGAAATCATTCGCATCCAGTTCGTGACGGGAGAGTAGCTTATAGAATTCCGTGCGGTTGCGCCCCGCCATCCTTGCCGCGTGCGTCACGTTACCTTTGGTAATTTGCAGTAACTTGCGCAGATAGTTCAGTTCAAATTGGTTTCGCGCTTCGGCAAAAGTTGGCAGCGCGGTGTTTTCGCCTTCCAGCGCCTGCTCGACCAATGCATCGCTGATCACCGGCGAAGAGGTTAACGCCACACATTGTTCAATGACGTTGACCAGTTGGCGCACGTTGCCCGGCCAGCTTGCCGTCATCAGCCGTTTCATTGCATCAGTAGAAAAGGCGCGAACAAACGGTTTATGCCGCTGTGCCGACTGTCTGAGCAGATGATTAGCCAGCAGCGGAATATCCTCGGTACGCTCCGCCAGCGCCGGAATTTTCAGGCTCACGACATTCAGCCGGTAGTACAAATCTTCACGAAATTCGCCCCGCGCCATCGCCTTCGGCAGATCGCGGTGCGTCGCGGAAATAATTCGCACGTCGATATCAATATCGCGATTGCTGCCCAGCGGCCTGACTTTGCGCTCCTGTAACACCCGCAGCAGCTTCACCTGTAACGGCGCGGGCATATCGCCAATTTCATCCAGAAACAGCGTGCCGCCTTCCGCCGCCTGGAACAACCCTTCACGATTGCTCACTGCGCCGGTAAAGGCGCCGCGCGCATGGCCGAATAATTCGGACTCCAGCAACTGTTCCGGCAACGCGCCGCAGTTGATGGCGACAAACGGCTTGTTACTGCGCGAGCTGGCATTATGAATCGCCTGTGCGAAAATCTCTTTTCCGGTGCCGCTTTGTCCGTTAATCAATACGCTGACATCCGACTGCGCGACCATGCGCGCCTGTTCAAGCAGTCGCAGCATCAGCGGGCTACGGGTAACGATAGCGTTGCGCCAGCTATCGTCCGTCGCGGGAGCGGACTGTTCCAGCGCTTCATCTATCGCTTTATATAACGCGTCTCTGTCGATCGGCTTCGTCAAAAAGCTGAATACGCCTTTCTGGGTAGCGGCCACCGCATCCGGAATGGAACCATGCGCCGTCAGAATGATAACCGGCATTCCTGGCTGTACTTTCTGAATTTCTGTGAACAGTTGCATACCATCCATTTCGTCCATGCGCAGGTCGCTTATTACCAGATCCACTTTTTCCCGATGTAGTACCCGTAGTCCTTCCTGGCCGCTCTCTGCGGTCACGACGCTGTATCCTTCACTGGTCAGGCGCATACCGAGCAATTTCAGTAATCCGGGATCGTCATCGACCAGCAGCAGGTGCGCCGGTTTACGGCTTATCATGGCGTTACCTCATCTTGTGACGGCGACGGCGCCGCGCCATCTTCAGACGTCGCGGGTTTGTCATTCGTATGCGGCGTATCGGCGTTGTAATTCCCTGACGGTTTTCGTGTCGAAAGCTGGCGCTCAATATCGGTTAAACTCTCCAGCTTACGGGTGGTAAGATCGAGCTGCGTTTGCAAGGCCTGTTGCTGCTGGCGCAGCGCATCCAGCTCACTATCTGACGTTTGCTGGAGTTTGCTATAACGCTGACGTTCGGCAGAAAGCGCCAGTTGCAGCGCCTGACCGTCATGCCAGATTTGGTAGACGGGCCGTACCTGAGCCGGTATTTGCGCGCTTAACGCCTCCAGACGGGTCACGATGGCGCGCCGCTCCGGCGGCGTAATTTTTGCATCCGCCAGTAAAATCCCGCGCCTGAAGGCATTCTGCCAGTTATCATCCGTCAACGCGCGCGCCTCTGCGCGCGACTGAACCGGCATCAGACGATCGGCGCAGTCAATCGTGCGTAGCCAGTACAGCGGATTCGTCTCCACCGCCTGCCCGCGTAGCGACCAGATATCCGCGCACGCCGTCGGGAGATAATCCGCCAGTTGATAATGGGGGAGCGTGTCCTGCGCTGCGCTACCGGGCAGTTGCTGTGAAGCATGGGGAACACATGCGGTCAGCGCCAGACACGATATGCCCACCGGTATTCCCCACCGCAAAAGGCATCGTTTAATAGTTTGGACTAAAACGTGTGACATACGCACCAGGCTTAAATTCATATTAGTGTTTGTCAGATGCAGGCAGCGGCAGCGAGATGCGAAAACAAACCTCCTGCGCTTTGTCATCCACCAGTTGGATCTCTCCCTGCATTCGACGAATACAATCTCTGGCGATACTCAGCCCTAACCCACTGCCTTTTACCGCCCCTTTTCGCTGGTGGCTTCCCTGGAAAAAAGGCTCAAAAATCATTTCTCTTTCGGTTTGCGGAATCGGCTCGCCGCTATTAACCACATCGATATAAACCGTGGAGCCCTGAGAACGACTACGGATACAAATGTTACCGGATTCAGCGCCATAGTGCACCGCGTTGGAATAGAGATTATCCAGCACGCTCATCAGCAACATGGGCTCTGCTATGCAGCGTTCGGCCTCCAGGTCGACATCGGTATGCATCATTTTAGCGCGGGCAGGCAAACTGTGGGCGGAAACCACCATATCCACAAGCGGCGCGATATCGACCGCTTCCAGCTCTGTGGCACTGTCTACCAGTTTCCGGTTGTAATCAAGCAATTGCTCAATCAATTTTTGTAAATTACGACTGCTGCCATCCAGAATATCGACCACCTCTTTTTGCTCCGGCGTCAGCGGCCCAACCACCTGATCGGCCAGCAGCTCAGTCCCCTCGCGCATACTGGCCAGCGGGGTTTTCAGCTCATGGGACAAGTGACGTAGAAACTGATGGCGCTGGGATTCCAGCCACGCCAGACGTTCACTCAGCCAGATAATGCGCTGCCCCACCGATCGTAATTCACGCGGACCGGTAAAGGTGACGGTATTCCCCAAAGAACGGCCTTCGCCCAGGCGATTAATCATCCGTTCAATTCCTTTCACCGGCCCGATAATCATGCGGGTAAAAAGTAGCACCATCGCCAGGCTCACCAGAAATAGCACCAGCGCCTGCCAGCCGAAAAATTGTCCGCGCTCGGCGATTTCTTGTTGTAACTGCTGCCCGCGCGAGTAAACCACAGTACGCGTCGCCTGCACCATTTCCGTATTCGCGTTGGCAAAGGCCTCCAGACGCGCGGCCGCTGCCGCTTCCGGGCCGCTATCTTTACACTGCAATTGCGCCAGCGCGTTTAAATCCTGGCGTAACGCCTGATACAACTTATCATCCGGCAAGACGCCGGCATGGGCGTCCAGCATATCGCTATAGCGCTTACGCTGGCTTTGATACACTTTTGCCAGCGTCGGATCGTCAAGCACGCAATACTGTCGGTAGCTTCGCTCCATCTCCAGCGCGACGTTGGTCATCGCCTCGCTGCGCCGGGCGTCAATAAGCGTGCTGCGGTTAGTCACCGCAGCCTGATCGCTTAACGCGTTAAGGCTTTGCCACGCCTGCCAGGCCAGAACCAGCAACGGCAGCAGGATCAGCAAAAAGGCCAGCATGACCAATTGTCGTAAAGAACGGGGGAAAACAGACCAGCGCTTCAACGTGTCGCTCACATAAAAGAAGAATAAAAAAGATGCTAACCGAGGGAAGCGCCAGATACAACAAAGCCGGGCTAAACCCGGCTTTGTTATGGAATAAGGCGGTGCCTAACTCGACGTTTCGCCCGGAGGTTGATAAAGCTACGCTATTATCAGAAGTTGGACGGCAGGCACCTTGTTGTGCGTCATTCGAAGTTTATGTAGCACGTCCCTAAGGGGCTGACATAAGAAGGTGAATGAGCCACTGGTTATCATTATGCAGTAATTGTGCCAACATTCAAAAGACTTTGTTAACACAATGATAGATATGAAAAATATCGTTATTCATGCTAAAAATGGCTCTGTCTGTTTTTCGCCCTTTCTGTCGCCAATCAGCAACACCTGCAACACCTAAAAATAAAACAATTTAAAATCAAATAGTTAAATGTCTCTTTTTGGCGACAACCTATCCCCCACTCATGTCGGGATTTCCCGACACTTTAATCTTGCGGCATAAGCACTAGTTTATTGCCGGATGGCGGCGTAAACGCCTTATCCGGCCTACCGCTTGACGTTCAAGACGGTAGCTACAACTACGCTTCCCCGTGGGCCTGATAAACGCCGTCTACAAAAAAGCCCCTCGTGAAGAGGGGCTTAATGGCTATCGGGCTAATTAACCAAGCTGCTTACGCGCATTACGGAAGATACGCATCCACGGGCTATCCTCGCCCCAGTTTTCCGGGTGCCAGGAGTTGGCGACGGTGCGGAATACGCGCTCCGGATGCGGCATCATAATCGTCACCCGACCATTTTCGGTCGTCACCGCCGTGATGCCGTTCGGCGAACCGTTCGGGTTAGCCGGATAGGTTTCGGTCACCTTACCAAAGTTATCAACGTAGCGCAGGGCGACCAGGCCTTTGCTCTCAAGCGCGGCAAGATGCGCATCGTCCCGCACCTCAACGCGCCCTTCCCCATGGGAAACCGCAATCGGCATCTGTGAGCCTACCATTCCTTGCAGCAGCAGCGATGGGCTTTGCGTCACTTCCACCAGGCTGAAGCGGGCTTCGAAGCGGTCAGAATGGTTACGTACAAAACGCGGCCACAGTTCGCTGCCCGGGATCAGTTCGCGCAGATTCGACATCATCTGGCAACCGTTGCACACGCCCAGCGCCAGCGTCTGCGGACGATGGAAGAAGGTTTCGAATTCGTCGCGCACCCGATGGTTAAACAGAATGGATTTCGCCCAGCCTTCGCCCGCCCCCAGCACGTCGCCGTAGGAAAAGCCGCCGCAAGCCACCAGCGCATGGAAGTTGCCCAGACCGATACGACCGCCCAGCAGGTCGCTCATATGGACGTCAATCGCGTCAAAGCCCGCACGATGGAACGCCGCCGCCATCTCCACGTGAGAGTTCACCCCCTGCTCGCGCAGTACAGCGACTTTCGGTCGTGCGCCTGTCGCAATGTACGGCGCGGCGATATCTTCATTAATATCAAACGACAGCTTCACGTTGAGGCCCGGATCGGCATCATTCGCTTTCGCCTCGTGTTCCTGGTCAGCACATTGCGGATTGTCGCGCAGACGCTGCATCTGCCAGGTGGTTTCCGCCCACCAGACACGCAGCGTAGTACGGCTTTCGCTGAATACCGTCCGATCATTAGCGGTAATCACAAAGCGATCGCCAGCCAGGGCCTGACCAAGGTAGTGGACGCAGTCAGCAAGACCGTACTGCGCCAACAGCGTTTCGACCGCGTCTCTGTCTTCAGCGCGTACCTGAATCACGCCGCCCAGCTCCTCGTTGAACAGTGCGGCCAGATGGTCATCGCCCAGCGCGGCGATATCGACCTGCACGCCGCAGTGGCCGGCAAAGGCCATCTCGGCCAGCGTCACCAGCAGACCGCCGTCGGAACGGTCGTGCCAGGCCAGTAATTTACGCGCAGCGACCAGCGCCTGCATGGCGTCATAGAAGCCTTTCAGTTGCGCGACGTCACGCACGTCCGCGGGTTTGTCGCCAAGCTGACGATAGACCTGCGCCAGCGCCGTTGCGCCCAGCGCGTTGTGGCCCTTGCCAAGATCGATCAGCAGCAAGGCGTTATCTTCCGTTGACAGCTGCGGCGTAAGGGTGTGACGCACGTCTTCCACGCGGGCAAACGCGGAAATCACCAGCGACAGCGGCGAGGTCATTTCGCGCTGTTCGTTGCCTTCCTGCCAGCGGGTTTTCATCGACATCGAATCTTTGCCCACCGGAATCGTCAGGCCAAGCTGCGGACAGAGTTCCTCTCCCACCGCTTTAACCGCGTCATATAAACCGGCATCTTCGCCAGGATGACCGGCTGCCGCCATCCAGTTAGCGGAAAGCTTAATGCGCTTGATATCGCCAATCTGCGTCGCGGCAATGTTAGTCAACGCTTCACCGACGGCCAGACGGGCGGAGGCGGCAAAGTCCAGCAGCGCCACCGGCGCGCGCTCGCCAATCGACATCGCTTCGCCGTAGTAGCTGTCGAGGCTGGCGGTAGTGACCGCGCAGTCAGCCACCGGGACCTGCCACGGGCCAACCATCTGGTCACGCGCCACCATACCGGTGACGGTACGGTCGCCAATAGTGACAAGGAAGGTTTTTTCCGCCACGGTCGGCAGATGCAGAACACGATTTACCGCGTCGGCAATAGTGATATCCGCGCGGTTCAGCGCATCGCCTTTCGCCTTCAATGTTTGCACATCGCGGGTCATTTTCGGCGTTTTGCCCAGCAGGACATCCAGCGGCAGGTCGATCGGCTGATTGTCGAAATGGTTATCATGCAACGAGAGATGCTGTTCTTCGGTAGCGTCGCCAATGACCGCATACGGCGCGCGTTCGCGCTTACACAGTTCATCGAACAGCGGCAACTGGTCAGCCGCGACCGCCAGCACATAGCGCTCCTGGGATTCGTTACACCAGATTTCCAGCGGGCTCATGCCCGGCTCGTCGCTAAGAATGTCGCGCAGTTCGAACTTCCCGCCGCGCCCGCCGTCGCTCACCAGCTCCGGCATCGCATTGGAGAGACCGCCCGCGCCCACATCATGGATAAACAAGATTGGGTTAGCGTCGCCCAACTGCCAGCAGCGGTCGATCACCTCCTGGCAGCGGCGTTCCATTTCCGGGTTATCGCGCTGAACAGAGGCAAAATCGAGATCCGCATCAGACTGGCCGGAGGCCATTGACGATGCCGCGCCGCCGCCGAGGCCGATATTCATCGCCGGGCCGCCAAGGACGATCAGCTTCGCGCCCACGACGATCTCGCCTTTCTGCACGTGATCGGCGCGAATATTACCGATCCCGCCCGCCAGCATGATCGGCTTATGGTAGCCGCGCAGCTCTTCGCCGTTGTGGCTGTTCACTTTCTCTTCATAAGTACGGAAGTAACCGGTCAGCGCCGGGCGACCAAATTCGTTGTTAAACGCCGCGCCGCCCAGCGGACCTTCGGTCATGATATCCAGCGCGGTGACAATACGTTCCGGCTTGCCAAAATCCTCTTCCCACGGCTGTTCAAAGCCCGGAATACGCAGGTTGGAAACGGAGAAGCCCACCAGCCCGGCTTTTGGTTTCGCGCCACGCCCGGTGGCGCCTTCATCACGAATTTCGCCGCCGGAACCGGTCGCCGCCCCCGGCCACGGAGAGATGGCGGTTGGGTGGTTATGCGTTTCGACCTTCATCAGAATGTGCGCGGGCTCCTGATGAAAATCGTAACGGCCAGTATTGTGGTCGGCGAAGTAGCGCCCCACCGCAGATCCTTCCATCACCGCGGCATTGTCTTTATAGGCAGAGAGCACATAGTCCGGCGTGGTTTCGAAGGTGTTTTTAATCATTTTAAACAGCGACTTCGGCTGCGGTTTACCGTCGATAATCCAGTCGGCGTTAAAAATCTTGTGGCGGCAGTGCTCGGAGTTCGCCTGGGCGAACATGTACAATTCGATATCGTTCGGGTTGCGTCCCAGTTTGGTAAACGCCTCCTGCAAATAGTCGATTTCATCTTCCGCCAGCGCCAGACCAAGACGCAGGTTGGCGTCAATTAACGCCTGACGGCCTTCTCCCAGCAGATCGACACTGGAAACCGGCGCAGGCTGATGGTGGATAAACAGTTTTTCCGCATCGGTTAAAGAAGAGAACACCGTCTCCATCATACGGTCGTGCAGCTCTGCGGCCACTTGTCGCCACTGTTCCGCCGTCAACGTCGAAGCCTCGATATAGTACGCTACGCCACGCTCCAGACGATCAACCTGTTGCAGGCCGCAGTTGTGGGCGATATCCGTTGCTTTTGAAGACCAGGGGGAGATGGTACCAGGACGCGGTGTGACCAACAGGAGTTTACCCGCCGGCGTATGGCTGCTAAGCGCCGGGCCGTATTGCAGCAGACGGGTAAGCTGCGCCTGCTCGCTATCATTTAACGGGGCGTTCAGGTCAGCAAAATGGACATACTCAGCGTATATATTGTGGACCTGGAGGTTGGCAGCCTGAAAGCGCGCCAGCAGTTTATTGATACGGAATGCAGACAGTGCAGGCGAACCACGCAGAATTTCCATCATAAGTCTCTCGTCTTCTAAGCTTCGGTGTGCGCAAGGGGGGAAACGGCCGTCATTATAAAGAATCTGACGCGTCGACGAAACCGTTTGCGTAGAAATAAAATCACCGCTTTTTCTTGTCATACGGTGCGGCTATCGTTGCGAATAAGTTGCCAACTGGCGCATTGTTACGCAAAATGCCGCTCATTAATGACTTATCTATTGCAGCAAAACATCTTTTTCAGCCCGAGGCAACGCACGATCCAGAGAATTAACTAATTGAAAAAATTAAAGATTAATTATCTGTTCATCGGCATATTGACGCTGCTGCTGGCAGCAGCCCTTTGGCCCTCAATCCCCTGGTTCGGTAAAACCGAAAACCATATCGCCGCGATTCAAGCCCGGGGGGTACTGCGCGTCAGTACGATCGACTCGCCATTAACCTATTCCGTTATCAACGGTAAAAAATATGGTCTGGACTATGAACTGGCGCAGCAGTTCGCCAACTATCTCGGCGTGAAGCTGAAAGTGACGGTGCGCCAGAATATCAGCCAGTTGTTTGACGATCTGGATAACGGCAATGCCGACCTGCTCGCGGCAGGGCTGGTCTACGACAGCGCGCGCGTTAAAAACTATCAGCCCGGCCCCATGTATTATTCGGTTTCGCAACAGCTCGTTTACCGGGTCGGACAATATCGCCCACGTTCGCTGGCGACCGTTAACGAGAATCAGCTTACCATTGCGCCAGGGCACGTCGTGGTCAATGACTTACAGCGTTTAAAAGAGACAAAGTTTCCCGACCTGAGCTGGAAAGTGGATGATAAAAAAGGCTCGACGACGCTGCTGGAAGAGGTCATCAGCGGCAAACTGGATTACACCATTGCCGATTCAGTGGCGATCAGTCTGTTTCAGCGCGTTCATCCCGAGCTGGCCGTGGCGCTGGATGTCACGGATGAACAGCCCGTGACCTGGTTTAGCCGACTGGACGACGATAATACGCTCTCCGCCGCGCTGCTCGATTTTTTCAATTCGATCAATGAAGACGGTTCTCTGGCGCGGATCGAAGAGAAATATCTGGGACATGGCGATGATTTCGACTACGTTGATACCCGCTCTTTCCTGCGAGCGGTAGATAACGTCCTGCCGGAGCTGGAACCGTTATTTAAAAAATATGCCAAAGAGATAGACTGGCGCCTGCTGGCGGCGATTTCTTATCAGGAATCACACTGGGACCCGCTGGCGACCTCGCCAACCGGCGTGCGCGGCCTGATGATGCTGACTAAAAATACCGCCCAAAGTCTGGGGCTGACCGACCGTACCGATGCGGAGCAAAGCATCAGCGGCGGCGCTCGCTATCTTGAAGATATGATGGCTAAAGTTCCCGAAACCGTTCCGGAAGACGAGCGTATCTGGTTTGCTTTAGCCGCCTACAATATGGGTTATGCGCACATGCTCGACGCCAGATCGCTGACGGTAAAAACCAAAGGCAATCCGGATAGCTGGACCGATGTGAAGCAGCGTTTGCCTCTGTTAAGCCAAAAACCGTATTACAGTAAGCTAACCTACGGTTACGCGCGTGGACATGAGGCTTATGCTTATGTGGAAAATATCCGTAAATACCAGATAAGTTTGGTGGGGTATTTGCAGGAAAAAGAAAAGCAGGAAGCGGAAGCTATGAAACTGGCGCAGGATTACCCGGCGGTGTCGCCGGAGGAGCTGAATAAAGCGCCCTTCCCCCTCCTGTCGTTTTTATCGCAGTCATCAGGCTACCTGACGCATTCGCCGTCTTTACTGTTTACGCCGCAGAAGAAAGAAGAAAAATAGCGCGATGGTCTTATCGGATGGCGACGCGCAACGTCTTATCCGGCATTGCGCTATACTGTCGGCCCCGCGCCTTCCGCACGGTCGGCTTTCTTCAGGGCTTTAATTTCCTGACGACGCATACGGAAAAAATCACTGAGCAGCGTCGCACATTCATCGCGCAGCACCCCTTCAATAATGTCGACCCGGTGATTCATTCCCGGATGGTGCAGCACATCAATTAGCGATCCGGCCGCGCCGGTTTTTGCATCGCGCGCGCCAAAGACAACGCGTCCAATGCGGCTATGCACCATAGCGCCTGCGCACATCACACAGGGTTCCAGCGTGACATACAGCGTGGTATCCAGTAACCGGTAATTCTGCAATACCAGACCGCCCTGACGCAGCGCCATTATTTCAGCATGCGCAGTAGGATCGTGGCGGCCAATGGGTCGGTTCCAGCCTTCGCCAATGACGCGATGGTTATGCACCAATACCGCGCCAACCGGAACCTCGCGTTCGTCCCAGGCGCGTTTCGCCAGCGTCAGCGCGTGGCGCATCCAGTATTCGTGATCTAATTCGACATCAGACAAAGAGGTAACTCCGGTAATGAAAGCGGGCGGCATTATACACAGACGCTATGCGTTTCACTATTCGAGCTGCTGCAACTCGCCGTGCGGCGTCACCCGCCAGCGATGCTGGCAAAAATAAAGCAGCGGGTTATCCTGTTTGCTGTCGCTGTAGCCGCTATAAAGACGCAGCGGCGTACCGATTTTACGTTCCAGTTGCGCGACTTTTTCATGGCCCAGACAGCGCACGGTTAATACCCAGCCGCCATACCGTCGCGCCATCTGACTGGCGATGAGGTTAACGCGCGGCAACCACGGCGTATCAAAATAGACTTGCTCTACCAATGATTGCGGAGAACCGGTAATAAGCCAGATATCCGCGTCAGAGCTCAATAGATAGGTGGTCAGACGCTCCTGTACAACCGGAAACGCCGTGACGTTAGCGCGAAACCAACGGACAAAATCCGCCTGATGCGCCTGCAAACGCGTTTCGCTATGGCCAAAAGTACAGCCCCACAATAACAGACTCATCGGCCAGCGGGCCGCACGCCCTTTTACCAGTAAACCGATACCGATAATGGGCAACAGCGGCAGTACGAGCAGCGCATTTAGCGGCTGACGGCGCAGCAAATAACGCAGAAAACTGCCGAACATATCCTGTTGATGTAACGTTCCATCCAAATCAAAAAAGACGACACGACGCTCGTGGCTGACCAAACCTTACTCCTCTGGATCATTGAACCCCAGCAGCCAGGTAAAAATAAACCCGGCAATTACCGCTATTAAATAGCCTAACAGATAGAACAGGACTTTTCCGGCAACAATTGTTAATGCCAGCGGCAAACCTGAAATACCAAAGGTAATTACCGTCGCCACTTTCCAGTAGCTGATCAACGCCCCGCCTACCGCGCCGCCAAGGCAAGCGCCAATAAATGGCTTACCCAATGGCAGCGTGACGCCAAAAATCAGCGGCTCGCCAATCCCCAGCAGTCCGACCGGAAGCGCGCCTTTAATCACCTTTTTGAGCCGCGCATTGCGGGTTTTCATCAGTACGGCAATGGCCGCGCCTATCTGACCAACCCCCGCCATCGCCAGGATGGGAAACAGCGCGTTATAGCCGTGCGCTTGCACCAGCTCCACATGAATAGGCACCAGCCCCTGATGCAGCCCGGTCAGTACCAACGGCAGGAAGGTTCCGGCTAACACCGCGCCCACCAGAAAACCGCCGCGATCGATAGCCCAGGACGCGCCGTGAGCGATAGCGTCTGAAATCCAGCCGCCAAGCGGTTGCAGAGCGACAATCGCTACCGCGCCGGTGATAACAGTCGTCAATAAAGGGTTAAGAATTAACTCCAGCGACCCCGGCAGCAGCTTACGGAACTGGCGCTCAATCCAGCACATTAACGCTACCACCAGCAGGACGGCGATCACGCCGCCCCGTCCCGGCTGAAGCGCCTCGCCAAAGAGCGTAATCTGCGCCAGTTGCGGGCTGGAAAGGATCCCCGCCATCACGCCGCCTAACGCCTGCGATCCGCCAAAGACTTTCGCGGTATTGACGCCAACCAGAATGTTCATGATAGCGAACACCGCGCTACCAAATATCCCCATCAGGCCCAGCAGGTTAGGATAGTGGACGGCAACATCGCCGACGATATCCGGACGTTTAAGAATGTTGATAATGCCGGTAATCAAGCCGGATGCGATAAAGGCGGGGATAAGCGGTATAAAAACATTCGCCAGCTTACGCAACGCATCGCTCATCGGCGCTTTATACTTCGCTTTCGCCTCGGATTTGGTACGCGCCATAGCATCGTCCGGCTTTACACCACCTGCGGCAATCTGCACGCGCATCGCATCAACCACCTGCGCAGCCTTCCCCGGCCCAACGATCAGCTGATGTTGCTCCCCTTGCTTTACGTATCCACTGACGCCAGGCAACGCTTTTAAGCGCGGAATATCCAGTTGGCTGTCGTCCTGTACCTCCACCCTGACTCGCGTCATACAGTTTTCCAGGCGCAGAATATTTTGCTCTCCGCCGATACCACGTAAAATGTCGCTGGCGAGCGCTGCCGTCTTATCCATACACACCTCTTTAGTGTTCTAACGCCGCCCTTAAAAAGCCCTGATGAGCGGCGAGTTTTTCCCTGGCGGCTGCAGCATCCAGCCCCGTAAGCGCCATCAAAATGGCGGGCTTAACCTCAAAATCGGTCTGTTTCAGCAACGTTTCCGCCTCTTCACGACCTATCCCGGTCGCTTCAACGACCATCCGACACGCGCGATCGACCAGTTTGACGTTGGTGGCTTTCATATCCACCATCAGGTTTTGATAGACCTTGCCGAACTTCACCATCGCGCCGGTAGAAATCATATTGAGCACCATTTTCTGCGCGGTGCCGGATTTCAGCCGCGTGGAGCCGGTAAGCGCTTCCGGCCCGACAACGGGCGAAATAGCGATATTAGCCTCCCGCGCAATAGGCGAATCTGGATTACAGGAGACGGCAACAGTGGTACAACCGGACTGTCGCGCATAGCGCAGGCCGCCAATCACATAGGGTGTACGACCCGACGCCGCGAGCCCCACGACCAGATCCTGTTCTTGCAGATTTAGTGCGACAAGATCGTCTTCGCCTGCCTGTTGGCTGTCTTCCGCGCCTTCGACCGCTTTCAGCAACGCGCCCGGCCCACCGGCAATCAGCCCGACGACCAGACCGTGCGGAACGCCAAACGTCGGGGGGCATTCTGAGGCATCCAGTACGCCAAGCCGACCACTGGTGCCCGCGCCCATATAGATGATACGTCCGCCAGACTTCAGCGCCGCCGCAGCGGCATCCACCGCACGCGCAACGTCAGGCAGAGTGGCTTTTACTGCTTCCGCTACCCGCGTATCCTGTTCATTAAAACGCTTAACTAATTCAGGAGTAGACAACGCATCCAGATCCATCGTTTGCGGGTTACGGGTTTCAGACACTAAGGTACCAAGATTCATTTTTGTCCCTCTGGAATTTTTAATTCATAATAAGCGTCCATGATGGAATAGAATATTCCCACAGGCGAGTGAAATTTCGTTTTGTCGTCGCCATCACGTTTCGCAGGAGCTGCTCATGAACTGTTTGATTCGTATTCGCCAGCGTTATCCGGATCTCGCGCAAAGCGACAGGAAACTGGCGGATTATCTGCTCGCGCAACCGGATACGGCGCGGCATCTGAGCTCACAGCAACTGGCGGCCGAAGCGGGCGTCAGCCAATCCAGCGTAGTCAAGTTCGCGCAAAAACTGGGGTTTAAAGGGTTTCCGGCGTTGAAACTGGCTATCAGCGAAGCGTTGGCCAGCAATCCTAATCCGCATTCCGTTCCCGTTCATAACCAGATTCGCGGCGACGATCCGATGCGCCTGGTCGGAGAAAAATTAATTAAAGAGAATGTGGCGGCGATGCACGCCACGCTGGACGTTAACAGTGAAGAAAAGCTGTTAGAAAGCGTCACGATGCTGCGCCACGCCCGCCGTATTGTGATCACCGGGATTGGCGCCTCTGGGCTGGTGGCGCAAAATTTTGCCTGGAAGCTACTGAAGATTGGCATTAACGCGGTGGTTGAGCGCGATATGCACGCCCTGCTGGCGACGGTGCAGGCGCTGGCGCCGGAGGATCTGCTGCTGGCGATCTCTTATTCCGGGGAGCGGCGCGAGCTGAACCTGGCGGCGGACGAAACATTACGCGCAGGCGCGAAAATCCTGGCCATTACCGGTTTTTCTCCCAACGCCTTGCAGCAGCGCGCCACCCGCTGTCTGTATACGATTGCTGAAGAGCAGGCGACGCGCAGCGCCGCTATCTCCTCAACACATGCGCAAATGATGTTGACCGACTTACTGTTTATGACGCTGGTACAACAGGATTTAGAGCGGGCGCCGGAGCGTATTCGCCATAGCGAGGCGCTGGTAAAAAAACTGGTTTGAAAATGACTCTTCCGCCTCATGCAGAAGAGCCATCAAGTTTATTGCGCTTCTTTAGCGTGAATCAATTGCGTCAGGAGTGTGTTAACCGGTACGGCAATATTGTTCTGAGCGCCGATTCGCGCAATCGCACCATTTAAATAGTCGATTTCAGTCAGTCGGCCTTTATGTAAATCCTGATGCATAGAAGGATAGTGGTGGCCGCTCTCACGCGGATCGAACACTTTCTTCACCGTATTCATCACCATTTGCTCAGTCAACGGAATATTCTGGCTGGCAGCAACTAACACAAACTCATCAACTACCGCTTGCGCTAAATCTAAAGCACCAGGCCGCTGACCAAATCCGCCGACATTACAATCCAGTAACGCGCAATAGGTGTTCATTACGCTATTAAAGGCTGCTTTCTTCCAGATCGATAATAATACGTCAGGGCTTATTTCAGCATTCAATCCAGCGCTATTAAGGGTGGCAATGACCTTAGCCTCTTGAGCCGAATCCTGGCTGGCAATCGGCTGCAGTTCAATCGTTCCGGTACCGGTGGCCATAATATGCCCAGCCCCCTCCAGTTCGCTGGACCATAACGTCACACCCGCATAGATTTTCTGCCGATCGACATATTTCTCCAGCGTTTCAATATTTCCCAGACCGTTAGATAAAATCATCACCACTTTCGCGGCTGGCAGTAACGGCTTGATACGCTGTAACATGTTATCCAGCTGCATGGCTTTGGTAAACAGAATAACCAGCTCAAACTCCCCCTGGGATTCATCAGCCAACATAGCAGGGATGGGGTAATACTTCTGAGTCGTTTCCGTTTCGACAAACAACCCCTTGCTACGAATAGCGTCGACATGCTCCTGCCAGCCATCAATAAGCGTCACGTCGTGCCCGGCCTCCAGCAGCATATAGCCAAAACGACATCCCATAGCGCCTGCACCTGCGATTGCAATTTTCATTTTTATTTCCTTATTATCTGATTAATGAATTTTGGCTAAAACCGTTGCGACATATTTTTTCGTTATCAGGGTCAACACGACTCCAATAAGCAATAGCACCGTGGTCAAAATAAATACTGTATTGTAGCTTCCGGTATATTTTGCAATAGCGGACGTTACATAAGGAGCAATAACCGCACCGACGGCAAAACCAAAATACATAAAGCCGTAGTTTAGTCCCTGGTTACGCATACCAAAATTCTGGCTGGTCAAACCAGGGAAGATAACTAATATACCGGCATAAGCAAAGCCCACGCCCAGAGCGCTGAAATAAAATACCGAAGTATTGCCATTGAAGAAAAATAACAGCAGCATACACAAGCAAGTAAAGAGGTAAACAATAACCAGCGTATTATAGCCGCCTAATTTATCAGTTAACCCTCCCCAGAACAGGCGACCGATCGAGTTAAATATCGATACCAGGCTAACGACTAATGCACCGGACAGTAAACCGTACTGCGTCATACCAATTTGCGCAGAGCTTGAGCTAATTACCATCCCAGAGAACACGCCCAGCGCCAGAATCATAAACAGCAGCCAGAAGCGCAGATCTTTCAGCATGTGCCGATAGTCTTTATCCAGTGGCGACGCTTTAATTCCTCCACTATCTTTTGCTGGCGCGCTACGAATAAAGAACTGGACGATAAAAATAACCACCAGATAAACAATACCCAGATATAACAACGCCCGACTAACATCGTGAGTTTGCGCCATAAAATATTCGGCCAGGCGGGTGCAAAGTAGCGTCCCGACGCCAACACCCGCCAGTACGATACCGCTAGCCAGACCGCGACGGTCAGGGAAAAATTTCAGAATATTATTAAGATTACCCGTAAAAGCCAGGCCCGATCCCAACCCGGCAATGACGCCGTAGGTTAAAAACAGCATGGGCAAATTATCCACAAACCCGGACAAGATAAAACCTAAAGAAAACAGGATACCGCCGATAACTATCGCCTGCTTTCCTTTACCATTGTCGATCATTCTCCCGCCCCAAATCATCGGTAAAGGAATGATCCCCATGTTGATAGAGAATGCTAACGCCAGCGTAGCCGGATCCCAGTGATATTGCGCCATGAGTGGTGTTTTGAAATAGCTAAATGCGTAGACGCCCCCGAGCACAAAATTGATGCACACGTGAGCGGCAAGCATTCCCCAGCGGTTGATTGATGCCGACATAATTTTCCCTTTTTAAAATGCACTGATCACAGTTTAAAAAAAGCAAAATAGGCAAACAATTTGGTATTTTTTATAATCGTTATAACAAAACCCAATCGATTGGCATTAAATTTTAATGAATATCAAACAACTACATTCCTTCCTGATATTGTGTGATGAATTACATTATGGTCGGGCAGCCAGTCGCCTGTTTATCACTCAGCCATCATTAAGTCAGCAAATCAAACAACTTGAGTCATCACTTAAAACAATATTATTTAAGCGAAAAGGTAGAGGAATTAAATTAACAAAAGCAGGCATTATTTTGCAACGACACGCTAACAAAATAATGCTGGATTTAAAAAATGCAGAAAATGAACTTCTTCCCTATCAGGACCAACAGCGCGATACTATTTCAATCGGGGTGTCAGGCAGCTACCTGGTCCTGCCCGCTTTTCGCAACTTTATGGCGCACCATCCGGAAATATCTTTAAATGTTAAAGAGTTCTCAACTGAGCAAACCATTAAAAAGCTGACGGATAGCGCCGTTGATATTGGCATTGTTTATCGAACAGCGCTCCCTGCCCAGCTAAGCTCGACCATGCTGTTTGAAGATGAAATTATCGCTGCAATCCCACTTTCTCATCCTCTGGCGACACGCGAACGTCTGCATTTAAAAGATTTAAACGACCAGCCCATTATCGTGCTTAATGACTCTCTGCTATTAAGAGGGATCATCACCACAGAATTTAATAACCGCAAAGTCGTCCCTAACGTCATCTGCGAACTGGATAACCACTACTCATGCCTTGAGTATGCCGAAGCGCAGATTGGCATCGCATTTATTACCCGCTCGCTAACCCATTTATCGACACCCAAAAATGTTCGCCTGGTTTCACTGGGCATCCCCGCATTCTTTATTCCTGTCATGCTGGTGCACAGTAATGACCTTTCACTGGATAACGCAACCATCTGCCTGCTCAAGCAGATCAAAAATTTTTACACTGTAGATAACAAATCAGCGCCAGAAAAGAGCTGGCCCGAGCAGAAAATAGGCGTATAATGCCCGCCCGATTTGTGTTGTTTCTGAGAATTTCCTGATGGCGCTGTTAATCACCAAAAAATGTATCAATTGCGATATGTGCGAGCCGGAGTGCCCGAATGAGGCGATTTCAATGGGCGACAGCATTTATGAGATTAACAGCGACAAATGCACCGAGTGTGTAGGCCATTACGAAACGCCGACCTGTCAGAAAGTCTGCCCGATCCCCAATACGATTTTGCAGGATCCCGCCCATGTCGAAACCGAAGAACAGTTGTGGGATAAGTTTGTTCTGATGCATCACGCAGATAAACTGTAAGCGGGTTAACGCACTTCCAACGCAACAATGCCTGATGGCGCTATGCTTATCAGGCCGACAATATATCGGCCTGTAGGTCAGATAACGTGTTTACGCCGCCATCCGGCAAATCTAACTTTCCAGAATGACCGTAGCGCAGGCGTAATGGCGTTCATCGGCCAACGTGACATGCATGTGCGCCACACCGAGTTTCTCCGCCAGCGTTAACGCCTCGCCCCACAGCCGCAAACGTGGTTTTCCCAGCTCATCGTTAAACACTTCGAACTGATTAAACGCCAGACCGTTGCGGATGCCGGTGCCAAAAGCTTTCGCTGCCGCCTCTTTGACCGCAAAACGCTTGGCGAGAAAACGCACCGGCTGCTGATGCGTCTCCCAGATAGCCCACTCGTTGTCACTGAGCACACGCCTTGCCAGACGTTCGCCGGAACGGGAGATCACTGCCTCAATGCGGGCAATCTCTACAATATCCGTTCCCAGGCCGAGAATCGCCATTAGCCGCGCGCTTCCAGCATCAAACGTTTCATTTCAGCCACCGCCTCTTTCAGCCCCGTCATCACCGCCCGACCAATAATGGCATGACCGATATTGAGCTCGTGCATTTCCGGCAGTGCGGCAATAGCTTTGACGTTATGGTAGGTCAGGCCATGACCCGCATTTACTTTTAGCCCCAGACGGGCTGCCAGGGTCGCGGCGCTGGCAATACGCGCCAGCTCTTTTGCCTGTTCCGCATCGGTTTCTGCGTTGGCATAGCAGCCGGTATGGATTTCGATAAACGGCGCGCCGACTTCCGCCGCCGCGTTGATTTGCCTTTCATCGGCATCGATAAAGAGCGAAACCTGGATGCCAGCCGCCGCCAGGCGCGCACAGGCATCACGCATTTTATCGCGCTGTCCGGCCACATCCAGACCGCCTTCGGTGGTGACTTCCTGGCGTTTTTCCGGCACCAAACAACAGAAATGCGGCCTGGTTTCTACGGCGATCGCCAGCATCGCTTCGGTCACCGCCATCTCCAGATTCATACGCGTATGCAGCGTCTGACGCAGAATGCGCACATCGCGATCGGTAATGTGGCGACGATCTTCGCGCAGGTGTACGGTAATGCCGTCCGCGCCTGCCTGTTCAGCAATAAACGCCGCCTGTACCGGATCCGGATAGTCGGTGCCGCGCGCATTACGTAACGTGGCAATGTGGTCAATATTGACGCCTAACAGTAATTCAGCCATGACAATCCTCGTTAATCTTTCTTCGTTTTTACTGTGCGTTTGGGCATAAATTGCCGGAACAGCTCCCGGCTTTTTAACGGTTTTCCCCCAAGATACGGCTTTAATGCCATACGGGTAAAGCGTTTAGCGGCACGCAGGGTATCTACATCCGGAAATTCCCGCGCCTCCAGCGCTTTCAGGTGCCGTCCGGTAAAGGTGTTGTTATCGATGACGACGCTGGCGAAAAAGCCTTTTTCTTCGCGGTAACGGTAGGTCATGGTGTCATCCACCCGTTCGCCGCTGCCTGCACAGTGGGTGAAATTGACGCCATACCCCAGATGTCCCAGCAACGCCAGTTCGAAACGTCGCAACGCCGGTTCAGGCGAGCCGGTGGTTCCCGCCAGCGCCTGAATACAGTTCAGATAATCAAAAAAGAGTTCGGAGAAGCGCGTTTCATATTCCAGTACGCGAGAGAGGAGTTCGTTGATATACAGGCCGCTATAGAGCGTAATACCGCTTAACGGCAGCGCCAGAGAAACTGCCTCGGCGCTGCGCAGGGTTTTCACCTCGCCGCGTCCGCTGTAGCGTAGCAATAACGGCGTAAAAGGCTGCAACGCGCCTTTCAGATTGGAACGTTTAGATCGCGCGCCTTTGGCGACAAGGCGCACGCGCCCCGATTCTTCCGTGAAGACGTCCAGCATCAGGCTGGTTTCGCTCCAGGGGCGACTGTGCAGGACAAATGCGCGCTGCCACCCTTCCACGCTGTGTTAACTCACAGATCGTCTACGTAACCGAGACTGCGCAGAGCGCGTTCGTCATCGGCCCAGCCGGATTTCACTTTCACCCACAGTTCCAGGTGTACCGGCGCTTCAAACATCTCCTGCATGTCTTTACGCGCTTCAATACCAATGGTTTTGATTTTGGCGCCTTTGTTGCCAATCACCATCTTCTTCTGCCCTTCGCGCTCGACGAGGATCAGCCCGTTGATATCATAGCCGCCGCGTTCGTTGGTAACAAAACGTTCAATCTCAACGGTAACGGAATACGGCAGCTCGGCGCCGAGAAAACGCATCAGCTTTTCACGGATGATTTCAGACGCCATAAAGCGCTGAGAGCGATCGGTGATGTAATCTTCCGGGAAGTGGTGAATAGCTTCCGGTAAATGTTTACGCACGATACCGGCAATGGTATCGACGTTCATACCCGTTTCAGCAGAGATCGGTACGATATCAAGAAAGTTCATCTGGCTTGCCAGGAACTGGAGGTGCGGCAGCAAATCGGCTTTTTCTTGCACGTTATCCACTTTGTTAACGGCGAGAATAACCGGCGCTTTGCCATCGCGCAGTTTGTTCAGGACCATTTCGTCGTCCGGCGTCCAACGGGTGCCTTCCACAACGAAAATCACCAGCTCAACGTCGCCAATCGAACTGCTCGCCGCCTTATTCATCAAACGGTTAATGGCCCGCTTTTCTTCCATATGCAGTCCCGGGGTATCGACATAAATTGCCTGATACGGGCCTTCGGTATGAATACCGACAATGCGGTGGCGCGTGGTCTGCGCTTTACGGGAAGTGATCGAAATCTTCTGCCCAAGCAGTTTGTTCAGCAAGGTGGATTTGCCAACGTTCGGACGTCCGACGATGGCAATAAATCCGCAGTAAGTTTTGTCAGTGCTCATTCCAACTCCAGTTTTTTCAGCGCCTGTTCGGCGGCAGCCTGCTCCGCCTTACGACGGCTGGAACCCGTGCCAACCACCGGTTCGCTCAGGCCGCTGACCTGGCAGTGGATAGTAAATTCCTGATCGTGCGCCTCGCCGCGTACCTGCACAACCAGGTAAGATGGCAGCGGCAGATGGCGACCCTGCAAATACTCCTGCAAGCGCGTTTTAGGATCTTTTTGTTTATCGCCCGGACTTATCTCATCCAGACGGGTTTTATACCAGTTAAGGATTAACTGCTCGACGGTCTGGATATTGCTATCGAGAAATACTCCGCCGATTAACGCTTCCACGGTGTCCGCCAGAATGGACTCCCGACGAAATCCGCCGCTTTTTAATTCGCCCGGCCCTAAACGCAGGCACTCGCCTAAATCAAACTCACGGGCTAATTCCGCCAGCGTATTACCACGTACCAACGTGGCGCGCATACGGCTCATATCTCCCTCATCCACCCGTGGAAAACGGTGATAAAGCGCGTTAGCGATAACGAAGCTCAGGATTGAATCGCCTAAAAACTCCAGGCGTTCGTTATGTTTACTGCTGGCGCTGCGGTGAGTTAATGCCTGCTGCAACAGCTCCTGATGATTAAAAGTGTAGCCCAGCTTCCGTTGAAGCCGATTAATTACGATGGGGTTCATGCGATACCAATAAATGAATGCGTCAACAATCCAGCACACGAAACAGACCTGATACACGTCATCTGTCCTGCCGCATCGCTGCAGCGGAAAGAAGGTTGTCTATAACCAACGCTGTTTCGTGTGCCGTGGCGACCAAACGGCGCCAACCTAAAACTTCGGGGGAATATTCTATACACAACGACAGGGGATGTCGTTAGTCTGAGGGAATTTATCCAGGAAATAATTCACGCTGCCGCTAAAAAGACGGCAGCGTGAACGATCATTTCGTCACAGTTAGTGAATACCGCCGATACGACTCAGGCGTA
Source organism: Salmonella sp. 2020_1395 (assembly GCF_043848115.1). Lineage (NCBI taxonomy): Bacteria > Pseudomonadati > Pseudomonadota > Gammaproteobacteria > Enterobacterales > Enterobacteriaceae > Salmonella > Salmonella sp. 2020_1395. The sequence goes on along the minus strand of NZ_JBCMFH010000007.1, from coordinate 22,433 downwards.
CGCCTGTCGGCCACTCCCCTTCCTGCTTGTCAAAGCTCATCCAGATAGCGACCGCTTTACCGACCAGATTCGCTTCCGGAACAAATCCCCAGTAACGGCTATCCGCGCTGTTATCGCGGTTGTCGCCCATCATGAAATATTGCCCCGGCGGTACAACCCAGGTCGCCAGCGGTTGTCCTGGCTGTTGGTAATACATGCCCAACTGATCCTGAGCTATCGGCACCATCAGGATGCGGTGGGTCACATCGCCTAACGTCTCTTTACGTTCGGTCAGGCGAATGCCGTTTTCTTTTGTCTCGTTTAGCGGAACCTCAAAGAAACCGCTGGTCGCTTCTCCGCCGTTACGGCGGGCAAAGGTCTGTACAAAATCGCTCGGCTCAACGTTAGAGTAGGTAACCGGTAGCGCGTTTTCGCACGCCTGACCGGAGCTACAGCCAGGCTGAATCGTCACCTCTTTCGCAACCGGATCATAAGTGATTTTATCGCCCGGCAAACCGACGGCGCGTTTGATGTAATCTAACTTAGGATCTTCCGGATATTTAAATACCACAATATCCCCGCGCTTTGGATGACCGGTTTCAATCAGGGTTTTCTGGTAGATCGGATCTTTAATGCCGTAGGCAAATTTTTCCACCAGAATAAAATCGCCGATAAGCAGTGTCGGCATCATTGAGCCTGACGGGATCTGAAAGGGTTCATAAAGAAATGAACGAACGATCAGAACGATCGCCAGAACCGGGAAAACCGACGCCCCGGTCTCCAGCCAGCCCGGCTTAGGCGCCACTTTATTGAGCGTAGCGTTATCCAGCGCATCTCCCGACGCCGTTTGCGCGGCAGCCTGGCGCGCCCGACGTTTTGGCGCGAAAACAAACTTATCAACGCACCATAAAATGCCCGTCACCAGTGTGGCTATCACCAGAATCAGGGCAAACATGTTCGCCATGCCAACTCCTTAGGGATTATTTATTGTCTTTACCGACATGCAGAATGGCGAGGAACGCCTCCTGAGGCAGCTCGACGTTACCGATCTGCTTCATGCGTTTCTTACCTTCTTTCTGTTTCTGCAGCAGTTTTTTCTTACGACTGATATCGCCGCCGTAGCACTTCGCCAGCACGTTTTTACGTAACTGTTTTACCGTCGAACGGGCAATAATATGCGTACCAATCGCCGCCTGAATCGCGATATCAAACTGCTGGCGTGGGATCAAATCTTTCATCTTCTCCACCAGCTCGCGACCACGGCTTTGCGAGTTATCACGGTGCGTGATCAGCGCCAGCGCATCGACACGCTCGTTGTTGATTAACACATCAACACGCACCATATCGGAAGCCTGGAAGCGCTTGAAGTTATAATCCAGAGACGCATAGCCGCGCGACGTTGATTTCAGACGGTCAAAGAAGTCGAGCACCACTTCCGCCATTGGGATTTCGTAGGTCAACGCGACCTGGTTACCGTGATACACCATGTTAGTTTGTACGCCGCGTTTCTCAATACACAGCGTAATAACGTTACCTAAATAGGCTTGTGGTAACAGCATATGACATTCGGCGATAGGCTCGCGCAGTTCATAAATGTTATTCAACGGCGGCAGCTTGGAGGGGCTATCAACATAGATAGTCTCTTTCGCCGTTGTTTCTACTTCATAAACCACGGTCGGCGCAGTGGTGATCAGATCCAGATCGTATTCGCGTTCCAGACGCTCCTGAATGATCTCCATGTGCAACAGGCCGAGGAAGCCGCAGCGGAAACCAAAGCCCAGCGCCGAGGAGCTTTCCGGTTCATAAAACAGTGAGGCATCGTTCAGGCTCAGCTTGCCGAGCGCGTCGCGGAAACTTTCATAATCGTCGGAGCTGACCGGGAACAGACCTGCATAGACCTGCGGTTTCACCTTTTTAAAGCCCGGCAACGCTTTTTCCGCTGGGTTACGCGCTGAGGTTAAGGTATCGCCAACCGGCGCGCCGAGGATATCTTTAATGGCGCAGACCAGCCAGCCTACTTCGCCGCACTTCAGCTCGGTACGATCAACCTGCTTCGGCGTGAAAATCCCCAGGCGGTCAGCGTTGTAGGTCTGCCCGGTGCTCATCACTTTAATTTTGTCGCCTTTACGCATGGTGCCGTTTTTAATACGCACCAGCGATACCACGCCCAGGTAGTTATCGAACCAGGAGTCAATAATCAGCGCCTGCAGCGGGCCGTCCGGATCGCCTTGCGGCGGCGGGATATCGCGCACCAGGCGTTCCAGAACATCCGTCACGCCGACACCCGTTTTGGCGGAGCAGCGTACCGCGTCCGTCGCATCGATACCGACAATGTCTTCGATTTCTTCCGCCACACGCTCCGGATCGGCGGCCGGCAGGTCAATCTTGTTAAGCACCGGCACCACTTCAAGATCCATTTCCATCGCGGTGTAGCAGTTCGCCAACGTTTGCGCTTCTACGCCCTGGCCGGCATCCACCACCAGCAGCGCGCCCTCGCAGGCGGCTAACGAACGGGAAACTTCATAGGAAAAGTCAACGTGTCCCGGCGTGTCGATAAAGTTCAGTTGATAAGTTTCACCATCAGACGCTTTAAAATCCAGCGTCACACTCTGGGCTTTAATAGTAATACCGCGCTCACGCTCAAGATCCATCGAATCAAGTACCTGAGCTTCCATTTCACGGTCAGACAGGCCACCGCAGATTTGGATAATACGGTCAGACAGCGTCGATTTACCGTGGTCAATGTGAGCAATGATCGAAAAGTTACGTATGTTCTTCATAGAGATAAATTATTATGCCTTACGCCTGGTTGACCAGACTTTAGAGGTCGCTGTTCTGAGCTTAACGTCTGTTTTAACTGAAACGCCGCATTCTACACTACAACGCTAAGGCGAGGAAATGTTCATAGTGTAAGGAGAGCGGGAACTGGAAAACGCCTCGCTTTTTCCTGTAAAACACCGCAACGCAGGAAAAGCGCATGTTTATCGGGACAACAACCCAACGCGGCAGGTGTACCGTTGGGCAAAACGTTTACTGGCGCGTTTCGATTGAGGTAGTTTCGACGCGAACAAGGTCCGGCGGGAGGGCAACGTTTAAAATCACCGGCTGCCAGGCGTCGCGCTCCGCCAGTTTTCGGGAATAGCCGCGGGCAACCAGAAAACCGCCCACGCCGCCCAGCACGGCCCCGCTTAATGCGGCAAGGTCAGATCCAAACAGCATCTGAAAAAGCGCCGCACAAAGAAATAGCCCTGCTAAAGGCGACATATAGACCAGCAACGCCGAACCTAAAAGGCTTTTTTCGGCGATGCCCAACTCGACTTTCTGCCCCGGCGCCAGCGGCTCCGCGCTTGGCACAACAATGGTATGCGTGGTTTGCGGCCCTAATTTATTCAGCACGCGACTGCCGCATCCCGCACGGGAGGCGCAGCTGCTGCATGACGCTTTAACGTCGCAGCTCACCACCGCCTGACCATTCTGCCAGGAGACAACGGTTGCCCACTCTTTAATCATTGTACTGCCCTGAATTTGATACTGTCGGCAATGCGCTTCGCCGTTTGCGGCGGAAGCTCGCCGACAATGGTGATTTCCGCGTTGTCGCGAACGCTGCTATAAACCGTTCGGCGCCCGGTGCGCAGCATCTGATCGCTGCTGTTTTGCGTCGCCCGGTTCACATTGACGGAAAAGCTAAACAGACCGTCAGAATAAAGCCGCGATTCGATAGGCAGGTTATCCATCGTCGGCAACGGACGACGGCTGCTGGAAACTTCGCTAAAGCCTTGCGGCACCCAGGATGGACTCCAGTTAAATTTCGTTTTTTCGCCACCGGGAACAGAAAGCAGCGGCGGCAGATTCGCCTTCGCCAGCGCCTGCATGTTGCTGCCGATATCCTGACTCACCGTGAACGCAATAACGCGGAACTGCTCCAGCGTCTCGCCATCGCGATCCAGCAGATCAACGCGCATCGGCAGTTTAGTGTCCATGTCCATCCAGACGATATAGCTGTAACGCGTACCATCGCGCGCCACAACGCGGATAACTTCGCACAATCTGTCTGCGATACGGGTGCGACCGACGGAAATAAAGTCGTAGTAAGGCGCCAGGCGCTTAAAGTCGGTGTAAATCAGGGAAGGCAGAGAATCGACAATATAATCACCGTTCAGGGTGAACGGCTCAAGGCCCGGTTCAAAATAACTGATTTCATTACCACGCTGTACGACCTCCCGGCGGGGACCGTCCAACTGTAGCAATTGCGCAAGCGGGCGACTATCCAGGCGTGCGTGTCGATAACGCAGAGATTCAACGCCTTGTTTCGTGATGCTGACGAATGACAGCTCGTAATTCAGTGACTGACTGGCGATGTTCATCTGCTGCAATAACGCCCCGGACGCAGGGTCGGCCGAGGCGTTTACTGAGAAGAACAGGCTAGCCGCCACAAGGGACATGGCAAACCAAAGTTGCTTCATTACTGCGATTGCGTTCCTAAAGTTTGGATTCCTGGCACCTGTACCGCGGCTTGCTGGGTTTGCGCCTGCTCAAACTGAAGCTGTTCGGAGTGCAGTCGGCGCTGCAGTTCATAGTCCTGCAACATGGCATTAATGCGACGACGCTGCTCCTGTACCTGCTGTTGCTGACTGCCGACAGGCGCTGCTTCAGAAGGCACTCCCAGACTTACCGGGCTGGCTTTCCCCATCATAGGCAGGGTATTGAAAACCGGCGTTTCAGGTTGTTGGGATGTTTCAGATTGCCCATTATAGTGCTGGACACCGACGATAACTGCAAGTGAAACGCACGCCGCCACGCCCATTTGGGTAAGCTGCGCCGCCCACGGACGCACTTTTTTCCAGAACGGCATTTTCTGCCATTGCTGCGGAGCGGGTTGGGCCTCAGGGATTAATGGCGACACCTGACGTACTGGCTCGTTTTCAATAGCGGCCATCACGCGAGCGGATATATCGAAATGGAGAACGTCAGGCGTATCCCCCCGCATTGAATCGCGGATCAGGTGATAACTCTCCCAGGTTTTCTGCATTTCCGGGTCGTGCGTAAGCGCTTTGAGCAGCTCACTATCCAACGTTTCGCCATCCATCAAAGCGGAAAGTTTTTCTTTCTGCATGCCTAATACCTTTTCCAGTATCCCGCTATCGTCAACGCCTGATAAGCGGTTGAACTTTATTATCAATAGCTTCCCGCGCCCGGAAGATACGTGAACGCACCGTCCCCACCGGACAATCCATGATAGCCGCTATCTCTTCATAGCTCAGGCCATCCAGCTCCCGTAAGGTGATTGCCATACGTAAATCTTCCGGGAGGGACTCAATAGTTCGGAAAACTATCTGTCTCAGTTCTTCTGACAACATTAAGTTCTCAGGGTTCGAAATTTCTTTCAGCGCGCCGCCGCTTTCAAAGTTTTCTGCTTCAATCGCGTCTACATCACTGGAAGGCGGACGACGCCCCTGCGCAACCAGGTAGTTCTTCGCGGTATTGACCGCAATACGATACAACCAGGTATAAAAAGCGCTATCCCCCCGGAAAGAATCCAGCGCGCGATAGGCCTTAATAAATGATTCCTGTACGACATCGGGAACGTCGCCCGATGGCACATAGCGGGAAACCAGACTCGCCACTTTATGCTGGTAGCGCACTACCAGTAAGTTAAAGGCTTTCTGATCTCCCTTCTGGACCCGTTCAACCAGGACCTGGTCCGTTAACTGCTCGCTCATCCGAGGTAATGTCTCCCCAAACCAAATTTCCACGCGCTTTCGAAACGCCACTCCATAAGCCGCACTATGAGCAAGCAACAGGTTAGAGTGTCTATGTTTCGTAAAGTTCCGTTACGCATTTGTTTTTGTTTGTCATGTTGTAGACAGGTCTTATCTTCCATTATAAGTCTACAGATGCTGAACAACGCACTATCTGTACAGAAATGCCCATTTCGTCGTTTGCAGAGTAACCTAACAGCATCTTTATTTCACTACAAAATCCGACGCTAACACCCTGCCCTATAAAATATTTTTTGCCGTTTATCTCTCGCCGTATTTTTATTTTATGTTTAATAAGCACAACACCAGCGAAATCATTACGTGCTTTTTAGCGCCATATAGTGCTAATCTGCCGCAACCATGTTTAGTAAATTAAACAAGAACCATGATGACAACTCCTGAACTGTCCTGTGATGTGTTAATTATCGGCAGCGGCGCGGCCGGACTCTCGCTGGCGCTGCGTCTGGCTGAAAAACATAAGGTTATCGTCCTGAGTAAAGGGCCGGTGAGCGAGGGCTCCACGTTTTATGCGCAGGGCGGTATTGCCGCCGTGTTTGATGAAACCGACAGTATTGCGTCGCATGTCGAAGATACGCTGATTGCCGGCGCCGGAATTTGCGATCGCCACGCGGTGGAGTTTGTCGCCAGCAACGCTCGTACCTGCGTGCAGTGGCTTATCGATCAGGGCGTCCTGTTTGATACGCATGTCCAGCCAAACGGCAAGGAGAGCTATCATCTCACGCGTGAAGGCGGCCATAGTCATCGCCGTATCCTTCATGCCGCCGACGCTACCGGAAAGGAAGTCGAAACCACGTTGGTCAGTCGGGCACAAAATCATCCTAATATTCAGGTGCTGGAACGCAGCAACGCCGTTGATTTAATTATCTCCGATAAAATGGGTCTGCCGGGGCCTCGCCGGGTCGTCGGCGCCTGGATCTGGAATCGCAATAAAGAGTGGGTTGAAACCTGTCATGCGAAGTCGGTGGTGCTGGCGACCGGCGGCGCCTCAAAGGTGTATCAATATACCACTAACCCGGATATTTCCTCCGGCGACGGTATCGCGATGGCCTGGCGCGCAGGCTGTCGGGTCGCTAATCTGGAATTTAACCAGTTTCATCCCACCGCCCTTTATCACCCGCAGGCGCGTAATTTTCTCCTTACCGAAGCGCTGCGTGGCGAAGGCGCATACCTTAAACGTCCGGACGGTTCACGGTTTATGCCGGACGTTGACGAACGCGGGGAACTGGCGCCGCGCGATATTGTCGCCCGCGCTATTGACCATGAGATGAAACGACTCGGCGCAGACTGTATGTTTCTCGATATCAGCCACAAGCCTGACGATTTTGTCCGCCAGCACTTCCCGATGATCTATGCGAAACTGCTTGATTTGGGGATGGATTTAACCAAAGAACCGATTCCCATTGTTCCTGCCGCGCACTATACCTGCGGCGGCGTGGTCGTCGATGATTATGGTCGTACCGATGTAGACGGCTTATATGCCATTGGCGAAGTCAGTTACACCGGCCTGCACGGCGCTAACCGTATGGCGTCCAACTCGTTGCTGGAATGCTTAGTGTACGGCTGGTCCGCAGCAATGGATATCGACAGGCGAATGCCTTCTGTCCACAGCGTTAACGCCCTTCCCGCCTGGGATGAAAGTCGCGTGGAGAACGCCGATGAGCGGGTGGTGATTCAGCATAACTGGCATGAACTGCGCCTGCTGATGTGGGACTATGTGGGGATTGTGCGCACGACGAAACGGCTGGAGCGCGCCCTACGGCGTATTACTATGTTGCAACAAGAGATTGACGAATATTACGCCAACTTTCGCGTCTCGAATAATTTACTGGAGCTGCGCAATCTGGTGCAAGTGGCCGAACTGATTGTGCGTTGCGCGATGATGCGTAAAGAGAGCCGGGGGCTGCACTTTACGCTGGATTATCCGCAACAACTGGCTGAATCAGGCCCATCGATCCTTTCGCCGTTAACGCCTCACATAAACAGATAAAATGCCTGGGTCAGCGCCGTATAACTTTCAGAATAATGCTGGTCTGACCCGCGAATTACTAATCTGTCGCTAAAGCACTCTCCGGCTTGCGGGGAGAATGCGAGCAAAACCCGGTGCGGCAAGCGCGCTTCGTTTTCCGCAACGTCAGTACGTAATCGCAAATGCCATCCCATGTTGAGCGCTTGCTGTGTAAAAGCGTTACCTATTTGTTCCGGCAAGACTACGCAAAAAAAGCCGTCTTCGGTAATACAATCCGCCGCAATAGCCAATAACGTCTGGTGATCCAGCGTAGCGGTGTAACGCGCCTGCTCCCGCTGCGGCGTGGCGCATTCCACACCGGGTTCGTAATAAGGCGGGTTGCTGATAATAAGATCAAAGCGTACCGTCTGGCGAGGCGCCCAACGCTGAATATCGTCAGTATGCACCGTTATTCGATGCGGCCAGGGAGAGTGAGCAACGTTTTCCTGCGCTTGCATGGCAGCCCCGGCATCCAGTTCCACGGCGTCAATAGGCACATTGTCATCCGTCCGCTGCGCCAGCATTAACGCCAGCAGACCGCTTCCAGTACCGATATCCAGAATTCGCTTTACATCCGCGACCGGCGCCCACGCCCCGAGTAAAATACCGTCAGTTCCCACTTTCATCGCACACCGATCGTGTGCGACAAAAAACTGTTTAAACGTAAATCCGTTACGACGAAGAACGGAGCCAGACTGAGACATGTAAAAACAACCTTGCAAAAAAACGGCGACAGCGCCGAGTGAAAACAATACCTGAGAAGGGATATCCATACAAACAGATGAAGATTGCGGCCGTAACGTCTATAATCAGCGCCCCACACAGAGGTAGAACATGACTGTAACGACTTTTTCCGAACTTGAACTCGACGAAAGCCTGCTGGATGCCCTCCAGGATAAAGGTTTCACTCGCCCGACCGCCATTCAGGCTGCCGCCATTCCGCCTGCGCTCGATGGCCGTGATGTACTCGGTTCTGCGCCGACAGGCACCGGTAAAACGGCGGCATATCTGCTGCCGGCGTTGCAGCACCTGCTCGACTTTCCGCGTAAAAAATCGGGGCCGCCGCGCATTCTGATCCTGACGCCAACCCGCGAACTGGCAATGCAGGTTGCCGATCACGCTCGTGAACTGGCTAAGCATACTCATCTGGATATCGCCACGATTACCGGCGGCGTGGCCTATATGAACCATGCTGAAGTGTTTAGCGAAAACCAGGATATCGTGGTCGCCACGACGGGCCGTCTGCTGCAATATATAAAAGAAGAGAACTTTGACTGCCGGGCGGTTGAAACACTGATCCTTGACGAAGCTGACCGGATGCTCGACATGGGCTTCGCTCAGGACATTGAACATATCGCTGGTGAGACCCGCTGGCGTAAACAGACGATGCTGTTCTCCGCCACGCTGGAAGGCGATGCGATTAAAGATTTTGCCGAGCGTCTGCTGGAAGACCCGGTTGAGGTTTCCGCCAATCCGTCAACCCGCGAGCGTAAGAAAATTCACCAGTGGTACTACCGTGCCGACAATTTCGAACATAAAGTTGCGCTGTTGAAGCATCTGCTAAAACAAGACGATGCAACCCGTTCTATCGTGTTTGTACGTAAACGTGAACGCGTCCATGAACTGGCTGAAACGCTGCGTCTGGCAGGGATCAACAATTGCTATCTTGAAGGTGAGATGGCGCAGATCAAACGTAACGAAGGTATTAAGCGTCTCACCGACGGTCGCGTTAACGTGTTGGTCGCGACCGACGTCGCGGCACGCGGGATTGATATTCCTGACGTTAGCCACGTCATTAACTTCGACATGCCGCGCAGTGGCGATACCTATCTGCATCGCATTGGTCGTACAGGCCGTGCGGGTCGCAAAGGCACTGCAATCTCGCTGGTAGAAGCCCACGACCATCTGTTGCTGCTGAAAATCGGTCGCTACATCGAAGAGCCGCTAAAAGCGCGCGTCATTGATGAGCTTCGCCCGACCACGCGTGCGCCCAGCGAAAAGCTGACCGGCAAACCGTCGAAAAAAGTGCTGGCGAAACGCGCCGAGAAGAAAAAAGAGAAAGAAAAAGAGAAGCCGCGCGTGAAGAAACGTCACCGCGATACAAAAAATATCGGTAAGCGCCGCAAGCCAAGCGGTACGAAAATGCAGGAGCAATCCAGCGAAGAGTGATGATAATGCCGGGTTCGTTAACCCGGCATTTTTTTATCTTCCACGGTAAAACACGCCTCCATACACTGCATAAATATCTGCATTGCCGGGCTGACCGCTTTCCCGGCATGATGGGCGCACAGCGCCATGATCGACGGCGACGGTGCGCCAAACGGCAGCTCTTTCAACTGACCGGTGCTAAGTTCTCGTTCAACGGCAAATCGCGGTAAAAAGCTGATGCCCAGGTTAGCAGCCACACACTGTTTAATGCTTTCAATACTCCACAGCTCAATGGTGTTTTCCAGCGTAATCCGCCTCTGCCGTAGCGTACTTTCAAACAGCTGGCGGAAGACACATTGCGGTTCATTGATGATGAAGCTACAGGGAATATGCTGATCTGGCTGCGTAAAATCAGCATCCTGTAGCAGTGGAGAGGCCACCAGCGCCAGCGACTGCTCCCCCAGTTGCTGCATCGTGAGCGCGTCATCATTGCCTACGCGATAAAAAACGCCCAGATCGACCTCGTCATTCAGCAACGCATCACGTATCACATAGCAATTCAGCGACTGTAGCGACAATCTGACATTCGGCGCTCGCAGCTTAAAACGTTGTAGAACCTGCGGCATTTTGTACGCCAGTAAGGTTTCACCTGTCGCCACGCGCAGCTCTCCGCCGGGTTCCGCATCCTGTCTTGCGGCTTCACGAATCGACTCCATCACACGCGTCAGTTCATGGATATGCGGCATCAGCTTTTTCCCCTCAGTGGTCAGGCACATTCGGCGCCCTATTTTCTCGAACAGTTGCAGGGAAAACTCACGTTCAAGCTGTTGAATATGAAAAGTTACTGTCGACTGAGTGCAGCACAGCTTTTGCGAAGCCCGCAGAAACGAGCCCTCTTCCACTACCGTTTTCAGCGTAATAAACCGACGCAGATCCATAACCACCAACCTATCGAAAATCTCGAATTCAGAATTAAAAAACATTCATTTTTTTAAATATTTCATATCGGGTACTGTCTGCTAAAACAGAGGAGATGACAAGTGACACCAATGCTTTTAAGCGCTTTCTGGACTTATACATTAATCACCGCCCTTACCCCCGGCCCAAACAATATTCTCGCGCTTAGCGCAGCAACTGCACATGGTTTTCGGCAGAGTATTCGTGTACTGGCAGGTATGAGTCTGGGATTTTTGGTCGTCATGCTGCTGTGCGCCGGGATCGCGTTTTCCCTTGCGGTTATCGATCCGGCAATCATTCATTTACTCAGTTGGGTGGGGGCTGCGTATATCCTGTGGCTGGCGTGGAAAATTGCCACCAGTCCAGCGGCGGATGAGAACGCCAGACCAAAACCGGTTGGCTTTTGGGTAAGCTTTGGCCTGCAGTTTGTGAACGTCAAAATTATTCTGTACGGCATTACCGCTCTGTCTACATTTGTTTTACCGCAAACGCAGGCGCTGAACTGGGTCATCGGCGTCAGTATATTGCTGGCATTGATCGGCACGTTCGGTAATGTGTGTTGGGCGCTGGCGGGACATCTGTTTCAGCGGGCGTTTCGCCATTATGGTCGCCAGTTAAATATCATTCTGGCGTTACTGCTGGTGTACTGCGCGGTGCGGATTTTTTACTGACACAAATAAAACAAAAGCGGAAAAGGCCCGGCCTCTTCCGCTTGTTATTACCGGATAAGCCTTACAGGCTTTCGGTAAAGGTACGAGCGATAACGTCGCGCTGCTGTTCCGGCGTCAGGGAGTTAAAACGCACCGCATAACCAGAAACACGAATAGTCAGCTGCGGGTATTTTTCCGGATGCTTAACCGCGTCTTCCAGAGTTTCACGACGCAGAACGTTAACGTTCAGATGCTGACCGCCTTCAACGCGTACTTCCGGTTTAACTTCCATCGGAATTTCACGGTATTCAATCTCGCCCAGTTTGCTGACAGCCACAACTTCATCTTCAGCAAAGCCGGATTTTGCAACGATGCAGCGCGCTTCGCCTTTTTCGCTGTCCAGCAGCCAGAAGGAATTCAGCAGGTCGTCGTTAGCGGCTTTAGTAATCTGGATACCTGTAATCATGTGATGCCTCCCCAGGCAAAATTATTTGATTTCGGTCGGCCTAATCCCGGCCAATTGGTAAAACCATTGTTGCTTGAGTGTATATATACCCTTCGATCACCCTTCATTCTTTGATTTAAATCAATAAAAACCACACCACAAAAAGGGTGATGAAGGGAATTTATTGTTTTACATCAACTTACACCATTCAGACCTATAAACTTTTTACATAAATTTTCAACTATCTTTTGTAGGTAACCGTTTTTGTAGCACGCAGGATTTTGCACTGCAGAAAGAAGCAGTTAAGCTAAGGGAACTGGAAATTCGCAGGAGAGCGAGATGGCGACTGAGTTAACCTGGCACGATGTGCTGGCTGATGAGAAACAGCAACCTTACTTTATCAATACGCTTCACACTGTTGCTGGCGAGCGTCAGTCGGGTATCACGGTCTACCCGCCGCAAAAAGATGTGTTTAACGCCTTTCGCTTTACGGAACTGGGCGACGTTAAGGTGGTGATCCTGGGACAAGATCCTTACCACGGCCCCGGCCAGGCACATGGTCTGGCGTTTTCCGTGCGTCCTGGGATCGCTCCCCCGCCGTCATTAGTGAATATATACAAAGAGCTGGAAGCCTCCATTCCCGGCTTTGTTCGCCCCGCGCACGGTTATCTGGAAAGCTGGGCGCGCCAGGGCGTACTGTTACTGAATACGGTGCTCACGGTACGGGCAGGCCAGGCGCATTCTCATGCCAGCCTGGGGTGGGAAACTTTTACGGATAAAGTGATAAGCCTGATTAACCAACACCGCGAAGGGGTCGTCTTCTTGCTGTGGGGCTCGCACGCCCAGAAGAAAGGCGCGATTATTGATCCACAGCGCCACCATATTCTGAAAGCTCCGCATCCCTCGCCACTCTCTGCGCACCGCGGATTTTTTGGCTGTAACCATTTTGCGCTAACGAACCAATGGCTGGAACAACACGGCGAGAAAACTATCGACTGGACGCCAGTATTACCGGCTGAGAGTGAATAACGTTGGCGACTCGCCGTTTTATCGCCCGGATAACGGCGCGAAAGCGCCTTGTCTGACCGGGCGGTAGGAAGTACATAATCGGCCCGGCGCGCGTTGCGTCACCGGGCTGCAGCCCTTACGCTTTATTCTGTCGCCACCACTCGGCGAGCAGCACGCCTGTCGCAACCGACACATTCAGGCTTTCCACGTTCCCCGTGCCGTTAATTTTCACGCACAGATCGTCGGGTTCGCGCGCCGCTTCCGGCAGGTAGTCATATTCACGGCCTAAGACCAGCACCATCTTTTCCGGCAGGGTCGTACTAAAGAGCGCCTGACCGCGATCGCTGGACGTCGTCACCACGGTGTACCCCGCCTGACGAAAATCATCCAGTACGTCAACAATGCTTTCACCAGTAATCGGCTGGACATGCTCCGCCCCGCCTTCCGCAGTACGAATCGCCGCGCCGGACTCCAGCAACGCCGCATCCTGTACCACCACGCCCTTCACGCCGAAGTGCGCGCAGCTACGCATCATGCCGCCCAGATTATGCGGGTTAGCGACATCTTCCAACGCCAGCACGCAGTCTTGATCCGCCGCCTGCTTTACCCATTGCTTAACGGTCGTACCGTTACGCTTTTTAATCAGGAAACACACGCCACCGTGGTGCTCAGTCCCGGAAGCTTTTGCCAGTTCGGCTTCATCCACCACATGGTAGGCTTTACGATTCGCCGCCATCCAGCGCAGCGCCTCTTTAAAACGCGGGGTCACGCTTTGGATAAACCATGCGCGCACGATGGCGTCAGGACGGCTCTGGAATAGCGCCTGGCAGGCATTTTCGCCGTAGACGCGTGTCTCTTCCGCACGCTGGCGACGCAAAACTTCAGGGTCGATAAAACTTTTACCGCTAATACCACCATGATCGACTTTTTCAGGCGTTTCATCGCCTGGCGCGCGGGACACGGTGCGCCACGGCGAAGTTTCATGTTTACGGTCACGGCTCTGATTATTTCGCTCATCACGGGCGGGGCGACGTCCACCGTCAGTGCGAGACTTTGCTGGGCGGCCTCCCCCTTTCCCGGTACGCGGGTTATGGGTGCGTTTATCAGAGTCATCATCACTACGGACATACATCACTTTGACTTTGCCGCTTTTGTTTTTTAATTCATCGTTCATGCTTTTCTCCACCAGCGCTGCGCGAAGCGCGAAGATTACCCGATGTGCATCCGGTTAGCCATGATTTCGTTTAAAAGCTTGCGACTATTGTACTCATTGAATAAAACACATTGTTGTTTAGCACAGACTCCTCGATAATATGTAACATTATAGAAACATCCCGCGCGTAGCGGGACGTCTTCCGACGTATTCAGAGGTTAGCTATGAACACCGTTTGTACCCATTGTCAGGCCATTAACCGCATCCCCGACGATCGGCTTCAGGACGCGGCAAAATGTGGACGCTGCGGTCATGAGTTGTTTGACGGAGAAGTCATTAATGCGACCGGCGAAACGCTGGACAAACTGTTGAAGGACGATCTTCCAGTGGTAATCGACTTCTGGGCCCCCTGGTGCGGCCCTTGCCGTAACTTTGCGCCAATCTTCGAGGATGTCGCAGAAGAGCGCAGCGGTAAAGTCCGTTTCGTCAAAGTGAATACCGAGGCGGAACGGGAACTCAGCGCCCGTTTCGGTATCCGCAGCATCCCGACGATTATGATTTTTAAACATGGACAGGTGGTCGATATGCTTAATGGCGCAGTGCCTAAAGCGCCTTTCGACAGCTGGCTGAACGAAGCGCTGTAAACGCCACGGGGCGCATCTTGTGCCCCGTTTTCACCTCTGCCACAATAGCGTTTTTCTCCGCAAACGCTTTCTATGACCAATAACGCTGTCCTTCAGTTACGCGCCGAACGGCTTGCGCGCGCTACTCGCCCTTTTCTTGCCAGAGGCAATCGGGTTCGCCGCTGTCAACGCTGCCTGCTGCCGCTAAAATCTTGCCTGTGTGATACGTTAACGCCTTCTCAGGCGAAAAGCCGTTTTTGTCTGGTCATGTTTGACACTGAACCGATGAAACCCAGCAATACCGGCCGGCTGATAGCCGATATTTTGCCGGATACCGCGGCGTTTCAGTGGTCGCGTACCGAGCCGCCACAGGCGTTGCTGGAGTTGGTACAGCATCCGGATTATCAACCGATAGTGGTCTTTCCTGCGTCCTACGCCGGCGAAGCGCGCGAGGTCATTTCCACCCCGCCCGCCGGGAAAACGCCGCTGTTTATTATGCTGGACGGCACCTGGCCCGAAGCACGTAAAATGTTTCGTAAAAGCCCTTATCTGGATCATCTGCCGGTCATTTCCGTCGATTTATCGCGTCTTTCCGCTTATCGTCTGCGTGAAATCCATGCCGAAGGGCAATATTGCACCGCCGAAGTCGCCATAGCGTTGTTAGATCTGGCGGGAGATACCGAGGCGGCAACCAGTTTAGGTGAACATTTCACCCGTTTCAAAACGCGCTATCTGGCAGGAAAAACGCAACATCCGGGAAACGTCACAGCATAAAATAGCGAAAGCGTTTAAAATTATCCGGTCACTTCTGTGTAAGGGAAACCGGTATGAGCCAGCAAGGACTGGAAGCGCTACTGCGACCAAAATCGATCGCGGTGATTGGCGCATCAATGAAGCCCCACCGCGCGGGTTACCTGATGATGCGTAACTTGTTGGCGGGCGGATTCAATGGCCCCGTCCTTCCCGTGACGCCCGCCTGGAAAGCCGTTTTAGGCGTCATGGCCTGGCCGGATATCGCCAGTCTTCCTTTCACCCCCGATCTGGCTATTTTATGCACTAACGCCAGCCGTAACTTGGCGTTACTGGACGCGCTTGGCGCGAAAGGGTGTAAAACGTGCATTATCCTTTCTGCTCCCACGTCGCAACATGAAGAACTTCTTGCCTGTGCCCGGCATTATAAAATGCGTCTGCTGGGTCCAAACAGTCTTGGGCTCCTCGCGCCGTGGCAAGGGCTGAATGCCAGCTTTTCTCCCGTCCCGATTAAACAGGGCAAGCTCGCTTTTATTTCCCAGTCTGCCGCCGTTTCCAATACTATTCTTGACTGGGCGCAACAGCGTGAAATGGGCTTTTCCTACTTTATCGCGCTGGGCGATAGCCTGGATATTGATGTCGATGAACTACTGGACTATCTGGCGCGCGACAGCAAGACCAGCGCGATTTTGCTCTATCTGGAACAGTTAAGCGACGCCCGCCGTTTTGTTTCCGCCGCCCGTAGCGCTTCACGTAACAAACCGATTCTGGTGATTAAAAGCGGCCGAAGCCCGGCTGCCCAGCGTTTACTTAATACCAGCGCGGGAATGGACCCTGCGTGGGATGCGGCCATCCAGCGCGCAGGCCTGCTGCGAGTCCAGGATACGCACGAGCTTTTTTCCGCCGTCGAAACACTGAGCCATATGCGTCCGCTACGCGGCGACAGACTGATGATTATCAGCAATGGCGCCGCGCCTGCCGCGCTGGCGTTAGATGAGTTGTGGTCGCGTAACGGCAAGCTGGCGACGTTGAGCGAAGAGACCTGCCTGCAACTACGGCAGGCGCTTCCCCCGCACATTGATATTGCCAATCCGCTGGATCTGTGTGATGACGCCAGCAGCGAACATTACGTCAAAACGCTGGATATCCTGCTCGCCAGTCAGGATTTTGACGCGCTTATGGTTATCCACTCTCCCAGCGCTGCCGCGCCGGGTACGGAAAGCGCCCATGCTCTGATCGAGACGATTAAGCGCCACCCCAGAGGCAAGTTTGTTACGCTGCTGACAAACTGGTGCGGCGAGTTCTCGTCTCAGGAGGCAAGACGGCTATTCAGCGAAGCCGGATTACCAACCTACCGTACGCCGGAAGGCACGATTACCGCGTTTATGCATATGGTGGAATACCGGCGTAACCAGAAGCAACTGCGGGAAACGCCAGCGTTGCCGAGTAACCTGACGTCCAATACCGCTGAGGCGCATAATCTGTTACAGCGGGCGATTGCGGAAGGCGCCGCCTCACTGGATACCCATGAAGTACAGCCGATTTTACACGCCTATGGGCTGCACACGCTCCCAACCTGGATTGCCAGCGACAGCGCTGAAGCGGTGCATATCGCCGAACAGATAGGCTATCCGGTAGCTCTCAAGCTGCGCTCGCCCGACATTCCGCATAAATCTGAAGTTCAGGGGGTCATGCTTTACCTGCGGACCGCAAGCGAGGTACAACAGGCCGCGAACGCCATTTTCGATCGTGTAAAGATGGCCTGGCCGCAGGCGCGGATTCACGGTTTGCTGGTACAAAGCATGGCTAACCGCGCCGGCGCGCAGGAGCTTCGAGTGGTGGTCGAGCACGATCCGGTGTTTGGTCCTTTGATTATGTTGGGTGAAGGCGGCGTAGAGTGGCGTCCGGAAGAGCAGGCGGTCGTCGCGCTGCCGCCGCTCAACATGAATCTGGCGCGCTATCTGGTGATTCAGGGCATTAAACAGCGGAAAATTCGCGCCCGTAGCGCGCTGCGTCCGCTGGATATTGTCGGTTTAAGCCAGCTGCTGGTCCAGGTTTCAAACCTGATTGTCGACTGCCCGGAAATTCAGCGTCTGGATATCCATCCGCTGCTGGCTTCCGCCAGTGAGTTTACCGCGCTGGATGTGACGCTGGATATTGCCCCGTTTGATGGCGATAACGAAAGTCGACTTGCGGTACGCCCCTATCCCAACCAGCTTGAAGAGTGGGTGGAGATGAAAAATGGCGATCGCTGCCTGTTCCGTCCTATCCTGCCGGAAGATGAGCCCCAACTGCGACAATTCATCGCACAGGTCACCAAAGAGGATCTTTACTACCGTTATTTCAGCGAGATCAACGAATTCACCCATGAAGATTTAGCCAACATGACGCAGATCGACTACGATCGAGAAATGGCCTTTGTGGCCGTGAGGCGGATGGACAACGCTGAAGAGATCCTCGGCGTAACGCGCGCGATCTCCGATCCTGACAACGTAGATGCCGAGTTTGCCGTATTGGTGCGTTCAGATCTCAAAGGGTTGGGTTTAGGACGCCGTTTAATGGAGAAATTGATTGCCTATACTCGCGATCACGGATTGAAGCGGCTAAACGGTATTACGATGCCGAACAATCGCGGCATGGTCGCGCTGGCCAGAAAACTGGGATTTCAGGTCGATATTCAGCTCGAAGAGGGCATCGTGGGATTGACGCTGAATCTGGCCAAATGTGATGAATCGTGAGTAATGTACTGGAAATGTTGACCACTTTAACGGGTACTGATGTTATTATTGCTCGCTTATGTCGTCTGCATAGCACAGAGGACCCTTCAATGAACAGAGAAGAAATGCACTGTGATGTTGTCAAAATTTAAGCGTAATAAACATCAACAACACCTTGCCCAACTCCCTAAGATTTCTCAGTCAGTTGATGATGTAGATTTCTTTTATACTCCTGCTACTTTTCGGGAGACACTGCTGGAGAAAATCGCCAGCGCGACGCAGCGTATTTGTATCGTTGCCCTGTATCTGGAACAGGACGATGGGGGTAAGGGTATACTCGACGCGCTCTATGCGGCTAAACGGCAGCGTCCTGAACTGGACGTGAGGGTGCTGGTCGACTGGCATCGCGCGCAACGCGGGCGCATTGGCGCAGCAGCCTCGAATACCAATGCAGACTGGTATTGCCGACTGGCGCAGGAAAACCCCGGCATTGATGTCCCGGTTTACGGCGTACCGATTAATACGCGAGAAGCGCTTGGCGTACTGCATTTTAAAGGCTTTATCATTGATGATAGCGTCCTGTACAGCGGCGCCAGCCTGAACGATGTCTATCTCCATCAGCATGACAAATATCGCTACGATCGCTACCAGCTGATTCGCAATCGGCAAATGGCAGACATCATGTTTGACTGGGTGACGCAAAATCTGATGAATGGCCGTGGTGTGAATCGTCTGGATAATACCCAGCGTCCGAAAAGCCCGGAGATTAAAAACGATATCCGCTTATACCGTCAGGAGCTGCGTGATGCGTCATATCATTTTCAGGGTGACGCTAATGACGAGCAACTCTCCGTTACGCCGCTGGTCGGGCTTGGAAAATCCAGTCTGCTGAACAAAACCATTTTCCATCTCATGCCCTGTGCGGAGCATAAGCTCACCATTTGTACCCCTTACTTCAATCTACCAGCGGTACTGGTGCGGAACATTATTCAGCTACTGCGCGACGGAAAGAAAGTCGAAATCATTGTTGGCGATAAAACCGCGAATGATTTTTACATTCCGGAAGATGAACCGTTCAAGATCATTGGCGCGCTGCCCTATCTCTATGAGATTAACCTGCGCCGCTTCCTGAGCCGTTTACAGTATTACGTCAATACCGATCAGCTTGTGGTGCGTCTGTGGAAAGATGACGACAATACCTATCATTTGAAAGGGATGTGGGTAGATGATAAATGGATGCTACTCACCGGCAACAACCTGAATCCCCGCGCCTGGCGTCTGGATCTGGAAAACGCCATTCTGATCCACGATCCTAAGCAGGAGCTTGCCCCTCAGCGGGAAAAAGAGCTGGAACTTATCCGAACGCACACAACCATCGTAAAACATTATCGTGACCTGCAGAGCATTGCCGACTATCCGATAAAAGTGCGTAAATTGATTCGCCGCCTGCGCCGGATCCGCATCGACAGATTAATTAGCCGTATCCTGTAATCGAAGCCCCGTCCTGTACGGGGTTTTCTCTTAGGAGTGAGCGTGCGCGTGTTGATTCCTTTTGCGGTGTTGTTTCTCTCCGGGTGCAGCCATCTGGCTAACGACCACTGGAGCGGTCAGGATAAAGCCCAGCATTTTATGGCATCAGCGACGCTATCGGCAGCCGGTAATGAGTATGCGCGTCACCAGGGAGTAAGCCCTGACCGCAGCGCAGCGATAGGGCTGATGTTTTCTTTGAGTCTCGGAGCCTCAAAAGAACTCTGGGACAGCCGCCCGGAAGGCAGCGGCTGGAGCTGGAAAGATTTTGTCTGGGATGTCGCTGGCGCGACAACCGGTTACGCTATCTGGCAAATGGCGCGATACTAAAGGCGTAAGCCCTTTCCTTTACGGTGCAACATCAACGAAACCAGGAAAGCCAGAACGGCCATCGCGGTAACATACCAGAAGAACGAACTCTCCATACCGACAGATTTTAGCGACAGCGCGACATATTCCGCAGAGCCGCCAAATAACGCGTTTGCTACCGCGTAAGATAAACCGACGCCCAGGGCGCGAACCTGCGCCGGAAACATCTCCGCTTTCAGGATCCCGCTAATCGAGGTATAGAAACTCACAATCAATAGCGCGCACATCACTAAAGCAAATGCGGCATAAGGCGACGTCACATTCTGCAACGCGGAGAGAATTGGAACGGTGAAAAGCGTCGCGAGTGCGCCAAAACATAGCATAGAGGTGCGCCTGCCAATCTTATCGGATAACGCGCCGAATAACGGCTGCACCAACATGAAAACACACAGCGCAGCCGTCATAATGCCGCTGGCGACATTGGCATGCATACCTGCTGTATTTACCAGATATTTCTGCATATAGGTGGTGAAGGTATAAAAGCACAGCGAGCCTGCCGCGGTGAAACCAAGCACCATCAAAAAGGCTTTGCGATTACGCCACAAACCTTTCAACGAACCGGCTTCTTTTAATGCGCGAGTCTCATGCTTCGAGGTTTCATCCAGCTGGCGACGTAGCCATAACGCCACAACCGCCAGCACGGCGCCCAGCGCAAAGGGAATACGCCATCCCCAGGCACGAAGCTCAGCATCCTCCAGAACCTGCTGCAAAATCACAACGACCAGCAATGCCAGTAGTTGGCCACCGATAAGCGTAACGTACTGAAACGACGCGAAAAATCCCTTACGACCTTCAAGCGCAACTTCACTCATATATGTCGCGCTGGTCCCATACTCTCCCCCTACCGAGAGTCCCTGAAATAACCTTGCAATAAGTAGCAGCGCCGGTGCCCAGGTGCCGATGGTATCGTAACCAGGTAAGCAGGCAATCACCAGCGACCCCATGCACATCATGCACACCGAAATCAACATTGAGGCTTTGCGCCCGCGTCGATCGGCAATGCGTCCAAACAGCCAACCACCGATAGGCCGCATTAAAAAACCGGCGGCAAAGACGCCTGCCGTTTGCAAAAGCTGAGTAGTGGTATTACCAGAAGGAAAGAAGATATGTGCAAAATAGAGCGAGCAGAAAGAGTAGACGTAGAAATCAAACCATTCCACTAAGTTTCCGGAAGAGGCCCCCACGATAGCCCATATGCGTCGCCGCATCTCCGGAGCCTCAGCGTTGTTTTTATCTATACGCTGAATAATTTCTGCCATACTGTTCTCCTTGTTGCCAGGCTTAATCGGCCTTTCATTTTGGAGATTCAGATTACGCGAGACCAAAAAGTAAATAAAGTGTTAATTATTTGTTTGCTAATTTTTATCCCCACCGTGCCTGATGCTGGCGTTTCCGTTTCAGATAGTCTTCGTCCTGACGAATTTTATCCCACCAACCTTTGAAAACCGTTGCCGCCGCGGCCTTAATAGGATCATTACCCCGTGTATTCAGGCTGCCGTCTTCTGCATACTTTTTACCGCCTTTATAGTTAGCGTATCGCCTGGCGCGGGTGTATCCCATCTGAATAAATTTACGCGCCATGTCCATACCAACGAAATCATCCTGCTGCCGGTAAGCTTCGAACAACTGGTAGATTTGCTCTGCGGATTTCATCGCCGATGCTTTATCTTTATAGCGCCAGAAAGGAAGAATTTC
Source organism: Salmonella sp. 2020_1395 (assembly GCF_043848115.1). Classification (NCBI taxonomy): domain Bacteria; kingdom Pseudomonadati; phylum Pseudomonadota; class Gammaproteobacteria; order Enterobacterales; family Enterobacteriaceae; genus Salmonella; species Salmonella sp. 2020_1395. The sequence goes on along the minus strand of NZ_JBCMFH010000007.1, from coordinate 627 downwards.
GCTTTTGTAGGGTTCAACCAGTAGCACCCCCTGCTCGCCTCGTCCAACCTGATACAATTCAGGCTGCTGGCGGAAGTCGATGCTGGAAAAGTCCTGCTGGTAGTTAAAAGGTTTGATAGCCAATGAAAATCCTCACTGCTTATATAAGCACGTGTAAAGGATAGTTCATCGTTAACGATTGGGTGGGTTGTGCCCTTATCGGTTCTACAAGAGCACCAACTTCGTAGGCGGGATAATTCCTGTAGGCCGAATAAGGCGGAGCTGCCATCCGACGGTGCCGGTTGCCTGATGGCGCTGCGCTTATCAGGCCTACGATTTTACAGTTACCACACACGCAAAAAAGCCCGTCCAGACGGACGGGCTTCTTCACTTGTCTGATGCCTGGCAGTTTATGGCGGGCGTCCTGCCCGCCACCCTACGGGCCGTTGCTGCGCAACGAGTGCTCACCGACAGACTACAGATAAAACAAAAGGCCCAGTCTTTCGACTGAGCCTTTTGCTTAATTTGATGCCTGGCAGTTCCCTACTCTCGCATGGGGAGACCCCACACTACCATCGGCGCTACGGCGTTTCACTTCTGAGTTCGGCATGGGGTCAGGTGGGACCACCGCGCTACTGCCGCCAGGCA